>NZ_JBEYID010000025.1:54799-140301 GCF_040635605.1 Streptosporangium sp. NPDC006930 | reverse complement strand
CCACCCTGGGCCTGACCGTCACCCCCGGCGACGCCGACGACGCCCTACCCGGTATCCCGCGCGCCTCGGGCCCGGTCCGTCTTTCCTCCCCGGGCGGACCGAAACCCGGCACCTCAGATGAGCGCCCCCTGAAGCGCGAACCGGATCGCCATCAGCAACTGCCAGGGTTCACCCGACTCCCAGAAGCGGACGACCTTGGCCACCCGATCCGTCGGCTCGAACTCACCGGTCCCCTCCGGGCCGAAACACCCCGCCTCCACGAGGACGGCCACGAACGGGTCCTCGTCCCTCAGTGATCGGGTGTAAACCGCCGCGTCGAGCAGGGACAGCGCCGAGCGCGCGTTGCGCCCCCCGTCCCTCACCTCGACCCGGTCCAGCTTTCGCCTGCCCTGGTCACGAAGATAGTCGGCCAGGGATTCGATCCTGCTCATTCACCCTCCCCACACATCCGGACTTCGGGTGACGACATCATGACCCAGCGTGAGCGACAGTGGTGGGATCTTGGTGAAGTCCTCACCCGGTGCGGCCCCGGCAACGCTCAGGAAACGGGCATGAAGCATCATTAGTCCGTTGATTGCGCCGACCGAGGGATGCGTACGTGAGTGCTTTTGACGACCTGCTGACCGCCAACGAGGAGTTCTCCGCCACGTTCACCGACACCGAGCTGACCGGTAGGGCCGCCCGCGGTCTCGCCGTGGTCACCTGCATGGACTCGCGGATCGATCCGCTGGGGCTCTTCGGCCTGAAGCCGGGGGACGCCAAGATCCTCCGCAACGCCGGGGCGAGGGTGACCGACGACGTCCTGCGCACGCTCATCCTGGCGGTCAACCTGCTGGGGGTGGAGCGGGTGCTGGTCATGCCGCACACCGACTGCGGCATGGCCAAGGTCACCGATGACGAGGTACACGCGATCACCGCCCGGCGCGGCGTCGACACCCGCAGCCTGGACTTCCACACCGTCCCAGACCAGGACGCGGCACTCCGCCATGATCTCGTACGGATCAGGACGACCCCGTTCCTGCCCGCGGGGATGCCGGTCGGCGGGGCCGTCTACGACGTGCGCACCGGCAAGCTGATGCCGGTCGACATCTGAGGGTCGGGATCAGGCCCTCCTGATCCGCCCTCCGGCGCGGGAAGCCGTCGCCGGCCCGGATCGACGCGTCGACATCAGGCGCCGGCGCGGGAACCGGCCGGGGCCTGATGTCGGTTTCGCGATTCCGCCCCGTCCGCCGGCGCTCGAAGACCCGGGGCACGATCGGCCTCCCGCCGACGCGTCCCGCCGACGGGGGAGCCGATCACCCGACCGGTGTGGATCCGGGCCCCCGCCCGGACATTCCCACCGGGAATCACCTCTCAGCGATGATCACGCGTCGATGTGGTCGCGGTCGATCTCGGCCGCGCTGCTCACGATGAACTCCCGGCGCGGGGCCACGTCGCTGCCCATCAGGAGCGCGAAGATGCGCTCGGCCTCCTCGATGTCCTCGATGCGGACCCGGCGCAGGGTGCGGTGGCGGGGCTCCATCGTCGTCTCGGCCAGCTGGTCGGCGTCCATCTCACCCAGGCCCTTGTAGCGCTGGACCGGGTCCTTCCAGCGCTTGCCCCGGCGCTCCAGGTCGCGCAGCACTCGGTGCAATTCGGCGTCGGAGTAGCAGTAGACGTACTTGCCGTGACCGCGCGTGGGGTTGATGACCTCGATGCGATGCAACGGCGGCACGGCGGCGAAGACGCGCCCGGCCTCGACCATCGGCTTCATGTAGCGGTGGAACAGCGTCAGCAGGAGGCAGCGGATGTGCGCCCCGTCGACGTCGGCGTCGGCCATCAGGATGACCTTGCCGTAGCGGGCGGCCTCGATGTCGAAGGATCGGCCGGAACCCGCGCCGATGACCTGGATGATCGCGGCGCACTCGGCGTTCTTGAGCATGTCGGCGACGGACGCCTTCTGCACGTTCAAGATCTTGCCCCGGATCGGCAGCAGCGCCTGGAACTCCGAGTTTCTGGCCGCGCGGGCGGTGCCCAGCGCCGAGTCGCCCTCGACGATGAACAGCTCGCTGCGGTCGACCTCGTCACTGCGGCAGTCGACCAGCTTGGCGGGGAGCGCCGAGTTCTCAAGGGCGGTCTTGCGGCGCTGGTTGTCGCGGTGCTCCCGAGCGGCGATGCGGGCCTTGGCCGCCGCGACGATCTTCTCCAGGACCGCGCGGAGCTGCGCCTTGGCGTTGCGCGGCGGGTTGGCGAGCAGCTCCTTGAGGTCTCGTGAGACGACGTGGGCGACGATCCTGGAGGCCGCCGAGGTGCCCAGGACCTCCTTGGTCTGCCCCTCGAACTGCGGCTCGGGCACCCGGACGGTCACCACGGCGGTGAGCCCTTCCATGATGTCCTCGCGGGTCACGGGGGCGTCGCCGTTCTTGAGCAGGCGGGTCTCGCGCAACTGCTCGTTCAGGGTGCGGACGAGGGCGCGCTCGAAGCCGTTGACGTGGGTGCCGCCCTTGGGGGTGGCGATCACGTTGACGAAGGAACGGACGGTGCTGTCGTAGCCCTTGCCCCAGCGCACCGCCACGTCGACGGTGAGCTCCCGCTGGACCTCGGTCGGGGTCATGTGCCCCAGGTCGTCGAGGACCGGGACGGTCTCGCGGAAGTGACCGGTGCCCTGCAGGCGCAGCACGTCGCAGACGGCCTCGTCACGGGCGAGGAACTCGGTGAACTCCGAGATGCCGCCGTCGAAGTGGAACTCCTCCTCGACGACCTCCTCTCCGCGGCTGTCGCGCACGGCCAGGGTCAGGCCGGGGACCAGGAACGCGGTCTGGCGGAGGCGGACGTGGATCTCGTCGAGGGAGACCTCGGCCTCGGGGAGGAAGATCTGGTGGTCGACCCAGAAGCGCACGCGGGTGCCGGTGACCTTCTTCGCCACGCTGCCGCCGTCGCGCAGCCCGGACTTCTTCTTGAACTTGGCCTTGGGGCCGTCGCCGTCGAAGACGCCCGGAACGCCCCTGCGGAAGCTGATCTCGTGGATCCGGCCCTCGCGGTCGACCTCCACGTCCAGCCGCGAGGACAGGGCGTTGACGACGGAGGCGCCGACGCCGTGCAGGCCGCCCGAGGCGCCGTAGGAGCCCCCGCCGAACTTCCCGCCCGCGTGGAGCTTGGTGTAGACGAGTTCCACGCCGGCCAGGCCGCTCTTGGGCTCGATGTCGACCGGGATGCCCCGGCCGTTGTCGCGGACCTCGATGGAGCCGTCGGGGTGAAGCTCGACCTCGATGCGGCTGCAGTAACCGGCCAGGGCCTCGTCGACCCCGTTGTCCACGATCTCCCAGAGGCAGTGCATGAGACCGCGGCTGTCGGTCGACCCGATATACATGCCTGGACGCTTACGGACGGCTTCGAGACCCTCCAGCACCGACAGGTGGCGGGCCGTATAGCCCGTCTCCGCGCTAACTGCGGTCACGCCCACTCCCACTCTGTCGAACACGTGTGCGCAGCTTACCGTTCTTCCCACCACGACGGGTACAAGCTTGCCATCCGGTGGGTTCGTGCGTTACATCCGGTGTGATCATGGTTACTTTCGGACGCTTTCCGCTCTGGGCGTAGCAGGGGGTCGGTTGGGAACGTTCGTATCGGGTTAGATGTTCTCTCAAGTGACTGACGCCAGATCCTCCACCTCAGGGGATGACCTGAAAGGCGATACGTGACTGGAACCCTCGCCCCCGCCAAGCAGCTCACAGCTGCTGACCGCTGTGACCGGTGCGGCGCCCAGGCTTACATCCGCGCAACCCTGCCCGTGGGCGGGGAGCTGCTGTTCTGCGCCCACCACGGGCGTCAGCATGTGGCCGTGCTGAGAGACAAGGGCGCCATCATCCAGGACGAGTCCGCTCGTCTCAGCGACACCCCGGCAACGGCAGGCAACGACGAACGATAACCAGACGAATGGAGCCATCATCGGACCCGATAGTGATATCGGCCCGCCACCGTGAAGCCCTGCCGCTCGTAGAGCGTCCTGGCAGCGGTGTTCGACTCCACGACGACTAAATATGCCCGCTGTGTGCCCTGCGCCCGCGCATGCGAGAGCAGGGCACGCAACACCTTCCGTCCATGGCCCCTGCGCCGCGCGTGCGGCATCACAGCCATGGAGTAGATCCCAAACCACTCCCCCTGGACCACGCCCCGCCCGACGGCCTCCCGGCCGAGCGAGGCGTATACGGCGGGCACGCCGGTGAGGATTCGCGCGACCGTCGGCAGACCGTCGCCACCGAACCTCCCGTCCACGCTCCACCAGGCGTCCAACCACGCCTGTGAGGGCGCCTCAGCGAGCTCGACCTCCTCTTCGGACCCTCCCTCGGGCCCGAGGCGCGCCGTCATCACCAACGTGGGGTCCACCACCCCGTAGCCGCGCGCCTCCAGCGACGCGTCCAGACCCGGCGTGGCCCCGCCTCCCACGGAGAAGACGCAGGGCAGCCCTCGGTCGGCATAGAACTTCTCGGCCCCCTCGATGGCGGCCTCCAGGTCCTCGGGCTCGCCCAGCGGCAGCACGGAGTTGGCCCGCTTGGTCACCCCGTTCGCGGCGCGCAGCGTCCAGCACCCGGCCTCCACCCGTTGGAGCGCCGGCCATGCCTGGTCGACCAGCCGGTCAAAGGCGTCATCGATCATGCTGAAGGATCCTAACTCCCCGATCGCCCCACTACGCTCGGCGACTGTGCTGATTCTGCTGCCTCCATCCGAGGGAAAGGCCGCGCGGGGCGACGGCCCCGCCCTCGACCTGTCCCGGTTGAGTTTTCCCGCCCTCGGCCCGCACAGGGAGCTCGTCCTGGAAGCGCTCATCGCGCTGTGCCGGGGACCGGCCGCGCGGGACGTGCTCGGCCTGTCGCCGGGACAGGCCGGTGAGGTCGGCGGAAACCTGCTTCTGCGGACCGCGCCGACTCTGGCCGCGGCCGACCTGTACACCGGCGTCCTCTACGACAACCTCGGCCTGGCCTCGCTCTCCCCTCAGGCGGCGACACGGGCCTCGGAGAGCCTGCTGATCTTCTCCGGCCTCTGGGGCCTGCTGCGGGTCGGCGACCGCGTGCCCCCCTACCGGCTGTCGATGGGGGTGCGGCTGCCGCCGCTCGGCGGCCTGAGCGCCTTCTGGCGCCGGCCGGTCACCCCCCTGCTCGACGCCGAACCCGGCCTCGTCGTGGACCTGCGCTCCAGCACGTACGCGGCCGCGTGGCGGCCCGGCGGCCGGGCGGTGGCGGTACGGGTGCTCAGGGACGGGAAGGTGGTCAGCCACATGGCCAAGGCCACCCGCGGCCTGATCGCCCGCTCCCTGCTGGAAAGCGGAGCCGATCCGGAGAGCCCCGAGGAGCTCGTCAAGGTTCTGGATCACCTCGGCCACTCCGTCGTCCTCCACGCCCCGCCCACGGGGAACCGTTCGTGGACACTCGACATCGTGACGTGACGCGCCGTGGGCTCCTCTCCCCGGGCCGTGACGGGGGCGTGGCGGGCGGGAGCCCCGCGCGGGAGGGGCCCCGGGTTCACGCCGCGACGAGGTGCAGCCGCCCGCAGGCCCGCTGAAACTGCTGGGCGGGATCTCCGAGGTAGGACCAGGGCAGTGTGCTCCCCCTGCCTTTCGTCCGCATCAGGTGCCCGCGCGCGGGCCGCCGAAGGTCTGCCAGATAGAAGGCGGCCCCGAACAGGTTGTGCGCCTCGATTGATCGGGGGTGGCTGTCGTTTCCCAGCCAGCGGCCCGAATGCGAGACGACCTCCCGCAGCGCCCCATCGGAGAACCAGCCGCCGCGCGACATCGGCGACCGCCCTGCGGCCACCTGCTCGAAGTGGGCCAGCGGCACCAGGGACGCCATCGGATCCCCATCGGGTGCCCGCGAGACGGCCTGCCTGGCGAACTCCAGCATCTCCTGGGCACTGCCGCCCCAGGCGGGGGACAACGTCATGAGCCGGGCCACGTGGGCCGGGAACAGCGTCGGATAACGCCGAACGGCCTCGTACCAGACCGCGTCCTTCTCCTGACGCGGCCGGTCGAGGCCGAGATAGAGCCACATGATCGATTCCCAGGGCACGGGATCGGACGGCGCGAGCGAGACCGCGGCGAAAAGCGGCATCCTGGCCGACTCCATCGCTCCCTGGAACGCCTGCGTGCGCTGCGCCTGCACGGCCCGCGCCTTGACATCCGGCTTGATCGTCCAGGCTTCCTCGATGCGGGTGCGCCCGAGCCAGAGCCAGAGGTCGGGGTTGGCCCGGTCACGGGCCGCCAACGCCTCTATGGCACGGCTGTGACCGACGGCCGCCTTGGCCAGCGCCTCGATCCTGAGCGCACGGCTCTCCGGATCGCCGCGGGCCGCGCCGATCGCGACCGTGCCGGCTTCGAAGATCTTCCGGCGCACCGCGGCGACCGCCTCGTCGAGCATCGCGTCCGCCCACGGACGATCGACGATCAACCGCAGTCCTCGTGCGCGAACTCTGTCGACTTCGGCCACACCCATGAGGCGGCAGCCTAGGAGGCTGTTTCACATGACGTGCTACCGATCTGTTACACCCTCGTTAACGACAGGAGGGGCCGCACCATATGGCGCGACCCCCCTGTCAGGAAGTCTCAGTCGAGGTAGTCGCGCAGGACCTGGGACCGGGACGGGTGGCGGAGCTTGGACATCGTCTTGGACTCGATCTGCCGGATGCGCTCGCGCGTCACCCCGTAGACCTTGCCGATCTCGTCCAGCGTCTTCGGCTGGCCGTCGGTCAGACCGAAGCGCATCGAGACCACGCCCGCCTCGCGCTCGGACAGCGTGTCCAGAACGGAGTGGAGCTGCTCCTGCAGAAGCGTGAAACTGACCGCGTCCGCCGGAACGATGGCCTCGGAGTCCTCGATGAGGTCACCGAACTCGCTGTCTCCCTCCTCACCCAGCGGGGTGTGCAGGGAGATCGGCTCTCGGCCGTACTTCTGGACCTCGACGACCTTCTCGGGGGTCATGTCGAGCTCGCGGGCCAGCTCCTCCGGGGTGGGCTCGCGCCCAAGGTCCTGGAGCATCTGCCGCTGGACACGGGCCAGCTTGTTGATCACTTCGACCATGTGGACCGGGATGCGGATGGTCCGCGCCTGGTCGGCCATGGCGCGGGTGATCGCCTGCCGGATCCACCACGTGGCGTAGGTGGAGAACTTGTAGCCCTTGGTGTAGTCGAACTTCTCGACCGCGCGGATCAGACCCAGGTTGCCCTCCTGGATCAGGTCCAGGAAGAGCATTCCGCGTCCCGTGTAGCGCTTGGCCAGCGAGACCACGAGGCGGAGGTTCGCCTCCAGCAGGTGGTTCTTGGCCCGGCGGCCGTCCTCGGCGATCCACTCCAGCTCGGCGCGGACGTCGACCGGGAGCTTCTCGCCATCGCTGCCGAGCTGCTCCTCGGCGAACAGACCGGCCTCGATGCGCTTGGCGAGCTCGACCTCCTGCTCGGCGTTGAGCAGGGGGACCTTACCGATCTGCTTGAGGTAGTCCTTGACCGGGTCGGCGGTGGCACCGGCGGCGGCGACCTGAGGCACCGGGGCGTCATCGTCGTCGTCGGTGAGGATGAGGACCTCGTCCTCGTTCACCTCGACGACCTCGACCTTGGGCTCCTCCTCGGTCTCGGTCTCGGCCTCGGCTTCCACCTCGACTTCCACCTCGACCTCGGCCACGGCCTCCAGGTCGAAGTCCTCGATCTCGACGTCCTCGAGGTCGATGACCTCGTCGTCGTCACCGGTGACCGGCTTCGGCGCGGACGCCGGGACCGCGGCTGCGGGACCGGCCTTCTTCGGCGGCGGGGCGGGAACCGGCTTCTTGGCGGCCGGGGCGACCTTCTTGGCCGGAGCCGTCTTGGCCGAAGCCGCCTTCACCGGGGCCGCCGGCTTCTTGGCCGCGGCCGCGGCGGGCTCGGAGCCGCTGACGACCGCGGTGACGGTCTCCGGCTGCTCCTTGGCCGCCGCCGCGGTCTTGGTCTTCTTGACGGCGGCGGGCGTGGCCGGGGCGGTGCGGCGTTTGGCGGGAGTGCGGGGCTTCTTGGGAGCCGCGGAGTCCTCGGCGGTCAGCCGTACTGTGATGCCCTCTTTGCTAAGGCTTCGCAGGATTCCAGCGACCTGCGCCATCGGAATGTCCGCTTCCTCGACGGCCTTGCGGACATCCTCGGACTCGAGGAACCCCTGCGAGCGCCCCCGCTCCATCAGCTGCTGAATGACGGGCTCGTTCAGCTCGGATGGCTTCGAGCGAGTCGAACTTGCAGGCGACACGAACACCTCTCGAAGGAAAGCGTGACGAGAATGGACCCAGATGCCCAACTAGGGGCAGTTTTGCCTCTAGTTGTGATTAGCGAGGCCGCGCTAACCGCGACGCACCTGTCCAGCATTGTGGCATGACACCGTGATCCATACGGCCGCCTCCTGGCGGTTGCCCTCCACCCTAGGCCGACCAAGAGAGTAGTGCGTACGGAAGCGAGGCACCGATACCCGAAAGCAACCGTTATGACTGTTTCATTCAGTCACTCTTCGTGGCGAGGGGAACGTGGATCGCGAGCACCGTGACGTCGTCATCCTGCTCATATCCGGACAGCATGCGATCGACAAGAAAATCTAGCAACATGTGCGGGCTTCCCACCACTTCGGCCGGCGCTTCGTTCACAACAGAACAAAGATCGGCAAGCCCGGCATCGAGGCCACGCTTGCGATTCTCCACAAGACCGTCCGAATACAGGACAGCGGTGTGGCCCGGCGGGACACAGAATCTGAACTGCCGGCGGCTCGTGGGCCAGCCCAGCGGGGTGCCCGGCTCACCGTCGCACAGCAGCGGCACGCCCTGCGGGGAGACCAGCAGCGGAGGCGGGTGACCGGCGAGCGCGAGCGTGCCCTCTCCGGTGCCCGGCTCGACGACCATGTAGGCGAGAGTCGTGACCTGCTCCTCCTCCTCGGTGGCCTCGAAGACCCTGTCGAGGCCGGTGAGCACCGCGGCGGGCGGCGGGTTGGTCAGTGCCAGGGCTCGCATGGCGTTGCGGATGCGCCCCATTCCCGCCGCGGCCTTGACGCCCTTGCCCATGACGTCGCCGACCACCGCCGCGACCCGGCCGTCCTGGAGGACGAACGCGTCGTACCAGTCGCCGCCGACCTGCACGTGGCGGCTTCCCGAGCGGAACCGCTGGGCGAGGACCAGGCCCCGGACCACCGGCAGGCGGTCGGGCAGCAGGCTGCGCTGGAGCGTCTCCGCCGTGCGGTGCTCTCGCTCGAACAGGGTGGCCCGCTCGACGGCGAGGGCGCACTGACCCGCGAGCGCCTCCAGGAAGACCCCGTCCTCCTGGGAGATCTTCTGCGGGCGGGTGAAGGAGAACCTCAGCGCACCGAGCGCCCGCCCCGCGGCCAGCAGCGGCAGGCCCACCCAGGCCCGCTCGTCGCTGTGGTCGATGAACCCGGTGACCTCCTCGCTGTCGCCACCCGCGTCGACCAGCTGGGCCCTCAGGCTCTCCGGCGACTCGGCGAAGACCGGCCGCCGGCTGTTGACCGCCATGGTCATCACGCTGGAGTGCGAAAGCGGGATCTCCTCGCCGGGCGCGCCGGGGACGTCGGGAATGCCGCCGCTGTTGACCAGCTTCAGCGCGGCCCGGTCGACATCGAGCAGCGCCACGGCCGAGCGGTCGGCCGCCAGGGCCGTACGACCCACGTCGATGATCACCTGGACCACCTGCTCGACGGTGAGCGCCTCGGCGAGTATCGCCGTGGCGCCCTGCAGGCGCGCGGTCCGCAGAGCCGCGGCGCCGAGCTGGTCGGTCAGGCGGCCGCGCATCTCCTCGGCCTCGCGCTGCGGGGTGACGTCGGTGTTGGCGCCCACCCATTCGACGACCCGATTGTGCCGGATGATCGGGACGGCGCGCACCTCGAAGTGCCGGTAACCGCTGGCCCGGGTGCGGACCCGGTAACTCCACTCGAACATGGTCCGGCCGCGCAGCGCCTCGCGCCACGCCTCCTCGGTGTGCGGGCGGTCGTCGGGGTGGACGGCCTCCAGCCAGCCGTGGGCGAGGTATTCATCGAGCCCCTGGCCGGTGATGGCCCGCCACTGCGGCGCGTCCTCCTCCACGACGCCGGTGGGCGCGGTGATCCACACGAGCTGGGACTGGGCCTCGACCAGCGAGCGGTAGCGCTCCTCGCTGCGCCTGAGGTCCTCCTCGACCTGCCTGCTGTCGGTGATGTCGACGCCGACCAGGCAGATCGCCTGGAGCGTGCCCTTGTCGTCGTGGACCGGGGAGAAGGTCAGGGACCAGTGATGGGTCTCGCCGTCGGCGGTGCGCACACGGATCCGCTGGTCGCCCTCGACCTCGGCGCCCGCCACGATGCCGCGGACCGAGCCCTCGATCAGGGCGGTCAGGTCGGCGGAGAGCAGATCGCCGGGGACGCGGCCGACCAGGCGCTCGGCGGGCAGGCCGACCACGTCGGCGAAGACCTCGTCGACGCGCTCGAAACGGCCGTCGGGGTCGAAGAACGCGAAGGCGAACGGCGACTGCGACAGCAGGCCCTGCAACAGGCCGGAGTCTGAGATGTCCACACCCGACTCCCGGGGACGGGGCACGGAGGTTTCGGCGCTCATGGTCGGCACCTCCGTCGCGTGCCAGGGTCTCCCACGAGGCACATCTCCAAACTTGCGAATTGGCATAGCGCGGCTCCGGGGGACCGGATCCTGGAGTACATCATCGGCGATGGGCAGGTGTGGACGGAAGCCCCGCCCAGGATGCGGTCAGCGCCCCCTGGGAACGCCGCCGCTCCGAGGACCGGAACCCTCGCGCCGATGCGAGGGGGCTCCCGCACGGGCGCCGACCGGCTGGCACCGCGTCTCCGAACGTTTGCGGCCAGGACCATAGCAGGATCGGGCCGGACCGTCCCGGCAACTGCCCACCTCATCTCCGTAGGGCTTGCAGGCGAGATCAGGCTACTGACTCGCCGTCAATTCGGCTCCCTGTTCGGGAACACTCACTTACTCGGCTGTTGCAGGATTCAGTCAAGACACGGTGTCAGCTTCCCATATCACGGCGCCAAGGGTTGACAGTCCCGAGATAAGTTGTGAAATGAAAACGCACGTCCTCGCCGACACATCCGGGGGATGCCCCGGGAAACTCCGGAGGAATGCGACTTCCATGCCCGTTCTTGCCACCCGCCTCGCCGGGCCTTCCGTGACGACCCTCGCCGCGCCCTCGGCGCCCTCAGCACCCTCAGCGCCCTCGGCGCCCTCGGCGGCTCTCCACGAGCCGGTGACCTCTCACCTGGCCGCCGAGTTCCAGACGATCGCCCTCGACACCGTCGACAGGTGCGTGGCCGAGGTCCGCGCCTGCGCCGAGCATCTCGGCATCGAGCCGACGGCCGAGATCGTCGAGCGCGTCGCCCGCGAGCATCTGCTCGCCCTTGTCAACTCCGCGCCGCCATCTCGCGGTCCCCGGTAACATCGGGAGCACCCGGCCGTCTTCTACGCACCGTTTGGCCCGGGAATGCGAGAAGGTTGGGACGTGAGCGAGGGAAGCGAGCGGGCCAATCGACGCGGCGGCGGCGCCCATGATGGGCTGACGCGCCCGACGGGGGAGGCTGCTTGAGCCGGCGACATCGTCGAGACCTCAGGGAGAGCCAGTCCCCCGAGGCGGTCTTCTCCGAGATGTTGCTCGCCGCTCGCGAGCTACTGGCCGTACGCAGCCCGCTGGACGCCGAGCTCATGGTCTCCGACATGATCGGAGCCTGGTGGGGGCGCCGGCTGCGCCGAGGGGACGCCGAGCAGGTCCTCGGTGAGGGCCTGGTCGACTACGCGGCCAAGGCGGGCTCGCCCGCCGCGCTCACCCTGCTGATCGCGCTCGCCTACCTCGGCACGGCCCGCCAGGCCGCCAAGGCCGAGGGCGCCGCGCTGGCGCTCATGGAGCGCGACGTGGCCAGGCCGCGCTGGGCCGACCGGCTGGGCGTGGTCAAGACGACCGGCTGCTTCGTCTCCCGCGACGCGTACGGCGACCAGGACACCGTGGTGTGCACCTTCGGCTACCGGGGCGTCGACAGCGTCGAGGAGCGGCACGCGCTGGTGGTGATCGTCGACTACAACATGCGCGGCATCGCCCGTGACGCCTGGGTCTCCTCGCACGTCGACAAGCTGCTGGAACAGGCCAGGGCCGAGGCCGAGGGCAACCCGATGCTCAGGTTCGGGGAGATCGAACCTCAGCAGGCCAGGGCGCTGCTCGAATCGGCCATGAAGGCCACCGCCGAGTACGGCCAGCGCAGGACGACCGTGCCGGTCAGCGACAGCTACAGCGCCTACCACGCCTTCGCCAGGTCCCGGATCAAGGCGCTGCCACCCGGCAGGAAGCGGCCGGCCCCGCTGCACAGCGAGGCCCCCTACAGCCGTGACCGCCGGGCGATGCTGGCGGCCGAGTTCCTCTCCTCGGACGCGGCCGAGCACCTGTCCGACCCCTCGGCGGCCTCCCGGTGCGCCGACCACATCATCGACTACGGCTGCGACCAGGATTTCGGCCGCCCGCTCCGGGTGAGCCCGACCAAGTGCGAGACGTTCCTCCTCGACTGGCTGCCGCGCAAGGTGATGCTCAGCACCGCCGAGCAGGAGGCGGTGCCGCACGTGCTGGGCGCGTGGGCGCGGTTCGCCGCCGGCAGGACCGGACTACCCGACGAAGGGCTGCGGGCCACGCTCGACGCGATCTGGGAGGCGACGGGCAAGTTCGCGGAGTCCTACCGCGACCCGACGACCTTCGGGCTCGACCGCGACCTGCTCGACCGGCTGCTGCCGGACGGCGACCTGTCGGCGCTGGCCAGGCGGGTGTTCGCGTTCCCCTTCCTGCAGGGTACGCACGGTGAGATCAAGCTCAGCCTGCTCAACCCCGCCGATGACACCGACCGGCGGATCCTGCTGGGCATCGACCACGCGGGGGAGCTCGACCGGCGCGACTACGACGAGCACCTCGCCTGGCACGAGGAGATCGCCGCCAGGCTATGGGAGGGCGACCCTCCACAGCTGTGGGAGGCGGCGCAGCGGCTGCTCGACCTGGGCCATGACCGGCACGACGTGCTGCACGTGCTGATCGAGATCGCCGAGCGCATCGGGGACGACCCCGAGGAGCTGGCCATCGCCCTCGATGACATCGCGGATATTCCCGACGAGCCTCCGGTGTAGGTGAGCCATGGTGATCGATCTCAACGCCGATCTGGGCGAGAGCTTCGGAATCTGGAGGCTGGGCGACGACGAAGCCCTCCTCGACGTCGTGACCAGCGCCAACATCGCCTGCGGGTTTCACGCGGGCGACCCGTTGAACATCCGGCGAACGTGCGCGGCGGCGGTCGACCGCGGGGTGACGATCGGCGCCCAGGTCTCCTACCGGGACCTGGCCGGGTTCGGCCGCCGCGAGATGGACGTCGATCCCGAGGAGCTCTGCGCCGAGGTGCTCTACCAGCTGGGAGCGGTGGACGGCATCGCGAGGGCGATGGGCGGCCGGGTCTCCTACGTCAAACCGCACGGCGCGCTGTACAACCGGATCTGCCGCGATCCCGAACAGGCCGGGGCCGTCGTGGCGGCGGTCGCCGACTACGACCGGGACCTGCCCCTGCTCACCCTGCCCGGCTCCGTGGTTCACGAGATCGCCGCCGGGGAGGGGGTCACCACCGTCGTCGAGGCCTTCGCCGACCGCGCGTACACCGGCACGGGAGCGCTGGTCTCCCGCCGCTCCCCCGGCGCGGTGCTGCACGACCCGGGCATGGTCGCGGACCGGGCCGTGCGGATGGCGACCGAGTGGGTGGTCGAGGCGGTGGACGGCTCGCGGGTGCCCGTCGAGGCGCGCTCGATCTGCGTGCACGGCGACACCCCCGGCGCCGTGCTGATGGCCCGTGCCGTGCGCGACGGTTTGGTGGAGGCGGGAGTGACGCTGAGGTCCTTCGCGTGAGCGTCCGGCGGGCCGGGGAGCACGCGCTGCTGGTGGAGACCGGCTCGCTGGAGATCTCCCATCGGCTGGACGCGCTGCTGCGGGCCGACCGGCCCCGCGGGGTGGTCGAGATCGTGCCCGGCCCCGTCACGGTCCTCGTCACCGCGCCGGGGGCCGATCCCGCGCGTCTGCGGGACGAACTCCTCCGCCTGCTCGCCGCGGCGTCCGCCGCGGACGCCGCGGTGGCCGTGGACCCGCAACAGGTGACCCTCCCCGTCGTGTACGACGGCGCCGACCTCCACGAGGTCGCCGCGCTGAGCGGCCTCTCCCCGCGGGAGGTGGTCGAGCGGCACACCGGGCGGGAGCTGGTGGTGGGCTGGCTGGGCTTCGCCCCCGGTTTCGCCTACCTCACGGGGCTGGACCCGGCTTTGCACGTCCCCCGGCTGGACACCCCGCGGACCTCGGTGCCCGCCGGGGCGGTGGCCGTCGCCGGCCCCTACTCGGCGGTCTATCCCTCGGCCTCACCCGGTGGCTGGCGGCTGCTCGGCCGCTCGGCGACCGCGGTGTGGGACGTGGCCGCCGACCCGCCCGCCCTGCTCACGCCGGGGACGCGGGTACGCTTCCTCGCGGTCGGCGAGCCATGATCGAGGTGGTCGCGCCCGGGCCGTACGCCACCGTGCAGGACCTTGGCCGGCCGGGGTACGCCCACCTCGGGGTGCCCCGCTCGGGTGCGGCCGACGAGCCGAGCCTGCGACTGGCCAACCGCCTGGTCGGCAACCCGCGGGACGCCGCGGGGATCGAGCTGACCTTCGGCGGGGCCCGGCTTCGCTTCACCACCGGGGCCTGGACCGCCGTCACCGGCGCCGCCTGCCCTCTGGACCTCCTGCGACCGTGCGAGACGGCCCCCGGCGGGACGGGCCCGATCTCTCCGGGCGGGGCGCAGGCGTCCACGAGCCGATCCTCTCCCGGTGGGACGCTCACGAGCGAGATCTCCGCCGGCGAAGCCTCTCCGGAAGGGGGGATCCGGCGAGTGACGGTGCCGCAGGCGATGTGCGCGCCCTTCTGGGTTCCCGCCGGGGGCGAACTGCGCCTGGGGACGCCCATGGCCGGTCTGCGCACCTACGTCGCCGTCCGGGGCGGTGTCGACGTTCCCATCACGATGGGGAGCCGGTCCGCCGACTCTCTGTCCGGGCTGGGGCCTCCCCCGCTGCGCGCCGGGACGGTCCTGCCCGTGGGGCCGACCGGAGACCTGCCGCCGATCACCGTGGACGCGGTGCCCTCGCCGGAGCTCGGGAGGGGCGTCCTGCGGGTTCTGCCGGGTCCTCGCGACGACTGGTTCGTCCCCGGAGCCCTCGCCACCCTGTGCGCGGGGCCGTACGAGGTCAGCCAGGACACCAACCGGGTGGGCGTGCGAATGCGTGGCGCCCACCTGGAAAGGGCCAGGAGCGGGGAACTGCCGAGTGAGGGCATGGTGGCGGGGGCCGTCCAGGTGCCGCCCAGCGGCCAGCCGATCGTGTTCCTCGCCGACCACCCGCCGACCGGCGGCTACCCGGTCATCGCCGTCCTGAACTCGGCGAGCCTCGCCTGGGCCGCCCAGCTCCGCCCCGGCGACCGGGTACGGTTCCGCCGCGACTGACCCGCTCACGGCGGTCCGGCCGTCACCGGGCCGCGGCGAGCGTACGTGTCACCGGAGCGTAGGCGATCGGGCCTCGTGCGGGGCCCCGTGTGACCGGACCGGGGCGACCGATTATCGTCATCGCGACGATTGAGGAGACCGCATGTCGCTCGCCGAGATACTGGCCCCCCTCCTGCGGCCGGCGTTCACCGTCGCGGGGACCCCGACCAGCTGGGCGGAACTTCTGGGATTCGCCACCGGCGTCCTCACGGTCTGGCTGGTGGTCCGCCGGAACGTCTGGAACTGGCCGATCGGGATCGCCAACGTGACCCTGCTCGGAGCGGTCTTCCTGACCGTCGGGCTCTACGCGGACGCGGCGCTGCAGATCGTCTACGTCGCGCTGGGTCTGTACGGGTGGTGGCAATGGCTGTACGGCGGGGCAGGGCGGACCCCGCTGGCGATCCGTCGCACAGGACACGCCGAGTGGGCCGCGCTGGCGGGTTTCGGGGTCGTGGCCACCGCCGGTCTCTCCTTCGCCCTCGCTACCTGGACCGACTCGACCGTGCCGGTCTGGGACGCCCTGACGACCGCCCTGTCCCTGACGGCGACCTACGGGCAGAGCCGGAAGCTGGTCGAGTCGTGGTGGTTGTGGATCGCGGCCGACGTGGTCTACATACCCCTCTACGCCTACAAGGGCCTCCATCTGACAGCCGTCCTGTACGTGGTCTTCCTGGCGCTGTGCGTCGCCGGTCTGCGGGCCTGGAGCGCGGAGCTCGCGTCCCGCTCCGTCCCGGCCACGCCGGGGGCGGGCGTCCCGGGCGGGAGGGCGCGCCGATGAGCGGCGGGACCTTCGCCCACGGGCTGGTGATCGGCAAGTTCTATCCGCCGCACGCGGGACACCACCACCTGATCGACACCGCCGCCTCGCGATGCGCCCGGGTGAGCGTCGTGATCGCCGCGTCGACCGTGGAGAGCATCCCGCCGGCGCTGCGCGCCGCCTGGTTGCGCGAGGCGCACCCGCAGGCCCACGTGACGATCGCCCCCGTGGTCGACGACGTCGGGATCGACTACGACGACCCGGAGATCTGGTCGGCGCACGTCGAGGTGTTCCGGCACGGCCTCTCCCAGGCGTACGGCCACGTACCGGAGATCGACGCAGTGTTCTCCTCCGAGGCGTACGGACCCGAGTTGGCCCGCCGGTTCGGCGCCGTCCATGTCGGCGTCGACCCGGGCCGGGAACGGTTCCCGGTCAGCGGGAGGATGGTGAGAGACGACCCGGTGTCGTGCTGGGACCGTCTCTCACCCGCCGTACGCGGCCATCTGGCCCGACGCGTGGTGGTCGTCGGCGCGGAGTCCAGCGGCACGACCACACTGGCCAGATCCCTGGCCGCCCACTACGCGGCTCGCGGCGGACCGTGGGCGGCGACGCGCTGGGTGCCCGAGTACGGCAGGACGTACTGCGAGGAGAAACTCGCCCTGGCCCGGCGGCACGCCAAGCTCGGCGGGCTGCCCGAACCGTGGCTGGACGACCTGGGGTGGGAGTCGGCGGAGTTCGGCGTGATCGCCGAGCGCCAGCTCGCGTGGGAGAACGCCGCTGCCAGGACGGGATCGCCGCTGCTGGTGTGCGACACCGACGCCTTCACCACCTCCCTGTGGCACGAGCGCTATCTCGGCGAGCCCTCCGAGGAGGTCACCGCTGTGCATCGCCGTGCCCGGCACGACCTGTGGATCCACACCTCGGTGCGGGATGTGCCCTTCGAGCAGGACGGCTGGCGCGACGGGGAGGCGATCCGGCACCGGATGGACGCCCGCCTGCGCGAGAGGCTGGTCGCGGACGGGCTGCCCCACCTGGTCGTCACCGGGCCACCCGAGGTCAGGCTGGCACGGGCCGTACGGGCGGTGGACGCCCTGCTGGAGCAGGGCTGGGAGTTCGCGGAACCGCTGTAGGGCTCACCCCGGGGCGGCCAGACGATGAGCCCGACCTCGTCGGGAGGCGTTCGTCCACATCCCCCTTGTCAGGGGAGGAGAGCGGAGACCCGTTCATCTCGGCGGCGGGCAACGAGCGTCAACGGAGGAAGCCGATGTCCTGATATTTCAGGTCATAGAAGCCTCGGGCGCCGAAGTTGGTGAGATCGCTCTTGACCGCGACGATCTGCGGTCGCTGGTAGAGCGTCACCACGTTGACCGCCTGCCAGATGAGCTTGTCCGCGGCGTTGGTGTCGGCGATGGCCCTCGCGTCGTCGAGGTCGGCGGTCGCCTTGTTCATGGCGGCGTCGATCCGCCGGGACCCGATGCGGCCGAGGTTGGCGTTCCACTGCCTGGTGCCGTCGGGGAGCCTGACGGCGTCGGCGTACTGGCCGTAGGAGCTGGAGACGGGAAAGGGCGTGCCCACGTACGCGAACGCGGTGATGTCGTAATTGCCAGGAATTATGTATCTGGTGAAGTAGTCGTCCGTCGGTACCGACTGGAGGGTGACCCCTACCCCGATGCGGCCGAGCATGTCCTGGACGAGCTCGGCCTCGGATTTGGTGAGCTGCAGGCCCGAGGGCAGGACGAAACGCAGGTTCAGCTCCCTTCCCGCCTTCATGCGGGTCCGGCCCTCCAGTTTCCAGCCCGCGGCGTCCAGCTCCCTCCCCGCCCTGCCCGGGTCGTACGTGCCGATCTCACCGGCGTTGTCCTGGTACCCCTCCTGGGTGTTCATGAAGAAGTGGTTGTTGAGCAGCACGATCGGCCAGTCGAGGCCCTGGAGGTCCGACTGGGCGATGACCTGACGGTCGATGCCCATCGCGACGGCCCTGCGGACCTTCGGGTCGGACAGCAGGGCGCTCTCGCCGTTCATCGTGATGTGCCGGAAGTCGGGGCCTGCCGCCTGCCGCACGATCGCGTCCGGGGTGCTCCTGGCCCGCGCGTAGTCGGGCGCGGACGGGCCGACGTCGAAGGTGTCGAGTTCGCCGTTGCTGAAGGCCCCGACCAGCGCGTCGCTCTCCAGGGATCGGTAGATGATCCGGTCAAGCTTGGCCCGATCACCCCACCAGCGCTCGTCTCGCGCGATCGTGACGGTCTTGGCGGTCGGGTCGAACGCGACGAATTCGAACGGGCCCGCGGTCACCGGGACGCGGTTCAGCCATGCGGTGTTGAACGCCTCGGGGGTGGCGTTCGTACTCCGGGGGTACAGCGGCGCGAACAGCGACTGCCAGTCGCCGAAGGGTTTGGCGAAGGTCACCACGACCTGGTGGTCGTCCCTGCCTCTGTCGACCTTCTCGATGTTCCGGTAACCGGTGGTGCTCGCCACCCGGTAGTCGGCGTCGCGGCCGTTCAGCGCCTGCCACTGGGCGCGGTAGTCCTCCCAGGTGATCGGGGTGCCGTCGGACCACCTGGCGCGCGGGTTGAGGGTCAGTGTGACGACCTGCTCCGGCTCGTGCGCGGTGACCCTGCCCTCGGACAGGTAGTCGGTGTTCGGGGAGATCTTCCCCTTGGCGTCGGAGCGGAAGGGGGAGGGCATGAGGGCGTCCATGACCCTCTTGACCGTCGCCAGGTTGCCGTCGATGTGGTTGAGGTTCCAGTTGGACGGATACTCGTTGATCCCCCACCGGAGCACGCCCCCGTCCGCGACCCGCTCGCGAGGCACCGGGTTGACGTCGTAGGCCTTGATCGCGGAGACCGGCCCGCCCGGCCTCCCCCCTCCTCCGCATCCGGCGAGACCCGGTGCGACGGCCAGGGTCACGGCCAGCGCGGCGGCGAGCGCGCCCACGCGCCGGATTGGTATCACGGTGTTCCTCCCGGTGCATACGGCGGGGTCATCCGGCGTCGGCCCTCTCGGCGAAGTGGCATGAGACGCCGTGGTCGTCCCCGACCTGCCGTATCAAGGGCTCCTCGTCCACGCAGCGTCGCCGGGCGCTCTCGCCGAGGGTCTTGAACAGGGGGCAGCGGGTCCGGAAACGGCACCCGGAGGGAGGGTCGGCGGGACTCGGCAGGTCCCCCTCCAGCAGGACGCGTTCCCTGGAGCGTTCCAGCACCGGGTCGGGAAGCGGGACCGCCGACAGCAGGGCCCGCGTGTAGGGGTGCAGCGGGGTGTCGTAGACACCGCCGACCCGGCCGATCTCGGCGATCTTCCCCAGATACATGACCGCGACCCGGTCGGCGATGTGCCGGACCACGGCCAGATCGTGCGCGACGATGAGGTACGACAGGCCCAGGCGATTCCTCAGCTCCTCCAGCAGGTTGAGCACCCCCGCCTGGATGGACACGTCGAGCGCCGAGACCGGCTCGTCCAGCACGACCAGCCGGGGCTGCGGGGCGAGGGCACGTGCGATGCCGATGCGCTGACGCTGGCCCCCGGAGAAGTCCTGCGGGTAGCGGGCGGCGTGGCCGGGTTCCAGGCCGACGAGGTCGAGCAACTCGCCGATCCTCGGCCCCGGGTCCCGTTCGCCGTGCGCGCGCAGCGGCTCGGCGAGAATGTCGTAGACGGTCATCCTCGGATCCAGCGAGGCGAGCGGATCCTGGAAGACGACCTGCATGTCGCGCCGCACGGCCATCCGGTCGCGGGCGCTCATTCCCGTGGTGTCGTGGCCCAGCACCGTGATCCTGCCGCGCTGTGGTGCGGCCAGTTCGAGGATCTCCATCAGGGTGGTCGTCTTACCGCAGCCCGACTCGCCGACCAGGCCGAGCGTCTCGCCCTCGCGGACGTCGAAGTCGACGCCGTCCACCGCGCGGACCGTGCCGACCCTCCGCCGCAGGAGCGTCCCGGTGACCAGGGGGTAGTGCTTGACCAGGTCCTCGACCCGCAGGACCACGGCGCGCTCCTCGCGCGGGCGCGGCGGCTCCTCGACACCGGGAGCGGCGAGGCCGGTGGAGCTCACGGGGCGCCGGACGGGACCGGCGGCGGCACGTGTGGCGGCGCCCGTGGCCGGTCCGCGCACGCCGTAGACCTGGTCCGGCGACCATCCCGCCGCCTCGATCTCGCCGGAGCGCACGCACGCCGCGAGGTGGCCCGGCGAGTCCACGGGCTCCGGCTCCGGCTCGGTCTTCGCGCACACCGGGACGGCGATCGGACAGCGCGGCTCGAAGGGGCAGCCCGGCGGCAGCGCCGCCGGTGACGGCGGGCTGCCCTTGATGGGCACCAGCGGGCGTCCCCGGCCGCGATCGAGACGCGGGACCGAGCCGAGCAGGCCCATGGTGTACGGCATGCGGCTGCGGTAGTAGACCTCGTCCACCGAGCCGACCTCGACGGAGCGCCCGGCGTACATGACGAGGACCCGGTCGGCGAACCCCGCCACCACCCCCAGATCGTGGGTGATGAGGACGATCGCCGCGCCGGTCTCGCGCTGCGCCGTCTTCAGCACCTCCAGCACCTGCGCCTGGATGGTCACGTCGAGCGCGGTGGTCGGCTCGTCGCAGAGGATCACGTCGGGGCCGTTCGCGATCGCCATCGCGATCACCGCGCGCTGGCGCATGCCACCGGAGAACTCGTGCGGGAACGCCCTGGCCCGCTGCGCGGCGTTGGGGATGCCAACCAGGTCGAGCAGCTCGACCGCACGCCTGGCCGCCTGGGCGGCGCCCACCCGCTGGTGGACGCGGATCGCCTCGGCGACCTGGTCACCGACCCGGTACACGGGGGTGAGCGCGGAGAGCGGATCCTGGAAGACCATCGAGACGGTCTTGCCGCGGAACGCGGTGAGCGTCCTCTCCGGGGCGCCCAGGATCTCCTGCCCGAGCAGCCGGACCGAGCCGGTGACGCGGGCGTGCGCCGGGAGCAGGCCCATCACGGCGAGCGAGGTGACCGACTTGCCGGAGCCGGACTCCCCCACGACACCGAGCACCTCTCCTGGACGGACCGCGTAACCCATGCCCCTGACCGCGCGGACCGCCCCCGGCCCCGAGCCGAAGGTGACGTCGAGGTCACGCACCTCGAGCACGGGGGCGATCGGGTCGGGCACCGGCTCGCGCTCGCCGGTCCTGGACGTCGTGCCCGGGAATCGCTCGCCCGTCACCGGTCACCCGCCCTGTGGGACGTGGGGTCGAAGGCGTCGCGCAGGGAGTCGCCGACCAGGTTCACCGCGAGCACGGTGACGATCAGCAGACCCGCGCAGAACCAGAACGTCCAGGGGGCGTACAGGGCCGTCCGCGCGCCGTCGGCGATGAGGCTGCCCAGCGAGACGTCGGGCGGCTGGATGCCGAAACCGAAGTAGGACAGGGACGTCTCGGTGAGGATCGCGGCGCTGACGTTGAGCGTGGCGTCGACGACCAGCAGCGAGGACATGTTGGGGATCACGTGCCGGAAGATGATCCTCGTCGAGGGCACGCCCATGAACCTGGCCGCGTGGATGAACTCCCGCTCCCTGAGGGAGATGGTCATGCTCCGGACGATCTTCGAGGTGACCATCCAGAGGAAGAGCGCCAGCACCAGCACGAACACCGGCCACTGCCTCCCGGCGAAGAGCGGGGACATGATCGCCAGGATGAGGAAGGCCGGGAGCACGAGCAGCAGGTCGGTCAGCCAGGTCAGCGCCCGGTCGGTCCAGCCTCCGAAGTATCCGGCGAAGGCGCCCACCACGGCCGCGAGCGCGGTGCCGACCACCGCGGCGAGCAGGCCCACGATCAGGGACCTGCGCAGGCCGCGCAGCGTGACCGCGTACACGTCGGCGCCGGTCTGCAGGGTCCCCCACCAGTGATCGGTGGAGGGAGGCGCGAGGAAGGCCGTGTAGTCCTTCGAAACGTACGTCCAGCGGGTGAGGTACGGCCCGGCGAAGGCGAGCAGGAAGATCAGCACGAGCAGAGCTAGGCCGACCCTGCCCCGTCCCGAGCGCAGGAGGCGGCCCGCGACCACTCGCAGCCGCGAGGGTGCCTTGATCCTGTCGACGGACGACTGCTGCTCGGCGAGTTCCTCGTCGGCGATGGCCATCTCGGGCTCACCCCACCCGGACGCGCGGGTCGAGAACGGCGTGGAGCATGTCGGAGGCGAGCGCGGCCAGCAACACGGCCAGTGCGGCGAAGCAGCTGATCGCCGCGACGGTGTTGACGTCGTTGGTGGAGATCGAGTCGACCAGTTGCTCCCCCAGGCCGTGCCAGCCGAAGATCTTCTCGGTGAAGGTGGTGCCGACCAGCAGCGCCCCGAAGGTGAAGGCGAAGTAGGTGACCGCCGGGATGAGCGCGGTGCGCAGCGCGTGCCGGGTCAGCGCGGCCCTGCGGCTCAGCCCCTTGGCCATGGCCGTACGGATGAAGTCGGCGCCGAGCACGTCGAGCATCATGTTGCGCTGGTAACGGCTGTAGACGGCGACGAGTCCGAGCGAGAGCGACAGCGTGGGCAGGACCAGGTGCCGGATCCTGTCGAACACGGCGGCGGCGAGCCCTCCCTGGAGGCCGGGGGTCGCCTCTCCGCTGACGAGGACGATCTGGGTGCCGGCCGCCTCGTTGAGCCGGATGGCGGCGATGATCAGCATGTTGGCCAGCACCACCGTGGGGATCGCGAGCACGACGAAGGACAGGACGGTCGCCGATCGGTCGAAGAGGCCGTACTGCCTGACCGCTGCGTAGGCTCCGATGAGCACACCGGCGACGCTGCCGAGGACGAGTCCGATCGTGATCAGGCGCAGGGTGACGCCGACGCGGCGCCCGAGGTCGTCGTTGACCGACCCTCCCCCCACCGTCTTGCCGAAGTCTCCGCGCACGACACCTCCCGCCCAGGTCAGGTAGCGCTCGAACAGCGGGGTGCGGTCGTTCAGGTTGAGGTCGGTGAGGTGCGCGTCGACGACGGCCGACGGGAGCGGGGGGTTGCGGCCCTCGTAGTTGGATCGCGGGTTGAGCGCGGAGGCGGCGAGCATGTAGGCCAGGCTGGTGGCCACGACGATCAGCACCAGATAGTTGAGCAGCCTGCGGGTAAGGAATCCCGCCATCTTTCCTCCTCCGGAGCCCCGCCGCTGTCGGTGACCATCTTGCTACACTCGGCGACCGGCGGGCTGCACAGCGTACCGAATCGGAGGGATCTCGATGGGAGATGGCGGGGCCGAGGTCACTTCCCCGCGAGCTCGTCGACGGCCGCGCGCAGGTCGGCACCGGTGATGGTGGTCAGGTCGGCGGCGCTCGCGGTGGCTCCGCCGAGGGCGGCGAGGCGGACGTCCCTGCGCATCGCGGCGCGCTCGAAGAGCGAGCGCGCGAACCTGCCGTTGCCGAGTCCGTCGATCAGGCCCTCGTCGCAGACCCAGGTGAAGACCTCGGCCAGGTCGCGGCGGGCGTCGTCGTCGAACCGGTCTCCCGACTCGTCGGCGAGCAGCACCGCGATCTCGGTGAGCTCCCCCGGCGAGTACGAGGGAAACTGCACCCGCTGGTTGAACCTGCTGCCCAGGCCCGGGTTGGAGGCCAGGAAGACGTTCATCTCCCGCTCGTATCCGGCCAGGATGATCACCAGCCGGTCGCGGTCGTCCTCGGCTCGCTTGAGCAGTGTCTGCACGGCCTCGGTGCCGAAGGCGTCGCCCCCGCTGTAGCCGGAGTTGACCAGACTGTACGCCTCGTCGACGAACAGCACCCCGCCGAGCGCCCGGTCGACCAGCTCGTTCGTCTTGATCGCGGTGGCGCCGAGGTGCTGGCCGACCAGGTCGGCCCGCTGCGCCTCCACCACGTCGGGCTGGGTGAGCAGGCCGAGCGCGGCGAAGATGCGGCCCAGGATGCGGGCCACGCTGGTCTTACCGGTTCCCGGCGGTCCGGCGAAGACGAAGTGCCGCATCTGCGGCGGGGTCGGCAGCCCTCGCTCCTCGCGCATCTTGGCCACCCTGAGCTGCGCGGCGATCGCGTGCACCTGCCGCTTGACCGGTTCCAGCCCCGCCATGCGGTCGAGGTCGGCGAGCGCCTCCTCAAGGGAGGGGGCCGCCTGGTAACCCCGGTAGCGGGCGGTGAGCTCGTCGAAGGCCTTGACGACGTCGGCCTCGATCGTGGTGACCAGGTCCTCGGTGGTGGGCGCGCCGCCCGCTCCCACCACGCGCACGTCCCTGGCCTGTGCGACGGCCTCCACGAGGCTGCGGACGAACCGGGCGTTGCCCAGGTCGTCGACGATCGCGCGCCGGTGGATGTCCTCGAAGCGGGCGAGCAGGGCGGACGCGGCCTCGGGCGCCATCCGGTCGCCCCTGCGCCGCTGCAGCAGCTCGGTGATGCGGAGCAGCTCGTCGGGGGCGTAGCTGGGAAAGCGGACCCTGCTGGAGAACCGGCTGGACAGGCCGGGGTTGGACGACAGGAAGGTGCCCATCTCCTTCTCGTATCCGGCCAGGATGACGATCAGCCGGTCGCGGTCGTCCTCGGCCCGCTTGAGCAGCGTCTGCACGGCCTCCGTGCCGAACCTGTCGGGCTGGCCGTCACCGGAGTTGATCAGGCTGTACGCCTCGTCGACGAACAGCACCCCGCCGAGCGCCCGGTCGACCAGCTCGTTCGTCTTGATCGCGGTGGCGCCGAGAAACTCCCCCACCAGGTCGGCCCGCTGGGCCTCCACCACGTAGGGGGTCTCCAGCAGGCCGAAGGAGTAGAAGATCTTCGCGACGGTCCTGGCCACGCTGGTCTTGCCGGTGCCCGGAGGGCCGACGAACACGAAGTGCCGCATCGGCGGCTCGGTGGAGTATCCGGCCTCCCTGCGCAGCCTGGCCGCCTCGATCGAGGCGGCGATCGAGCGGACCTGCTCCTTCACCGGGGCCAGGCCGATCATGGCGTCCAGCTCGCCGAGCGCCTCCTCCACCGAGATGGGCGGAGGATCGTCGCGCTCGCCGGCTCCCTGGGCGGGGGCGGGGTGGCCGCCCTCGCGGACCCGGAGCCCGGCTGGGCGCCGCTCCCCCGCCTCCAGCGCGGCCCGCACCCGGCGGGCCTGCAGGAACCGGTGGACCAGCACCCCGGCCGCCACGGCGTACGCGGCCCAGATGGCGACGGCGGGCACGAACCCCGTGATGACCACGCCGAGCAGGAGGGCCGTCAGCCCTGCGGGCACCAGTGCCATGACCGTGGTCACCCACGGTGGGACCCAGCGGATGAGGTGGGCGGCCCCTGCGACCAGGAGGCCGAGGAGCATCAGCGCCGAGGGGATCGGCGAGTGCAGGCCGAAGAGGACGGCCCGGAAGATCAGGACTCCTCCCAGCCAGCCGAGCACCACGAGCAGGGTCGCGGCGGCGCGGGGGAAGTTCAGGGTCAGTGCCGCGAAGCCGAGCAGCACCAGCGTGGAGAAGAACGTGTTGAGGACCGACCAGCCGAGTCCGAACGCCAGCGCGACCGCTCCGACCAGCACCGCGACGTAGATCAGCCTGCGCAGGGGCGGCGAGAGCCGAAAGTAGCCCAGCCGAACCTGCTCGAACAGATCCCGTGCCGCCGCGCGCCCCGCCGGACGGGCCCTGCTGGATTCCCGCATCACGCCTCCCCGGTCCGCCCCTGGTTATACCGCAACAAGGGGGCGTTTGCGCGTGCCTGAGGGTCGCGCCACGCCGTCGTGTGGGCAGGATCAGATATCCGGATGAGAGTGGATGAAACCAACGTTCGAGGTAGCAAGCTCTTTCCGCACCGTCCCTCCGGCCACGCCCCTCCCTGTGCCGCCCCCGCGCCCCGCGCGCGGCGACCCTCGCCCGCGTTCCCCCGAGGCGGTACGGCCCGGTCCCGGCCGCCCCCGCCGCTCGCCCGCCTGGGGAAGCGCGCCGGGGACGGGCAGGGAAATGTCACCGCCCGGCAAGACGGTCCACGGCTCCCCGCCCTGCGGGTCGCGCGGCCCTTGAACGCCCCGGTTCCGGCATGGACGCCGCCCGCGGGTCGCGTTGCGGGCGAGGGCGTCCCGCGCTCCGGGGAGAACCGGATCCCGGCACGTGCCGCGTCGCGCACCGCAGGGCGGTCCCGCGCTCCGGGGAGGACCTCTCAGCCGCGGCGGGCGCGGCCCTGGTGGCGGCCGGGATACTCGCCGACCACGACCTCCTTGGGAGTGATTCTCAGCAGGTCGGCCTCGGTGTCGCCGATGGCGACGCCCCGTACCTCGGCCCAGAACCGGCGGTCGAGCGGGTCGGCGACGAAGACCGCCACCCTGGGATCGCGCTCGGCGGCCTCCCAGGCGTCGGAGGCGGCGATCAGGCGCAGCTCGCCGCTCGGGCCGACCGAGCTGACCGCACCGACGGCGAGCGCGCGCGGACCGCTGGGATCGGCGTACGCGAGCACCACCTCCCGCGCGTAGGTGAAGGCCGCGCGCACCTCCCCGCTGAGACCCACCGGCGCTCCCGCGTCGCCGGGGAGGCGGCTCCCGCAGCCGTCGCACATGACCAGCGAGGCCCGCCACGGCCCCGGCGCGCCGTGCCACCACGCCCGCACCGACCTCGTGGCGAATACCGCCACCGGTCCGGCGAGCAGTGCGATCCCCGCCCACCAGGCCCACTCTCCCAGTGGGTCGAGCCCGAGAGCCGGTGCCGCTCCGGCCACGCCGAGCAGGATCGACGCCGAGGCGGACAGCGCCAGGACCGCCACCAGCGCGCGGTCGGAGGCCGACGCGCGGGCGAGTCCGAGGGGCAGACCCACCCGGACTCTCAGCCGGCCGAGCGCGAGCGGTACCGCGAGGGCGGCCAGTGCCCAGCTCCGCTCGTCCAGGACGATTACCGCCACCGCGACCGCCGCCGGCACCGACCAGACCCTGACCGCGACGAGCCAGAGCGTCACGTTCACGTCGCGTCTGGCCGTGCGATCGTCACCCGCGGCGACGAACTCGGCCAGCGCCCTGAAAGGCCGCCCGCGCCACGCCTCGACGAGGACGCGCAGGACGAGCAGCACCACCCCGTTGAGGAGCACCAGTCCGGCGAGACTCGCCCAGAGCGCACCCGGTACGCCCGGCACCGGGCCGGAAAGGGGTGGCGGGATCTCCGCGGGGAGGATGGCGACGACCGCGACGTACGCGGCCACGGCGACCAGGGTGATCGAGACCGACGTGCTGAGCCACAGGTCGCGGGCGAGCATGCCCGGCACGTACGACCAGAGCCTGACCCGGTGCGCCCGCCTGAGGGTGATCGCCAGGACGGCGAGCAACACCAGCCCGCCGCCGACCCTCGCCACGGAGGCCAGGCCGAACCCGAACTCCGTCGCGCAGACCGCGACGAGGGCGACGGCGAGCAGGGTCCGGATCTGCCGCGACCATGTCGCCAGGGCACGTCTGGCCCGGCCGGTCTCGCGGGGGTCGACCGGCCAGGCGGGGTCGTGGTGGGCGCGCGGGTGCTCCCAGCGCAGCCGGGCCAGGCCGAGGTTCACCCTCGCGCCCGGGTGGCCGGGCAGCAGGCGCAGCGCCTCGCGGTAGGCGGCCTCCGCGGAGGCGTACTCACCCCGCAGCAGCGCGAGGTCACCGGCGAGAACGTGCGGGTCCGGCTCCTCCGGCGCGTAGCGCACGGCCCTCGCCGCCTGCGCCCGCGACTCGCGCCAGCGTCCCGGCACCCTGCGCAGCGCGGCCCCCAGCCGCATTCGCGCGGCCCAGGAGCCCGGTGCGAGGCGTACGGCCTCCTCGGCCGCGGCCACGGCCTCCGCGTCGCGGCCGAGCCGCTCGAACGCGAGGCTCGCGAGGCGGTATCCCCAGTCGGCGCCGGACTCGGACCTGGGGTCGAGGTCCAGCGCCTTGCGTGCGGCCTCCAGCGCGGCCTCGGGCCGGTCATGGCCCAGCCACGCGGCGGCCACCGCGCACCACTGCCGGGGGTCGGCGGGATCCCGGGGCGGCGGCACAGGTCCCGAGGCGAGGTCGTTTCCTGACCGGGAGCCATGGAGGTCCTGCGGCGACACGGGGACCCGGCCGGAGGCGTTCCCTGACCGGGAACCGACGCGATCTTCCGGAGGGACAGGAACCCGGCCGGGGGCGTTCCCTGACCGGGAACCGACGGGGTCCCGCGGTGGCGGGATCGAGGCGGGATCATCCCCACCGGGCCCGCTCACCACGGCGGCTCACGGGCCTCGCGCTGGCTCCCCACGATCGCCATGGTCGGTGCGAGATCACATTTTGCCTAGATGGCGGTATATGCCTGTATCTCTCTAGAGAGGTCGCTCACAGTGGCCCGAGAACCGCCGAACACCGCCCCACCCAGGGCACAAAACGGACATTCCCCTGTGAATCAATCGCCCAATGCAGCCCCGGGCACTGCCCGGCTTCGCCTAAGCTGCGACGCATGTTCGTCCAGGCCGACAGATCCTGAGCGGCTCATGACCACCGTCATGGCCAGGCGCGCGGACGGCGACCCACGGGCATCAGGGGCCGGCCGGTGGTCGGTCCTCGCCATCCTCTGCTTCAGTCTGCTGCTGATCACGGTGGACGCCACGGTGCTGCACATCGCGGTACCGGCGCTGACGGCCGCCCTTGAGCCGTCCTCCGTGGAGCTGTTGTGGATCATCGACGTCTACTCGCTGATGGTCGCGCCACTGCTGCTCACCTTCGGCACGCTCGGTGACCGCTACGGACGCAAGCGCCTGGTGCTCGCCGGATACCTGGTCTTCGGTGTCGCCTCGGCCGCGGCGGCGTTCGCGCCGACCCCGCTCGCGCTGATCTCCGCACGCGCGCTGCTCGGCCTGGGCGGAGCGATGATCATGCCCGCCACCCTCTCCATCATCCGGCAGGTCTTCACCGACCGGCACGAGCGGGCGATCGCGCTGGGCGTGTGGAGCGCGGTGGCCGCTGCCGGGGCCGCGGTCGGCCCGATCATCGGCGGGGTGCTCGTCGAACACTTCTGGTGGGGCGCCGTCTTCCTGATCAACGTCCCCATCCTGCTGGTCCTGCTGCCCGCCGCGGCCAGGATCCTGCCCGAGTCCCGCAGGCGCACCGGTCAGCCGTGGGACACGCTCAGCGCGGCGCTGTCGGTGCTGGGCATCCTCGGGGTGGCCTTCGGCCTGAAGGAGGCGGGGGCCGGGCATCCGGGCGGGGTGGTGGCGTTCCTGGGCGGGGTCTGGCTGCTGGTGTGGTTCGTCCGCAGGCAGCGCTCACTCGCCGTCCCGTTGCTGGACCTGAGCCTGTTCCGGAGGCGGGCCTTCTGCGCGGGGGTGGGCGGCGTGCTGCTCACGGTCTTCGCCCTGGTCGGGCTGCAGCTCATGCTCGCCCAGTATCTCCAGCTGGTCCTGGGTCACAGCCCGATCCAGGCGGCCGTACGGATGCTCCCCCTCATGATCGCCGCGATCGTGGGCGGTCTGGCCGGGGCACGGCTGCTGCGCTGGTTCGGGCTGCGCGCCACGATGGGCGGCGGGCTGGCACTGACCGCCCTCTCCCTCGCCCCCACCCTGACCTGGCACACCGAGGGACATCCGGTGGCCCTCACGCTCTGTTTCATCGGCATCGGCTTCGGCATCCAGGTCACCCTGCTCGCCGCCTCCGACACGATCATGTCCTCCGCCCCCGAATCCCACGCGGGCGGCGCCGCCGCGATCGAGGAGACCGCCTACGAGCTGGGCGCCGGGCTCGGCGTCGCGGTGCTCGGCACGATCACCACGGCCGTGTACGCCCCCTCGCTGCCCCTGGTCCACGGCGTCGCGCCCGCGATGATGGAGCAGGCCCGCCAGTCACTCGCCTCCGCCGCGCACGTGGCGCGGGAGATCGGCGGTGGTGTGGGAGACGCCCTGCTCGACGCGGCCCGTGTCGCGTTCGTCTCCGGCCTGCACACGACGGTGGCGGTGAGCGTGTTCCTGCTCGCCGCCACCGCTCTGGCCGTGACACTCCTGGTGCCCCGCCGCCCTGTCCGCGAAGAGGGGGACGACCTCTCGTGAGGGGTTTGGGCGGCCTCCGCTCGGTCATCTATCGGTCAAGCATGGGCAGGAACGGGGAATCTAACCAGAATGAGGAACCGTGCGACAAACCCTTCATGATCTTGCTTCCCTGGCCGCCAGACTTGGCGTGGGCGGGATCTTCTTCGCCAACGGCTGGCACAAGCTCGAAGCGGGCCTGAACGCCACCGCCGAGCAGTTCACGAGCCTGGGCGCCTCCGGGCCCTACGTGTGGGCCGCGACCACCATGCTCACGGAACTCATCGGCGGCGCGCTGCTGGTCGCAGGGCTCGCCGTGTCCGCCTGCGGGCTGCTGCTGTTCGCCGAGGCTCTCGCCGTGTTCATCCTGGCCAGCGGCGAGGTGGGCCTGCCGCTCACCGGTGGCGACGCCAAGCTGATCGTGGCCCTTGGCGCCGCCTCCATCCTGCTCGCGGTCGGCGGCGCGGGCCGCCTCTCGGTCGACCACATGGTGGTGATCAAGCGCCGTGAGGCCGAGGCCGCCGAGGACTTCGCCGCCGAGAACGAGGCCGACGACGTCATCGCCTCGCTGCGCGAGCCCGAGACCCATGCGGCGCCCGCCCTCGCCCGGCCCACCTCGGGGAAGAAGCCCGACGAGGGATCCCCGCCCGCCTCGGAGCCGGGGGGATCCACCTCGGAGAGCACCACGGAGAGCACCACGGACACCGCGGAGTTTCCCGCCACCCCCCGTCCTCGTACGCGCACCCGCAAGCCTCCGTCCGGCGCCGCGACGTCCACACCCCCGGCGACCCCCACGACCGTGCCCACACCGGCCGGGCCCCCCGCGCCGGGCAAGACCTCCGACACCCTCGTGGCCGGGAAGAAGGAGCGGCCCTCCACGGGGAGCTGAACAACCCGGGCGCCCGGTCACCCGTCCGGACCTCCGAGGTCCTCGGCGATCCTCCATCGGCCGCGGACGTTCCCTGCCGTCATGCCCGGCCGTTCCTCTCGCGCGGACCGTCACAGCGTCACCCGGTGAGACCCTCGGCACGGTCCTGGGCGTCGAGGACCTCGTCGCCGTGCTCGAAGGCCCACTCGCCGAACGCCCCGATCAGCGGAACCAGCGTCCGGCCCAGGTCGGTGAGCTCGTACTCGACCCTGGGCGGCGCCTCGGCGTAGACCCTGCGGGAGACGAGGCCGTTGTACTCCAGCCTGCGCAGGGTCTCGGTGAGCACCTTCGCGCTGATCCCGCCGATCTCCTCGCGCAGCTCGCCGGGACGCCGGGGACCGGCGCGCAGCGCCCAGACGACGACGGCGTTCCAGGTATTGCCGATCAGGTCGAAGGCGAGCCGGGCACGGCAGTCGGCGAGGAACACGCCGGGTCCTCCAGTCTCTCCGAGACGTTACGCACCGAACGGTGCCCGATGAATTCTCTACCTTCGTCCCACACCAGCAGTCGAGCAGGGGAGGACGGATGCGCATCGGCATCCTCGGGGCGGGCCGCATGGCGGATGCGCTCGGAACGCACTGGGTCCGCGAGGGCCACGAACTGACGGTGAGCGGCCGGGACCCGGCCAAGGCCGCCGCCCTGGCGGGCAGGCTCGGGCCCACCGCGCGGGCGGGGACCTGGGAGGAGGCGGCCGTTTTTGGCGAAGTGACGCTGCTCGCCGTTCGAGACTACGCCGTGACCGAGGTCCTGGAGTCCGCAGGAGCCGCACGGGGGACGCTGGACGGACGGGTACTCGCCGACTGCGTCAACCCCGTCGTCCAGGGACGCTTCACCCTCGCCACCGAGGGCGGTCCCTCGATGGCGCGACGTGTCGCGGAAAGCACCGGCGCACACGTCGTCAAGGCGTTCAACCTGTGCCACGAGGACGTCTGGCGGATGACGCCGCCCGCCTTCGACGGCGTCCCGCTCGCGGTGCCTCTCTGCGGCGACGACCCCGCCGCGCTGGCCGCCGTACGCTCCCTCGTCACCGATCTCGGATGCGAGCCCGTCGACGGCGGCGGTCTGGAACGCGCGGGTCTGCTGGAGGCGACCGCGGCGTTCATGATCGGCCTGTGGGTCGGCGGCGCGGACGCCCGGGCGGTGCTGCCACCCCTGAGGTACGCCTTCGGCGACCCCGGCTGACCGCGATCGAACCGATCGCCATCGGGAAGCGCGACATTCCCGCCTGATGGGAAGCACGGTGAGGAGCACGGCGCCCGGGCGACCCGCGTCCCTCGCTCGGCCTCGTCGCGCTCCCCCGCGACCGATTCCGACCGATCAGATCTCGAAACGGGCCACGCGGCGGAGTTTGTTCATGGCGTCCAGTGCGGCGACCTTGTAGGACTCGGCGAGGGTGGGGTAGTTGAAGACGGCGTCGACCAGATAGTCGATGGTGCCACCGCAGCCCATGACGGCCTGGCCGATGTGGATGAGCTCGGTGGCGCCGGTGCCGAAGACGTGCACACCGAGCAGGGCGCGGGTCTCCGGGGAGACCAGGAGCTTCAGCATGCCGTACGTGTCGCCGATGATCTGGCCCCTGGCCAGCTCGCGGTAACGGGCGATGCCGACCTCGAAGGGGACGTGGGAGGCGGTCAGCTCGTCCTCGGTGGGGCCGATGAAGCTGATCTCGGGGATGGTGTAGATGCCGATCGGCTGCAGGTGGTGGATGCCGCCCAGCGGCTCGCCGCAGGCGTGGTGGGCGGCGATGCGGCCCTGCTCCATGGAGGTGGCCGCTAGCGAGGGAAACCCGATGACGTCACCGACGGCGTAGATGTGCGGCACGGCGGTGCGGTAGTGCTCGTCGACCTGGATGCGTCCCCGGGCGTCGGCGGCCAGCTCCGCGGCCCCCAGGGCGAGTTCGTCGGTCATGCCGTGGCGTCCGGCCGAGTACATCACCGTCTCGGCGGGGATCCGCTTGCCGCTCTCCAGCACGGTCAGCGCGCCCCGGGAGCGGCGCTCCACCGCGGCGACGGTCTCGCCGAAGCGGAAGGTCACCGCCAGGTCGCGCAGGTGGTACTTGAGCGCCTCGACGATCTCCAGGTCGCAGAAGTCGAGCATCCGGTCGCGGCGCTCGACCACGGTCACCTTGGTGCCCAGGGCGGCGAACATGGAGGCGTACTCGATGCCGATCACCCCGGCTCCCACGACCACCATCGAGTCCGGGATGTCCTGCAGTTGCAGGATGCCGTCCGAGTCGATGATGGTGTGGCCGTCGAACTCCACGGTGTCGGGACGGGCGGGCCTGGTGCCCGTGGCGATGACGATCTTGTCGGCGGTGACCTTGGTCTCGTGGCCGTGCTCGTCGACGACGCCGACCGTGTGCGGATCCACGAAGTGGCCGTGCCCGTTGAGCATCGTCACGTGGTTGCGCGACAGCTGGCTGCGGATCACGTCGATCTCCCGGCCGATCACGTGCTGGGTGCGGATCCCCAGGTCCGCCGCGGTGATCTCGTCCTTCACCCGGTAGCTCTGGCCGTACATACCCCGCTGGTTGAGACCGGTCAGGTGCAGCACGGCCTCACGCAGCGTCTTGGAGGGGATGGTGCCGGTGTTGATGCACACCCCGCCGAGCATGTTGCGCCGCTCGACGAGCGCGACACGCCGTTCGAGTTTCGCCGCGGCGATCGCGGCTTTCTGTCCACCCGGCCCGGAACCAAGAACAAGGACATCAAAATCCCTCATAGGCCCCAGTGTGCAGGCAGGAGACGGTCTCAGCCAGACTCACGGAATACCAGATCATGGCAGTCTCGTTAATACCGCCTCACACCGCCGTGCGACTGTAATATCCCCAGCGTCCGCGGAGCGGTACGCGCCGTCACCGCGCGCCGGACCGGGACCGCGGCGCGGCGGCGCCCGTCGTCACCCGCCGTCACCGCGCGTCGAACCCGAGCCGCGACGGCACCGTCACCGCGTGGCGCCACGCACCGTCATAGAGCATCACAAACCGTCACGGCACGCCGACCGGGATCGTGACGCGTCGCCGACCTCTCGCGACTCACACCTGCGCGCCGACCCTGTCGACGATCCTGTCCGCCCCCTCCTTGCGCGCGCAGTGGGCGCAGCAGAACCAGCGCCGGTCGGCCTCGACGCCGTGCCCGACGATGCGGACCCCGCAGTGCTCGCAGATCGGCGCCATCCGCTGGATCGCGCACTCGAAGCTGTCGAAGACGTGCACCGTGCCCTGAGCGTGCACCTCGAAGCTCATGTCATAGTCGTTTCCGCACATTTCACAGGTCGCCATGTTTCCCCCCGAAAACTCGTGGCTTTTCCGGTGAGGGTCCTACCCAGGTATCCGCAGGTCAGACAACCCGTGTCGCCGCGACCGTCCTCGCGGGCGAGGCGCGACACCACAGGCATGACAGGCATCGCCGAAACCTCCGCACCGGCCGCCCCGGGCCGCCCACGACCGGCTCCCTACCGATCTCGTACGGTCCGCGACGCGCTCTGAGAAGACCCTCTTCAGGCTTCAGGCGGGACAGACGTCCCGGTAGGCCAGCTCCCCCAGGTAGGTGCGCCACTCCTCGCGCGACAGGGTGCGGCCCGCACGCTCGCAGACCGCCCGCGTCACCGCCTGCGGCTCGACCGGATACTCGCTCAGGGTGCCGGCCTCGTCGACGGCGATCAGCCGGGCACCGTCGGGGCTGAACGTCAGCGCCCGCAGGTCGCCGGTCTGGGCGACGATCGGCTGGCCGAGGCGGCGCCCGGTCTCGACGTCCCATATCCCCACCGACCGCGCGGTCACCGCCGCGGCGATGAGGTCACCGCGGGGCGAGTACGTCAGGTTGGCCCCCGTTCCCGATCCGCCCCGGATCACGGCGCCCACCCGCTTCCTGCCCCGGGTCTCCAGCACCGAGATCCGTCCCACCTGGTCGGCGACGGCGAAGCGGTCACCCTTCCGGTCGAAGGCGAGCGCGATCGCCGGGATGCTCGCGGTGGGCGAGCCGTAGGTGTCTCCGAACGGCTCGCCGGTGCCCGCGTCCAGCAACCGGTGCTCACCGCCCACGACCGCGAGCGCCCTGCCGTCCGGGGTGAACACCAACCCGTCGGCGATGCCCTGGGGCCGCGACCAGCGGAGCCGGCCGCTGGGCACGTCCCAGACGTGGATCTCCCCCTCCGGCTCCACCCCGGAGTCGTAGTAAAGGGTGTACGAGGCCACAGCGGTGCCGTCGGCACTGATCGCCACGGCGGGCACCTGGCCGTCGCGGGCGAGGGTGACGGTGGTGATCCGCTTGAAGGTGGAGGTGTCCCAGACGGTCAGCCGGGAGCTCTCCCCACCGTTGTTGACCACCAGCCGCCCACCGTCGGCGCTGAAGAGCATCGCGAAGTAGTTGTCCGCACCGCCGGGTCCGATCTTCAGCGAGCCCACGCGTGCGCGACGGCGGACGTCCCGGATCACGACCTCGCTCGCCCCGTCCGCCCTGGAGGCGAGGAACCGCCCGCCTGGGCTGAATGCCGCCCAGCGGGTCCCCGGGCCCTTCAGCGTGACGGGCCTGGTCAGCGCGGAGACGTCGAGGCTCGTCACCGAGTCCTCCGCGAGGTAGCGCAGGGTGCGCCCGTCCGGGTCGAAGGCCACCACCGGGTCGTAGGCGTCGATCCTCTGGGTGAGCAGCAGCCTGCCGTCCTCGACCCGCCAGAGCCGCAGGGCCGTGTCGACCGCCGTGGCCAGGAAGCGCCCGTCGGGACTGAAGACGATTTCGCCGGTCGCCCCCTCCTCGAAGAGCCTGTCCAGCTTCACCCCGGTGGACGCGTCGCGTAGCTCGACGGTCCTGCCCTTGGCGAAGGCGATGGTCGCGCCGTCGGGGCTGTAGGCCAAACTTCTCCGCCCGCAGACGTTGCAGCGGCTCCCCAGCGGAACCTTGCGCAGACCGTCGAGGGTGAAGGCCGACACATCGCCGTTGAGGTCGGCGGTCGCGAACCCGCGCCCGTCCGCCGAGATGTCGCTGCCGATGGCTCCCACGACCGGGGAGTGCCTCTGGCCGGTCACGACGTTCCAGACGATGAACCCCTCCCCCTGCCCGACCATGAGCCAGTCCTCCGACTGCCCGAAGGACGCGGTGGTGTCGCCGCCCGCGTTCCTGCCCTGGACCTCCATGGCGGCGCCCGTCGGCCTGCCGGTCCGCATGTCCCAGATCCTCAGCCTCAGGCCGCTGATCACGGCGAGCCGGCCGCCTCGCGGGCTCAACGCGATCCCGCGCAGGTCGCCGCCGATCCCGGCGAAGCCCCCGGCGCGCCTGCCGGTCCGCACGTCCCAGACACGCACCTCGCCGTCGCTCACGCTGACGAGCGTGCGCCCGTCGGCGCTCAGCGCCCTGAGGGTCTGTATCCCCGTGGCCGGGTCGTGGAAGGCGGCGGACTCCCGCTGGGTCAGTGATCCGGTCAGGCTCGCCCTCGCCTCGGTCACCGGGGCCAGCCTCCAGGCGGCCACGCTGAGCAGCATCGCCGTGACCGGCTCCGAGCTGCGGAGCGTGTCGGCCGTCGCGGCGAGCCTGGCGGCCGTCGCCTGGTCGCGCTGGGAGGCGATGACGGCGCTGCGCGCGTCGGCCACCCTGCCCTGCCACACGGCGAACGCCCCGGCGGCCAGCGCGACGACGAGCAGCACGGCCAGCGTGCCGGAGAGCACCCTGCCCCTGCGTGCCCGGTGCCGGGTGAGAGCGGCACCGGCCTCCAGGAAGTCACGCTCGACCGGGCTGAGCGTGATGTTGCGGCGCCCGGTGGCCGCCCAGCGCATCGCGTTCTCCAGGCTGCCGCCCTGGAACAGGTCTCCGTCCCTGCGTCCCTGAACCTGCCAGCGCCGTGCGGCGGTGAGGATGCCCCGGTGCACGGCCAGGCCGTCCAGGTTGGCCTGGACCCACCCGCGCAGCCTGGGCCAGGCCTGCGGCAGCGCGGGCCGCGACAGCCAGATCTCCCGGTCGTCGTGAGCCAGCAGGTACGCGAAGACCTCCACCAGGCGCCGTACGGCGGCGGCCTCCCCCTCCTCGCGCCCGTCGAGAAGCTCGCCCCACTGCGCACGGCGTACGACGAGCTGGTCGTCGTCGGTCACGGTGACCAGCCGCAGGAAGATCTCGGGGGCGAGCTCCCGCTCGGCGGGGCCGAGCGCGGCGTAGGCGTCCTCGGCGAGGGTGCCGAGCGCGGGGTCCGTCGAGGTCGCACGGATCTGGGACCCGGCGTCGCTGCCCACCGCGAGCAGCCTCGGGGTGTCGAAGGCCCTGTCGCCGCTGACCAGGGCGAGCAGCAGGTCCCTCGCGGTTGGCCTGGTCTCGGGGTCCTTGGCGAGCGAGGCCGCGACGAACGGCCGCAGGTGCTCGGGAAGCATGTCCAGCTGGGGCTGCACCGACAGCACGCGGTGCATGACCCCGCCCAAACTCTCCGCCCGGAACGGGTCGGCGCCCGTCGCGGCGAAGACCATGATCCCGCCCCAGGCGAAGACGTCGACGGCCGCGGTCGCGCGCAGGCCCATGAAGATCTCGGGGGCCATGTAGGTCGGGGTGCCCGCCACCATGCCGGTCGCGGTCAGCGACATGTCCTCGGTGCGGGCGACGCCGAAGTCGATCACCCGCGGGCCGTCTGGGCCGAGCAGCACGTTGTCGGGTTTCAGGTCGCGGTGGACGACCCCCGCCTCGTGGACGGCGGTGAGCGCGGTGGCGATCGCGGTCGCGAGACGGTGCAGGTCGCCCCCGGTGAAGCGGCGCCCCTCGGCGACGGCCCTGCGCAGGCTGGGCCCTTCCACGTACTCGCTGACGATGTACGGCCTGGGCCCGTCGAGATCGGCGTCCAGCACGCCCGCCGTGCAGAAGGAGGCCACCCGGCGGGCGGCGGCGGCCTCGCGGCCGAACCGGTCGCGCAGCTCGGGGTCGGTCCCCGCGTCACCGTGCAGGACCTTCACCGCGACGCGCGTGCCCTCGGCGTCGTACGCCTCGTAGACCACGCCCTGGCCGCCCGCGCCCAGCCGCCCGGCCAGCCAGTAGCCGCCCAGCCGCTGCGGGTCACCGTCGATAAGTGCCGTACTCAACTCACGCTCCGTTCTCCGGTGGATTGGACGCCCCGGAGGACGGCGAGATTCGGGCGATGTCACAGACTCGGGACATGTCTCGTCCTCCTTACGTGAACGGTGACGAAGCTCTCGCGACAGAGTTCGATGCCATCCGGCCACGGCTGGTCGGCGTGGCCTACGGCCTGCTCGGCAGCGTCGACGAGGCCGAGGACGTGGTCCAGGATGCCTGGTTCCGGCTGGGCAGGGCGGAGCGTTCGGAGATCGGCGACGTGACGGGCTGGCTGGTGGTCACAGTATCGAGACTCGCGCTGGACGTACTGCGTTCGGCGCGCGTACGGCGCGAGGAGTATGTCGGGCCGTGGCTGCCGGAGCCGGTGGTCGGCGAGGGCGACCCCGCCGACAGGGTGACCCTGGACGAGTCGATGAGCATGGCGATGCTGGTGGTGCTGGAGTCGCTCAGCCCCGCCGAACGCACCGCCTTCGTCCTGCACGACGTGTTCGGGCTGCCGTTCGGGGAGGTCGCGCGCGCGGTCGGGCGCTCGGCCGCCGCGTGCCGGCAACTCGCCGCCCGCGCCCGGGGGCACGTCGCGGCGCGGGCGCCCCGCTTCGAGGTCGACGAGGCCGAGCACCGCAGGGTGGTCGAGGCGTTCGCGCAGGTCATCCGAGGCGGGGACGGCGACGGTGACATCGACACGCTGATGACGCTGCTCGATCCCGACGTGGTGCTGCGCAGCGACGGCGGCGGGGTGGTGGGGGCGGCGAGGCGTCCTGTCCACGGCTCCGAGCGGGTCGCCCGCTTCCTGCTCGGCATCGCCAGGAGGATCGGCCGCGCCGACAGGCTGGCCGTGACCACGGTCAACGGCCGGGCCGGGCTGTTGCGAACGTCGGAGGGCGGGCTCGCCGTCTACGGGCTGACCGTCTCCGAGGGCCGGATCACCGGGATCGACATCGTGAGAAACCCGGAGAAACTAAGGAGCGTCCGATGAAGCAGCGGATGAACATCAGCGAACTCGCCCCCGATGCCTACCGGGCCATGCAGGGGCTGGAGAAATACCTGGCCGGCAGCGGGCTGCCCTACGCCACGAAGGAACTGGTCAAGATACGGGTCAGCCAGATCAACGGCTGCGCCTTCTGCGTCGACATGCACGCCCACGACGCCAAGGCGGCCGGGGAGAGTGACGAGCGGCTGTTCTCCGTGGTGGCCTGGCGGGAGGCGCCCTTCTTCAGTGACGCCGAGCGGGCGGCCCTCGCCCTGGCCGAGGAGGCCACCCTGCTCGCCGTCCACGGTGAGAGGGTGCCGGACGCTGTGTGGGAGGAGGCCGCCAGGCACTACGAGCCCGAGGTACTGGCCGCGCTGGTCGTGACGATCTCGACGATCAACGCGTGGAACCGGATCGTCGTCACCACCCGCGCCGTTCCGGGGACTCTGCGTAGCCAAAGCGGTTGATCGGGAGGGGTGGGGCGCACTAGGTTTGGCTCGCACGGTTGCCCGTGCGAGCCGGACGCGTGAGCGTCCGGCGGATCGGTGTCACAGGACGCGGAGCACGGCGAGCCAGGGAAGGGGACGGATCATGCGGCGACCCACTCGGATCATCCGGTGCCGCCCCGCCCGCACCCCGGGCCTGGATCCGCGACCTCCCTCAGGGCACCCCTGTTGACCTGGTCTTTACGGCAGCCTTATGCGGCGATCTGTAGATACTTCTCATAACGGAACCATCACGCCGGGGGGCTCAATGAAGAGACTTGTGGTCGTGCCACCATATGTCGCGCGGCTGAAGATCAGGGACATTCGTTCCGTGACACGCCGTGGCGCGACCGGTGACGCCAAGGTCGTCGACCTCAGCGCCTACACGGGCCGCAACGTCCTGCGTTTTCCGCGGACGAGCGGTCCCACGTCCGCCGCCTGACCCCCATCGACGACGGACGACCCCACGTCCGGCCTCCTCGCGAAAGACCCGCCACGGCGGGTCTTTCTTCGTTTCCCCCGTTCGGACCGGTCGGCACCTTCGCCCTGGACGAGGGCTTTCCCCGCGCGTCCGCCCGCACGGGGAAAGGCCTTTCGCCGGGAAGTTGCCCGGAGGTGGTCTCCGGGAAGCCTCGATCACTACTTCCCTTCGGGGTCCTCCGGCGTCTGCGACAGCGCGCTCGCCGCGGCGGACTTCTCCGCGTCGCCCCGCTCAGGGTCCGACAGCGTTCTGGACGAGGCCGACGCCGCCTCGGAACCGGTCTCCCCCTGGCTCTCCGGGGCCTGCGACAGCGCGCTGGCGGCAGCGGCCTTCTCCTCCTCGGTCGCGTTGGGATCGGTCAGCGTCCTGGCCGCGGCCGACGCCGCCTCGGAGCCGGTCTGTCCGGAGTTGCTCGTCACGATCTCACCTTTCCTCGAACCGTATCCGCGTCCCTCGCATCCCGGCCCCGGCGGTGGGGTCGAGCGGCTCAACGCACCGCGTGCGACCTCGCCGTTCGTCCGCGACGGGCGCCGACCTCTCACAAGGGTCGGGTTCCTGCCGTTCCGGCCGGTGATGACGACAGCCCAGCCCGGCTACCCCGGTCGCCGGGTTCCAACCGTGCACGCCTCGAACGCGCGGGGACTCAGCCGGCGGCGGTGTCGCGGACCCGGCCGTGGGCGTCGTGCGGGAGGTCGGCGTAGTGCCACTGGTGGTCGCGGGCGTGTTTGCAGGCCGTCTCCAGGTCGCCGCGCTCGATCACCGCGAGCAGCTCGGCGTGGTCGCGGGCGATCTCGTCGAGGTTCACGCCGGTCGCGAGCATCGTGACCGAGGTGCGCGCCTCGATCTGCAGCCCCTCCCAGGAGAGCCTGAGCAGCTCGTTGCGAGAGGCCTCGACGATGCGCCGGTGGAAGGACACGCTCGCTCGCATGGACGTCTCGCCGTCACCTTCCGCGGCGGCGGCGCGCATCGCCTCCACGTCCGATGTGAGCGCCTCCAGCGGGACGGTCCCGGCGAGCAGGGCCAGGCGGATCGCCGTCTCCTCCAGCGCGGCCCGCACGACGTAGCTCTCCCTGAGCGTCTCGTGGACGAAGGGCCGCACGAAGGTGCCCCTTCGTGGCTGGGTCTCCACCAGCCGCATGACCTCCAGCTCGCGCAGCGCCTCGCGGACGGGGGCCTGGCTCGTGCCGTACGTCGCCGCGAGGCGCGTCTCCACCAGCCGCTCACCGGGTCCGAGCCGGCCGGAGACGATCCGGCTGACCAGTGAGTCGCGGATCTGCCGCGACAACGTCAGCCTCGGCAGCTTGGAGGGCTCCTCGGTCATGGAGCGCATCCTACCGAGCATCGATTCTCGCTCATCGATCTCCTCTTGACTCCGGGACGACACCCAGCTTACGGTGCCGATAATCAATTATCGATAATTAACCCATTCGTAACGCAGGGGGCCGGACATGATGATCCAGGCAGTCCACGTGCCCGAGTCCGCGGAGGCCGTGGCGGTCCACTCGGCGAGGGGCGGCCAGATCATGGGCGGCGGCACCGTCGTGATGCCGTTGGTCAGCGGCGGAGCCGCGCCCGGGAGCGAGCTGATCAGCCTGCGCCGGGCCGGACTCGCGGGGATCGAGGTCCGCGACGGCCTGGCCAGGATCGGCGCGGCGGCCCCCCTGTCCTCCGTCGAGGAGCATCCCGGCCTCGGTTTCCTGCGCCCGGCGATGCGCAGCATCGCCTCCCCCACGATCCGCAACCTGGCGACCGTGGGCGGCAACCTGTTCGTCGCGCAGCCGTACGGCGACCTCGCCGTCTGCCTGCTCGCCCTCGACGCGGTGTGCGAGATCGCAGGTCCCGGCGGGCGGCGCGAGGCCCCGGTGGCCGACGTGCTCACCTCGGGAGTCGGCCACGGCGAGTTCGTCACGGCGGTGGTGACGGCACTGCCGGAACCGGGAACCTGGTACTACCACAAGGCCATGCGCCGCAGGCTGAACTCGGCCTCCATCGTGACCGTCGCGTCCGTGACCCGGACCGAGGACGGCGTGGTGACCTCGACCACGATCGCCCTCGGCGGCGTCGCCCCGCGCCCGGTACGCGCGGTCTCGGCCGAGCGGCTGCTGCTGGGCCGCCCGCTGAGCCCCGAGGTCCTGACCGAGGCCGGAGAGGCCGCCCGCTCCGACGTGGCCCCCTTCGACGACGCCTACGCCAGTGCCTGGTACCGGGCGCGTGTCCTGCCCGTGCACCTGCGCCGGGCCTTCACCGGCTAGCGGTCCCACCGCGTCCACCAGTACCCCTCACCTCCTGAAAAGCCCGCCCACCCCCAGAAAGGGCCGGACAATGTCGTCACAGATCGTCTCGCTCGTCGTCAACGGCGAGTCCCGGGAGTTCATCGCCAAACCGGGCACCACACTCCTGGCGGTCCTGCGCGACTCGCTGGGGCTCACCGCGGCCAAGCGCGGCTGCGCGCAGGGAAGCTGCGGCACCTGCACCGTGCTCGTCGACGACCGGCCGGTGACGGCGTGCCTGATCGCCGTGGAAACGGTCTCGGGAGCCTCGGTCCGCACCCTTGAGGGGGTGGCCGCGGGCGGAGACCTCGACGAGGTGCAGAGCGCCTTCGTCGACAACTTCGCCACCCAGTGCGGCTTCTGCACAGCGGGCATGATCATGGTCGCCGAGGCCCTGCTGGACCGCGACCCGGATCCGAGCCAGGAGGACGTGGCCGAGGCGATCTCGGGCAACGTCTGCCGGTGCACCGGCTACCAGCCCATCATGATCGCCATCCTGGACGCGGCCAGACGCAGGCGCGGGGAGTCCCAGAAGCCGGTACCGGCCTCGGAAGAGACGGTGTCGCGATGACCTACCGGCTCGCCCCCATCGACAAGGGCTCATTCGCCGCCGAGCGCGAGGACGACTTCACCGTCATCGGCTCGGTCGTCCAGCGCTCCGACGCGCTGGGGCACGTCACCGGCAGGACCGAGTTCTTCGAGGACGTCGCCCCGCCGGGGATGCTGCACCTGAAGATGCACCGTTCGGCCCGCCACCACGCCAGGATCAGGGGCGTCGACCTGACCGGCGCCCTCGAAGTGCCCGGCGTCACCCGGATCCTCACCCACGCCGACATCCCGAACAACCTCTACACCCCGCTGAAGCTGATCGGCGTCGGGCCGGACGACGAGCCGATCCTCGCCGTGGACAAGGTCCGCTACCTCGGCGAGCCGATCTGCGCGGTGGTCGCCGAGTCCGAGGCCGCGGCCCTGGAGGGCGTGGCCAGGATCAGGGTCGACTACGAGGACCTGCCCGCGGTCTTCGACGTCGAGGAGGCCCTGGCGGAGGGGGCGCCACTGGTCAACGAGTACCACGGCCGCAACTTCTTCACGTACGAGGGACACCACTGCCGGCGGATCCGGTTCGGCGACGTGGAGAGGGCGTTCGCGCAGGCCGACCACGTCTTCGAGTGGCGCTACGAGTCCGCGCCGATCGAGCAGGCTCCCGCCGAGACCACCGGCTGCGTGGTGGTCCCGCAGGCGGACGGCCGGTTGCGCATCCACTCCGACACCCAGGCGTGCTTCTTCACCCTCGACAACACCGCGCTCATCCTCCAGACCCCGTTCAACAAGCTGCGCATCGTCGGCGGGACGGTCGGCGGAGGCTTCGGCGGCAAGGTCGACGTCGTCGTCGAGCCGGTCGCGTGCGTGGCCGCCATGACGACCGGTCGCCCGGTCAAGTTCGTCTACGGCAGGTACGAGGAGATGCAGGTCTCCTCGCCGCGCGCCGCCGAGCGCATCTACATCAAGGACGCCGTGATGGGCGACGGCCGGATCATCGGCCGCAAGGTCACGCTGTACGTCGACTCAGGCGCCTACGCACGGCACACCCCGTACGGCACCACCAAGGCCGCGGCCCACCTGCCGGGACCGTACTCGATCCCGAACGTGTGGGCCGACTGCCACTGCGTGTTCACCAACCGCACGCCCTCCAGCGCGATGCGCGGGTTCGGCGTGACCATCGGCGACTTCGCGCTGGAGTCGCAGATGGACCGGATCGCGAGGGCCCTTTCGATGGACCCGCTGCGGCTGCGCCTGCTCAACGCCTATCGCGACGGCGACCTCAAGGCCCACCGCAAGGTCGCCGAGGGCACGGCACTGGTCGAAGTGATCCAGAAGGCCGCGGAGATGTCCGGGCACGAACTGCCCGAGGCGTACCGCCGGATGTCCTCGACGACACGAGAGGGGCTGTAGGCCATGGCCAGGCTGCGCGGGCGCGGATACGCGTCGGTGAACTACCCGACCGGCATGAACCTCGGCGGCGACCCCTCACAGGCGCTGATCCACTCCACGACCACGGGCACCTTCGTGATCACGCTCTCCTCGGTGGACCTCGGCCAGGGCATCAAGACGATCGCCGCGCAGTGCGCGGCCGAGACGCTCGGCCTGCCGATCGAGAACGTCCTGGTCAACACCGCCGACACCGACACGGGCCCGCACTGCATGGGCACCTTCGCCAGCCGGGGCACCCACCGCGTCGGCAACGCCGTCATCATGGCGGCGGCCGAGGCGCGCGGCGTGATGCTGGAGGTCGCCGCCGAGGAGCTGGAGGTCGACGCCGGGGACCTGGAGACCGACGGCAGCGGCGTCATCAAGCTCAAGGGCTCCGACGAGCCGAGCATCCACATCACCGACCTGGCCATGGCCGCGCACTTCAAGCACGGCCGTACGATCTCCGGACGCGGCATCTTCCTCAAGGAGCCGAGCGTGCCGGTGCCCGAGACGGGAGAGATGGACCCCGACTCGTGCCAGGCGCACGCGTGCACGGTCGCCGTCGTCGAGGTGGACGACGAGACCGGGGTGGTCGAGGTGCTGGAGTTGTACAACGCCTACGAGATCGGCCGCGCGCTCAACCCCGCCATGGCGACCCAGCAGGTCGAGGGCGGTGCCTGGATGGGCGTGTCGCACGCCCTGTTCGAGACCACCGAGCCCTACTACCCGCGGCGCGACCACGGGCCCCGCGACTTCGCCGACTATCTCATGCCGGGCCCGGCCGACATCCCCGTACAGCACAGCCTGTTCCTGGAACGTCCCGCGGGCAACGGCCCCTACGGCGCCAAGGGCATCGGCGAGATGACCGCCAACGCGCCGATCCCCGCCATCGCCAACGCCATCTACGACGCCTGCGGTGTACGTATCACGGCGATGCCCTTCACCCCCGAACGCGTCCTGCGCGGGCTGGACGCCCTCGCGCGAGACGCCCCGCACGAGGTGTCCTCGCGCGAGGACACCTGAACACCCGGCACACCCACCCGATCCGAAGGAACCGATAACCATGCTGAAAGTCGTCTCGCTGCTCAAGCGCGCGGAGAACATGTCCCACGAGGAGTTCGCGAAGTGGGTCGTGGAGGACCACGTCGAGTTCGCCAAGAAGCTTCCCGGGCTGCGCAAGTACACGGTGAGCGTCAGCAACGGCGATGACGCGCCGTTCGACTCGGTGAACGAGCTCTACTTCGACGACGAGGACGCCCGCGCCGCCGCGTTCGGCTCCGAGCACGGCAAGGCCGCCGCGGCCGACGCCGCCGCGCACACCACCCAGCGGGTCCACCTGCTCACGACCGAGCACGCCCAGCTGTGACACCCGGCGGGGCGTCCCCGGTGTCCGGCGGGTTCCCCTCCGCGCCCGGCGGGTCCTTCCCGGCGGCCGACGGGGCCTTCCCCGCCGACGGGTCCTCCTCGGCGGCCGGGTCCTCCCCGGCGGCCGGCGGAGGGCCGGCGCTCGGCGGAGAGTCGGCGGCCGGCGGAGAGTCGGCGGCCGGCGGAGAGTCGGCGGTGGCCTGCCCGCCGGACGAGCACGCGCTCGCCGCCGCGCTCGAACGGGAAGGGTACTTCGCCGACGAGGGCCTTCGCACAGCCGTCCACCTGGCGCTGCGGCTGGACCGGCCGCTGCTGCTCGAGGGGGAACCGGGAGTCGGGAAGACCGAGGTCGCCGCGGTGCTCTCGCGCGTCGTCGGCCGGGAGCTCATCCGGCTCCAGTGCTTCGAGGGGCTGGACGCCGGACAGGCACTGTACGAATGGGACTATCCCAAGCAACTCCTGCATGTCCGGGTGGCGGAAAGTCGCGGCCAGGAGGTCGGCGACCTCTACCGCGAGGAGTTCCTGCTGCGACGGCCACTGCTGCGCGCCCTGGAGTCCGATCGCGGCGCGGTCCTGCTCATCGACGAGATCGACCGCGCCGACAGCGAGTTCGAGGCGTTCCTGCTGGAGTTCCTGGGCGACTTCCAGATCACCGTCCCCGAGTTGGGAACCATCGGGGCTCGCACGCCCCCGATCGTGGTGCTCACCTCCAACCGGACCCGCGAGCTGCACGACGCCCTTAAACGGCGATGCCTCTACCACTGGATCGCCTTCCCCGAGGTCGACCGCGAGCGGGCGATCCTGCGTGCGGCCGTACCCGGCCTGGAGGAGACGGCGGCCGAAGGGCTGGTACGCGCCGTCCAGCGGGTACGCGAGCTGCCGCTGCTCAAACGGCCCGGTATCGCCGAGTCCGTGGAGTGGGCCAGGGGGGCGGTGACCCTCGCCGAGGGCGGCAGCCCGTGGCCCGTGGCGCTGCGCCGTGCCCTCGGCCTGCTCATCAAGGACGAGGAGGACACCCGGCTGCTCGCCGGGCACGCGGAGGAGCTGTTCGGCGATGTCTGAGCCCGCCGCCGTCGCGGGAGGCCCGTCCCTCGGCTCCGAACCCGTGGTTCTCCCTGAAGAGCCGTCCCCCACAGCCGCTGTCCCCGCGAGGGAGCCGCACGACGATTTCGAGCCCGCCGCCCTCGCCGCGCGTCATCTGTGGGGGTTCCTGTCCGCGCTGCGCGCCGCCGGCGTGACCACCGCGCTGCCGAAACAGGCCGACCTGCTGCGGACGGTCGGCGCGTCACCACCGCGTGACCTGACCGCTTTGTACTGGTACGCCCGGATCACCCTGCTGCACGACATCGGCGAGCTCGCCGCCTTCGACCGGGTCTTCACCGCATGGTTCCGGCAGGGCAGCCCTCCGGACGCCGTACCGCCACCCCCGGCGGGGGAGAGCGAGGCCCCCTCCCCCCAGGGGCCGGGCGAGGACGACCCCGCCCCGCGAGAGGTGCTGCCCGGCGACGGCGTCGAGGCCAGCACGCTCAGCACGTACGGCAGGCGGGACTTCGACGCGGCCGACGACCGGTGGCGCCCGGTCATCCGCGCGCTGGAGGCCGCCTGGCCCGCCGCATTGCCCCCGACCCCGTCCAGGCGGCGGCGCCCGGCGCGTTCCGGCGACCGGCTGGACATGCGGCACACCTGGCGTCGGGCGCGCCGCCACGACGGGGAGATCATCGAGCTGCGCCTGCGCGCCCGGCCCCCGCGCCCGCGCCGCCTGCTCATCCTGGTCGACGTCTCGGGCTCGCTGCGGCGGCACACCCCCGACCTGCTCCGCCTGGCGCACACGGCACTGCGCGCGGCGCCGGCCCGCACCGAGGTCTTCACCTTCGGCACCCGGCTCACCCGGATCACCTCCGTGCTGTCGCACCCCCACCCCGGCCGGGCGCTGCGCGCGGTGTCCGAGCTGGTCACGGACGCCGACGGCGGTACCGCGATCGGGGCGGCGCTGCATGAGTTCCTGGGCGTCCCCCGGTTCGTGGCGCTCGCGAGGGGCGCGCTCGTGATCGTGCTCTCCGACGGGCTCGAACGCGGCGACCACGTCCCCATGGTCCGCGCGACCGCCCGCCTGTCCCGCCTGGGCCACCGGCTCGTCTGGTGGTCACCGCTGGCGTGCTCCCCCGACTACAGCCCGGTTACGCGCGCCATGGCCGCCCAGCTCCCCCACCTGGACCACCTCGGCGGCGTGCGCGACCTGCCCACCGCCCTCGCGGAGGTCCGCCGCCTCCCCGCGGTCCTGTCCGGCCCTCGGGGCGCGGCGGCCAGGCGGTGGCCCATCCCACGCCCCACGGGGACCCGCCCATGACATCCCTCACGGTCCCGCGTCCCCGCCCAGGGGCCGGAGGGCTCCACGCCGGAGGTATTCGATGAACGACACCACCGCCCGTCCGGCTCCCGCCGGGATCGTCGACGCGCACCACCACATCTGGCGCGCCACCGACCTGCCCTGGCTCCAGGGAGAGATGATCCCGCGCATCTTCGGCCCCTACGAACCGATCCGCCGCGACTACCCGGTGTCGGAGTACGTCGAGGAGGCCACCGCCTGCGGCATCACCTCCTCGGTCTACGTCCAGGCCAACTGGTCTCTCGACCGCTGCCTGGACGAGGTGCGCTGGCTGCGCGACACCCACGCGGAGACCGGCTGGCCGATGGCCGTGATCGGCTCGGCGGACCTCTTCGACGAGGGCGCGGCCGACGTGATGCGCCGCCAGGCCGCGCTCACCCCGCTCATGAGGGGAACCCGCCTGCAACTGCACTGGCACGAGCGGCCCGAGTTCCGTTTCGCCTCGGCCCCCGACCGCATGAAGGATCCCGTCTTCCGGCGCAACATCGCCTCGCTCGCCGACCTCGGCTGGCTGTTCGAGCTCCAGGTGTTCACCGACCAGATGGCCGACGCCGCGAGTTTCGTGGACGACTTCCCCGACGTCACGTTCGTGCTGGTCCACGCGGGGATGCTCGAAGAGTCCGGGGCGTCCCGGGTGGCGGAGTGGAAACGCGGCCTGAGGCTGCTGGCCGAGCGGCCCAACGTCGTGGTGAAGCTCACCGGCCAGGGCACGTTCGTGCACCGCGTGGACCGCTCGCTGATCGAGATGGTCGCGGACACCTGCCTGGAGGCCTTCGGTTCCCACCGCTGCATGTGGGGCAGCAACTTCCCGATCGAGAAGATCTGGACCGACCTTCCCACCCTGGTCTCCACCTGGCAGGAGGTTCTCGCCCGCCGGTCCCCCCAGACCGTCCAGAACGTGTTCGCCGCCACCGCCCGCCGGGTCTATCGCCTGTGAGAGGCCGCCGGGAGTGAAGGCCGATGTCGTCACCCGGCCGTCGGCGGTGAGGACCCGGCTCAGACGTACGCGCCACCGGCCGCCCCTGGTCCGTGTTGTCGGAGTACGCCGCGCGTGACGAAGCTCTACAGCCCGAAGGCGCCGCCCTCGATCAGGATGAGCAGGCCGACGCCGACCAGCACGATCGGCAGCAGAATGTGTCCCCACCGGCTCAGTGCCCTGGCGACGATCGGCCGAGTGGCGAAGAACCGCCCGGCAACGCACCACACGGCCACCAAGGCCAGAAAGACGGTGACGTAGACGGCCATCGATCCGATGCCGGCGGTGGCGAAGACGGGGACGTACACGCCGATGTTGTCGCCGCCGTTCGCGAAGGTGACCGCGGCCACCTCCAGGACCTTGGGCCCACCGGCATGCTCCTCCGCCGTCTGCCCGGCTCCGTTGCGCCCGTCGCGGTGGGCCTTCCACGCCTGCCGGCCCGCCTTGATGCCCAAGGCCAGCGGGAGCAGGCCCAGGTAGGGCAGGACCGGCTCGGGGAGGAAGGTGGCGCCGAAAGCCGCGGCCACCGCCACAGCCAAGATGCCCAGGAAGCCGAGATACTGACCGGCCACCACCCGCGCGGCGGCTCCGCGATGTCCGGTGCCCTGGGCGAAGAACAACGCCAAGATCAAAATATCGTCGATGTTGGTTACAGCGAACAATCCCACCGCCTGCCCGATGATGCCCGCATTCACGATGAGACGTTCCCCTCAACCCCAAGATGTCCCCGGCGACCCTACCGGCCGCGAAAACGACGGGCGATCACGGTGTTCTCGCTGCACAGCCCCAGAGCGTCCAGGAGCCGAGAAGGGGGCCGGAGTCAACTCCGGCCCCCTTTTCTGGCGAGCGTTATGCGGGTTCGGCTTTCGTACCCAACGCTGCTTCTCTGCTCTGAATCAGCTCGGAATACTGGGGCAGTGCACTTATTCGGGGGGTGCACAGTTCAGTCCAACTCTCTCTGCCTCAATGTCGTCGTTCCGTGCCGCAAGGTAGTCAATCCAGTCACGTTTCGCGTACTTCGACCACCGAGCGGCTGTCTCTATGTGGATGCCGAGGAGGTCGGCAACGATCGAGGCTGGAAGGTCAGAGACGAGGGCGATGAGTGCTGTGTTGCGAACAGCTCGGCTATTGCGGACACCCTCCTTGCGCAGGCGTTGCCGAAATGCGGACACACTTAGAGGACGGCCAGGAAATTTTCCATGGAAGAGCCATCCCGCGTCGATATGCGCACGACCGAGCACCGACGGGTTGCTGGCACAGTCTCGAAGCTCGTTGATCAAAATCGCAAGCTTAGGCGGCAAAGGAAGGCGACCATTGCCGACCTTCAGGTATGTTTCGGCCCCCTGCTGTTCAATGTGTTCACTTCGCAGCGTGATGATTCGACTCGGAGGAAGTCCATAGAGGAATAGCAACGCTCCCGCGACTCTCGTTGGCAGCAACATATGGTCATCGTCTAGGCAGCGACGAAATTCTTGCCATCGGTAATCATCGTCTATGAAATTAGCTGGCTCATCTCGCGGAGGAGCAGTAACAATTATCCGATCAACGAGACCGTGCCCATTCGCCCATTTCAGAAAGCCATCAATCAGATAGCTTTTCCTGCCAGGATGAGAGGAGAGCCATTCTTCGATGTCGTGCTGTTGAAGATCCTCGAGTTGCTTTTCACGCTTCCGGAGCCAGGTGAGCAGCTCTAGAGCGACACGAATTACCGTACGGGCTCGGCGGCTAGCGTCGTAGGTGAAGTCGTGATGGCGTGTCCGTTGCCGGGCTCGGCGAAGCACGTACCAGTGCGCATAGGTAAGGACGAGCTGCGCATCGTCGGCGGGGTACCCAGCCAGGATGTCATCAATCCAAGGGCCGATTCGGTCAAGATACTCAATGCGCTCAGGAAGAATTCCGACGTGCACAAATGCCTGCCGAACATGGTGGAGATATTTGGTTTGGGGAAGAGCATCAAAAGTCGCGTGCGTGATCTCGCTATTGGCGGCAACCAGGCTGGCCAGCAAGCGTGCGCCAGCGCTGCGTTGCAACCACCCAAGGACAGATCGTGGCCTGTCGACGACCTCGAAAGTCTCAGCTAGCTTATGCAGGGCTGGTGAAACTTCCCCGTCTGGCCCGGTGAGCAGATCACGCACTCGTTCGATCATGACGCAGCGATCACATCGGCCGCGTTCGTAAAGATCAGCAGTAACTCCACAAGTACCGCAAGAATAATTGACCGTGAATCCCACACAAGGACCGCAAATACGAATCCCTTCAGCGCTCAACGCGACGAGCGGTTCACTCTGTCCACAGCTTGGGCAAATAAGCGGCGTACCTCGAATCTTGGGATAGCACCGCTCACAAACTGCACCCATAGGCCAAATGACTGAAATGGCCCTAATCTGCCCGCATCCAGCGCAGGCTCGTTTGGGTCGAGGTCGACAGGAGCGACACCGAGGTTGCCCTTGGCCGCCGCCACGGCACGGTCTGTCGCGGCCACAAACCGAGCATGCCTGAATAGGGCCGCTGTTGCAGCTGTGGCATAGGTCGGGATGTTCCGCCATCGCCGCCCTTGAGATGACTTTGACCTGCCCACACTTTCCGCAGGGACGTCGAGGCTGAACATTACGGATATAACACTTCCTGCATATGAAACCATTCTCCGTTCGCAAAGGAGTATTGCGCTCCTCGCCGCAAATTGCGCAAGGCCCCACCCTTTGCCCGGGCCGACAAGTCTGACACAGCGGAGAGCCATCCGGCCGACGAGTTGCAATTGGTGCTAAGCGCCCGCAGCTAGAGCACTCCTCCCGACGTTCGCGGCGATAACACATCGCGCACAGAACGCCGTCGGGCAGGCGAACTTGAATCGGTCGAATGCGCCCGCAACGACAGCATGCCTCGCTCGTTCGATTCCGATAGCACCGACGGCAGAGACGACCGCCTGGCACCTTATGGGGACAGAGGATGGCGCGGCCGCAGTCAAGGCATTCCGGCTCGCGCACGTCATGCCCAAGTCCCAGCAACAGCCGTGCCAGCCGCGTCACTGCCAGAGGCGCGTCCGAGTGCGGCTCTCGCAAGCCATCGGGGTGCTGCATCAAGTAGTTCCGCACCTGGCTGAGGGATTGATTGGTGCCAGCGGTGCGCATCAGCAGATCATGAGCAGGATTCTGGTCGAGTGTAGGAACAGCTTGAGTGAGAAGTTCTGCCGTTTTGGTCAACAGCGACTGAGAAAGTGCCGGCTGCGGGCGAGTCATGATTCCCCCGGGCGACGAATTCTGGTTCGGCGCGCCTTCGGTGGTGCTAGAAAATCGTCTCCAGCCGTTTTGCGGATCTGGGCGTTGACGACCTCAACATCGATCAAGTCGTTGGGTGTGCAGTCCAGAATGTCGCAGAGCGCGGCAAGGGCATCCATCGACAGCCGCTGAGGCGGCTGGGTGACCAGCCGGAAAACCTGTTCGCGGGAGAGGTGGACGCCGCGTTCAGCCAGCGGCGCCACCAGGTCAGTGGTCTGGAACATGTCGCGGGTGGCCATAAATTTACGGAGGTTCCAGCGGATACCCATCTTCTTGATCATTCGTCCCCCCAAAGGCCCGGATGGCGGCCTCGTAGTGCACGTTGCACTAGCCGGTTGCGGTACTCGTCCGACACACCGGTGTAGATCGCCGTGGTGCTTGCATAGTTGTGGCCAACCTGCAAGGACACGAACTTCTCCGGGTAGTCGAACTCGATGAGGTGGGTCACATAGCTGTGTCTCAGCGAGTGCAGATCGAGCTCAGGTGGCAACTCTGCGGCATCACGGGCCTGAGTGAACGCGGTGTTGAGCCCGCGTGGCGACATCCGGCCAGCACGCTCGGTAACGAATAGCGCTGGCACCTTGCCTGGCGAGAATAATGGTCTAGCCTCGGTGACCCAATGGTCGAGCACGTCGACAATCCAATCCATCTCCGGGACAGTCAGCGTAGTGCGACGCTTAGGTGGGCTACCCTTGGATGCTTTGCCATAGCGAACGAGCAGAGCACCGTACTGCCGGAACTGTGGCATCTTTGGTGATCGTCTTAGATCGGACAGATCTAGCATCCGGGCTTCGTTGCGACGCAATCCGAAGGCGTAAACAGTCTTGAGCAAGGCAGCGTCTCTGAGCGCGGTCATAGCTCCCTTGCGTCCCTGAGATCTGGCCTCCTCAACCCGCCCATCGACGACGTCGAACAGTGCCTGGACCTCGTCATAAGTGAGTGGCCGACGCGCTGGATGACCCTCGTAGTCGACGACATGCGCTACCCGATTGTCCTCGGTGAAGATCTGCTGAGGGAAATGTCCGAACCGCCGACTGCACTCCTCCGGCCAGCCATAACGCCGATCTGTGAGGTACTCCATGAACAAAGCCAGCGTTGTCTCATATCCCCGACCAGTCGACATAGCGATCGGTTTGCTCCGATTCGATGACTGCAGGTGGGCAATGAACGCCTCCGCGTCCGCTGGCTGCCATTCCCACGGGTAGGAGTTGGTGAAATCCACCAGCCGCCGCACCAGCGACACCCGCGGTTGAATCGTGCTTTTCTCCCTTAGAAACCGGGTTTTCTGCTGGCGGACCCAGCCGCCCAGCATCGCTTCAAGCACCGCACTTTTCGGATCGAGATGAACGACACCGTCAACGAGTTCTAGATGGGCAGCACCAGGCAGGTCAGCCGCTTGAGCCACACATACCTCCATTGCATCAGATGCAACATTGTTGAGGTGTGCGTGTCCTACCGCAACCGTTTCCCTGAAATCAGAGAGCGTCAGTTCATCAATCCCACCAGGCAGGGCAAGTAGCAGGATTTCGTCAATTATCCACTCGTAAGGCCCGGACATACTGCCCCGGTTGGCCCATATCCCAATATGTCCAGGTAGGAGGCATTCTGTCCCAAGCGTGACCGAGTAGGAGTGCACAGGCGCCAGGCATCGCCATGAAAATGTGCAGTTCAGGTGGGCGGAGCTTTTTTCGGAGTTCCCGCAGCTCCTCTCGGAGCTGAAAAATTACCGCTCGAGCGTGAGGGAGGCCAGCAAGTGCTTCGCGTCCAGGAGCAGGCAGTCTGACCTTGAGATGGTAGGCGTCTAGGTGCGACTCCGCGAGAAAATCTTCTACATCCTCTGCAATATCAACGGCGAAGCTGACACTCACAGCCCAAGGGCGTCCCCGGGGGTTACTTTGCTCATCATCGGGAAGATGGATTTGAAGATCTTTTTGCTGGCTGGGTATAGCACTGGAGGACCAAAGGCCATCACGAGCCTGGGCGCTGACAGTGAACCCTGCCGTGCTGGAAAAATGAGCGCCAACAGCAAACCAAAGCGGTAACCGCATCGGCCCCTCAACTTCAAAATTGAAGATGCCAGCGGCCCGGAGGCGCTGCCGAGCGACAGCCAGATCGGCAGAAATCCGTGCGCCAGCGATCACCGGGTCAGTGAACACCCTGCGGTGACGCGGGTCCTCGCCTTCGAACAGGCCGGTCCAGTCGACGGAATAAGTGGCGGTATCCGATCGAGGGTTATGTTCAAGCGCCTGAGCCACAAATAGCGGGTGCACCGCCGGGGTGCGCAATTGTAGCGCGTCTATGGTTGCGGAGAGTTGAGCTGAGGTGAACGTCTTTCGAGGCGCTTTGACCCAGTCTCGCACCTGCTGGATACCAACCGCTACCGCAGTCCAGTCGGCGCGGACTCGAGCCCCCTCGGCAGCGTCCTGAACCTTCTCCCGCCACTCTGTCTCGGACAAGGCATGGCGGATTTCGAAGCACTCAAGAAATTCAAGAAGCCCGGCCTCGTCAACTCCGAGGTGATCCGCCCAACGACTGCGTGCTGCAGCAAGTACACCCGTTCCATGCCGTAGGGTCTCGACGATGCGCGCGTCGGTCGTGGCGCGCAGTGCGAGCACCTTGTCAGAAGGATCAATTGCCCGTGTCGTGGCCAGGACCACCTTTGGTGGTTGCTCGTGCCTAGGGCGCAACTTCAACCAGCTCGCATAAAGCCGCTGCAAGAGACTTGGCTTATCCTTCGGGCGATCGAACAATAGTTCTTCAGTGAGCGGATTAGCAGCGTCAACAGATGCCTTAACCTGCCAATACTCATCGGGACCTGTAGCGCGACGCAAGGTCAAATCATCGACGTTGCCAACATCGGATGCCTCGACGGCAAGCTCGATGATCGTGGAGTCGGCGCGCTGTGCGCGCAATACGTGATACCAGACGATGAGGTGCTGAACATCGTCGCCGAGCAGCCGGGCCCCACTGGCCGCTCGAGTGGCCTGGAGCGTCACCTCGCCGTAACCCCGAACGGCCGGGTAGGTGGCGTTCGAAGGAGGACCTCATGAGCAATCACCGAATCGACAGCGACTCCTTGACGGTAAGCGGCAAGGACGATTTCTGGTACAAGACGCTGGCGCAGGTCGGAGTAGGTATAGCCGTAAAGCCGATCAGTGGCCTCACCGGTAGCAGAGGCCAAGGCATGGATATCGGCGGGGGACAACTTGGTTCCAGCCAGTAGCCGAGTCAGCAACGCGACTCGTTGCAGGAGAGTGGGCCGTTCGAACACCTCAATCGCCGCAGCTCGCCGTTGCACTGCCGGGTCAAGCGCGTCGAGGCGATTCGTGCACAAGATCGTGAGCACGGGGAGCCGATCGGTCCGCATCCCGTCGATGCCACGCAACAGGGCGTTCACACCTGCCCGGTCCTCGTGATGCATCTGGGCGAGTTCACGAGACTGAGCTAGAGCATCAGCTTCGTCGATGAGCAGGACGCCGAGGCTGGAGGCAATTCCGTCACCTCGCCGCGCTCGGGTGAAATCAGCGCTGATGCGCTCGAAGGCCCGAGTTAGCAGCGTGGTCATCTCTCCGACAGCACCACGCCCTCGGGCGGTCAGGCTCAGCGGATACAAGGTCACATCAGTGTCAGCTCGGGTAGCGATCACCTGACCAACCACTTCGGCAACCTCGGTTTTTCCAACCCCGACGTCGCCAGCAAACACGAATAGCGGGGTTCGGTCCTCGAGAGCGCTGACGGCTGGGATGACCTTGCCGTGCACGGCCTTACTCCATGCATGGATCGTCGTGGGATCCAGTAGTGCAACAGCATCCGCCGCAAGACGGTCGATCAAGTCGTCTAGCCCAACAAGCGCGGCCAGTCTGGCCTGCGCCAGCGAGTTTGGAAATTCCTCTGTGCGGGCGAACAACCCTTCGGTGCCCTCGATCATGACCAACTCCGGAAGACGGCTCGCTGCAACCCGACGCCTCCTGAAGCATAGGATCGATCGCTCTCCCAGTAGCCGTGAGTGTCACTGGGCAGTGAGCCTATGCCCCTGATGAAAGGAAGCTTGCTCTTGACGCCCTCTTTCACGGAGTCACCGAGCGAGTGCCACTGCGCTGAATAGGTCAGGAAGTTAAACCAACTTGCCTGCGTGACATCGACCCCAGGTGGGACACCACCAGCACCGCCAGTGAGTGCTCCATCCGAACCGACGGTGTAACGCAGCGACCAAACGACCCTGTTGTCCTTTTTGAAGCCGAATTGGTACTTGTCGACGTATCCGTCCACGAGGAGCTCTTCGAGTTCGAGTCGGTAGTCGTCAAGACTGTCACTGCTCGGGCTGCCGTAGATTAGCCAGCTCTGCCGTAGATCGGTGGTGACCCGACCAGCGAGGCGGCGTGCGTGGGCGCGGGTGAAAGTCTCGGCGTAGGTGTAGCTGCTCACGCTGCCGCCTTGAAGCTAGTGCCCAGGACGTCCTGCCACAACTCGACCGCCTGTCCCTTCGTCGGCTCGTAGTAAGCCGTCGAGATCGCATCAAATGCTTTCTGAGCCGCAGCGACGAGCCGGTCACGTTCTATAAGCCCGTAATGTTCGGCCACATTATTGTCGAAGTTAACAGGGTCGAGAATTTGAATTGGTGCGTTCCCACGCTCGGGCAGGTCGGATGACGGATGAAAGTCCGTGAAGGCGATCTGGTCATTAAGGCCACCGTTGACGATGAAGGCAAAGAACTGCTCCAGCGCCACTGGATAGTCGTTAAGAATCAATCCACTGTTGGCCTGGTGGATCCACAGCAGTTCGAGAATGAAGCTCTTGCACTTGAACTCGCCATCACGCTTCTTCTGCAGCCGGGCCCACCACTTCGTGAAGCGGATGAGCTGCGCAAGATGCTTCGGGTGGGCTTTCTTGTGGCTGCGAATGAAGTCCAGGTGCTGACGGACGCTGGTCTTGAGACGCTCACCGGTGCACTTGTTGACGAGGTAGCCGACATCATGGGGCTCACCTTCGTAGAGCACCGGCACGACGTCGACTTCAAGTTTGCTGGTTGCGAAGGTGACGGTAACGCAGTTGGTCTTAGCAACGATCTGGTCGTCCGACAAGGTCGAATATGCCTCCGCGACCCGGTCACGTACCCAGTTCACGAGAGCAGGCGTTTCGTCCGGCGCCTGCTCCGCCTTCACGTAGACCGCGAGGTCCCGGTCGTTGACAGTCCGAAGAGCCGTACCTTTAGCAACGGAGCCAGCGTGAAGCGACTTAACGAAGCCATATCCCGGCGATATGGCAATCTTCGTTTCAATTCGATCCTTGAGTCTGTTGACTTGGGCCCGCTGGTCATCAACCTCGGCCTTCGTCAAGTTGACCTTGTCACCAGCGAAGGCGACCAGATCGGCGTGGTCAATCTGGGGCATGAGCACCCCTCCTATGACGTTGCATCTAATGCAACATTGTTGCTAAGGGCTCTCCTGGTCGAGTCCATCGAGGCCAGGGGGGATGGGGGTGGCAGGCCACTGGCCTCGCCACCCCTCACGACCTGCTGTTATCCGACTGTGCAGATACGACCGAATGTTGCATCTGCCGCAACTTTGCCCATTATCAGCTGCAGCCGCTGGTGGAGCCGCAACCCTCGCAGACGTAGCAGCTGCCGGCGGGACGCATCTTGGTTCCGCAGGTCATGCAGAGAGGCGCGTCGGCGGTGCGGCCCTGGTGGGACTCCAGGGAGCCGGTGCGGCTCGAGGTCTTTGCGGGTGCCGCCTCGGGGCGGGACTGCGGCTCCTCGATGGGAGCCGAGGTGGCGAGCTCGGCGATGACCTCGTCGGTGTGGATCGGGGCCGGGTCCTCACCGCGCTGCTGGGCGGCACGCTCGGAGGCGGAGAAGATCCCGAGGGCGGCGCGGTCGTCGTAGGGCAGGTGGTCCAGGGCCAGACGGCGGAAGATGTAGTCCATCACCGAGGCGGCGATGCGGACGTCCGGGTCGTCGGTCATACCGGCCGGGTCGAAGCGCATGTTGACGAACTTGCCGACGTACGTCTCCAGCGGCACCCCGTACTGCAGGCCGATGGAGATCGCCACCGAGAACGCGTCCATGACGCCCGCGAGGGTCGACCCCTGCTTGGACATCTTCAGGAAGACCTCACCGAGGCCGTCGTCGGGGTAGGACGAGGCGGTCATGTAGCCCTTGGCACCTCCCACGGTGAAGCGGGTGGTGGTGCTGGGGCGCTGGTTCGGCATCCGGCGGCGGGTCGGGCGGCTGATCTCCACGACCTGGATCGCCGGCTCGGCGGGCTTCTCCTTCTCCTCGGTCTTCTTGCCCGAGGCCGAGAGGGGCTGGCCGACCTTGCAGTTGTCGCGGTAGACCGCCAGGGCCTTCAGGCCGAGCTTCCAGCCCTCCATGTAGACCTGCTCGATGTCCTCGATCGTCGCGGACTCGGGAAGGTTGACCGTCTTGGAGATGGCTCCGGACAGGAACGGCTGGGCCGCGGCCATCATGCGCACGTGGCCCATGGGGGCGATCGCGCGCTCACCCATCGCGCAGTCGAACACCTCGTAGTGCTCGCGCCGCAGGCCGGGGGCGTCGACGACATGGCCGTGCTCGGCGATGAACTCGACGATCGCCTCGACCTGCTCCTCCTGGTAGCCGAGCCGCCGCAGCGCGCGGGGAATCGTCTGGTTGACGATCTGCATGGAGCCGCCGCCGACGAGCTTCTTGAACTTGACCAGGGCCAGGTCGGGCTCGATGCCGGTGGTGTCGCAGTCCATCATCAGGCCGATGGTCCCGGTCGGGGCGAGGAGCGAGGCCTGGGCGTTGCGGTAACCGTTCTTCTCACCGAGCCTGAGGCACTCGCTCCACTGGCTGGAGGCCTCGCGGTGGATGGCACCGTCGATCTCGTCGAACGTGCGCAGGGCCTCGTTCGCGTCGTTGTGCTTGCGCATGACCCGCTTGTGCGCGTCGGCGTTGCGGGCGTAGCCGTCGTAGGGGCCCACGACCGCGGCGAGTTCGGCGCTGCGGCGGTAGGAGACGCCGGTCATCAGCGAGGTGATGGCCCCGGCGACCGCCCGGCCGCCGTCGGAGTCGTAGGCGTGGCCGGTGGCCATGAGCAGCGCGCCGAGGTTGGCGTAGCCGATGCCCAGCTGGCGGTAGGCGCGGGTGGTCTGGTCGATCTTCTCGGTCGGGAAGTCGGCGAAGGTGATGGAGACGTCCATCGCGGTGATGATCAGCTCGGTGATCATCACGAAGTTCGCGATGTCGAAGGTGTCGTCGTCCTTCAGGAACTTCAGCAGGTTGATGCTCGCCAGGTTGCACGAGGAGTTGTCCAGGTGCAGGTATTCCGAGCAGGGGTTGCTGGCGGTGATGCGACCCGTCTCCGGACTGGTGTGCCAGTCGTTGATCGTGTCGTCGTACTGGACCCCGGGGTCGGCGCACTCCCAGGCGGCCTTGCCCATCTTGCGGAACAGCTCTCTGGCGTCGATCTTCTCGATGACCTCGCCGGTGAGGCGGGCGCGCAGGCCGAACTCCTCACCGTTCTCCACCGCGCGCATGAACTCGTCGGAGACGCGCACGGAGTTGTTGGCGTTCTGGTACTGGACGGAGACGATGTCCTTGCCGCCCAGGTCCATGTCGAACCCGGCGTCACGGAGGGCGCGGATCTTGTCCTCCTCGCGCGCCTTGGTCTCGACGAACTCCTCGATGTCGGGGTGGTCGACGTCGAGGACGACCATCTTGGCGGCGCGGCGGGTGGCGCCCCCGGACTTGATGGTGCCCGCTGAGGCGTCCGCGCCGCGCATGAAGGAGACCGGGCCGCTGGCGGTGCCCCCGCTGGAGAGCAACTCCTTGGAGGAACGGATCCTGGAGAGGTTGACGCCGGAGCCGGAACCCCCCTTGAAGATCACCCCCTCTTCCTTGTACCAGTCGAGGATCGACTCCATCTGGTCGTCGACGGCCAGGATGAAGCACGCGCTGACCTGCTGCGGCGACGCGGTGCCGACGTTGAACCAGACGGGCGAGTTGAAGCTGAAGACCTGGTTGACCAGGGCGTGCTTGAGCTCGTGGTCGAAGATCTCGGCGTCCTCGTCGGTGGCGAAGTAACCGTGCTCGACCGCCGTACGCGTGTAGACGCCCACCACCCGGTCGATCAGCTGCTTGAGGCTCCACTCCCGCTGCGGGGTGCCGACCGCCCCGCGGAAGTACTTGGTGGTCACGATGTTGGCGGCGTTGACCGACCACGACCGGGGGAACTCGACACCGCGCTGCTCGAAGTTGATCGAGCCGTCGCGCCAGTTGGTCATGACGACGTCGCGGCGCTCCCAGACCAGCTCGTCATAGGGATGCACACCTGGCGTGGTGAAGATGCGCTTCATCTTCAGGCCCTTACGCGGCCTCTTGCCTCCACGTGTCACCGCACCGGCGGTCTCCGTCATGACTTCCCCCTTCTGGGGCTCCGTGGAACCCTCGAATCGGACCACACCAACGCGCCGCATCACCCCCGACGCCCGGGGTCTGTATCAGTCCTGCTTGGTGGAGCGCTCCGCCCGGAGCCGCTCGATCTCCGCCTCGAAGTCGGCCAGTGTCTCGAAACCGCGATAGACGGAGGCGAACCGCAGGTACGCCACCTCGTCCAGTTCGCGGAGCGGGCCCAGGATGGCCAGCCCGACCTCGTGGGCCGCGATCTCGGCGCATCCGGTGGCCCGGATGCTCTCCTCGACCCGCTGGCCCAGCTGCGCCAGGGAATCCTCGCTGACGGACCGCCCCTGGCACGCCCGCCGGACCCCGGCGATCACCTTGTCCCTGAAAAACGGCTCCGTCACACCGCTGCGCTTGCTCACCATGAGCAGAACGGTCTCCTGCGTGGTGAACCTGCGCCCGCATTCCGAGCACGTGCGCCTGCGGCGGATCGCCCCGCCGTCCTCGGTGGCCCGGCTGTCGATGACTCGCGTGTCTAGATGGCGACAGAACGGACAATGCACGCGTGTCGCCTCCTTGACCTACCGAAGCGGCCGGCCCACCTCACCTACCCACGACACGCACGGCCAGACGCCCGCGCACACATCTTGAATAGTCGAGATGCGGTAATGGAAACACAAGCTGTGGTGAAGTGTTGCGATGCAGCCACTAGATGTTGTGGTCCAACCGTAGAAGTGCTCGACCATGAACGCAAGTTGAAACGACCTTGCGGCACGAAGTCGCTGATCAGCCCTCACGTCCCGGCGTGTCGCCACCCGCGCGAGACCCCTCTCACCCCGGGCGCCTCTTCCCTCACAGTCGTCCCAGGCGACCCGTCAGACGAGACCCTCGCACCCCCTCTACACCCCTCGCCCCATCCGCGCCGCCGACCGACCCCACCCCGCTGAAACGAGGCCCACCCCTCTCGCCGACCGTCCCGACAGAGCTCGACCGGGCGCCGTAGCGGTCGCACGAGCCCCGGCCCGATCGCCGGAGCTCGGACCGGCCTCATCTCACGGAGACGAGGCCCTCGGGGAGATAGAGCCGGGCCCCCGGCCGGACCTCCGAGCCGGACAGCCCGTTGAGGTCCATGATGCGACGCACCGTCGAGCCGGTGTCCGCCTCCTTCGTCAGCGCGTCCGCGATCTCCCACAGCGTGTCGTCCGCGTGCACCGTGATCCGCGGCAGCCCCTCAAGGCCCGCCCGCTCGTCCGCCGCGACCATGTCGATGCGCCCGCCGACCCGGAGCACCGCCAGGCTGAACAGTGCGAGCAACACCACCACGACGATCCTTCCACGGCGGGTGAGCCGAAGGGGCCGCCGGGTCGCCCCCTTCCGGCCGGCATCCGGCCGGCGTGCGCCCACCGAGGATGCCGTCGCCGGTCGCGGCGCCCTCCTCGGCCCGGCCCCGCGTCCGGCTCCCCGCTCCGGATCACGCCCGGACCACCGTCCTCGCTCACGGCCGGGGCTCCACCCCCGCTCACGCCCGAGCGACCGCCTCGCCTCGCGGCCAGGACTCCGCCCAGGCTCACGCCCGGAGGCCCCGCCGGGCTTTCGCTCAGGCTCACGCGAGGCACGCCCCCGCTTTCGCCCGGATTCCCGCCTCGCCTCACGGCCGGACCCTCGCGCCGCCTCACGGCCGGATCCCCGCCCGGGCTCACGCTCGAAGGCCCGCTCGGGCTCCCTGCCGGACCTTCGCCCCGGCCCGCGGCCGAGGCGCGCCCCCGGCACCGAGTCCCAGGCGGCCTCCCACCCCTGCTTCGCCTCGGACCTCCGCCCGGACTCCGGCGCGGAACCGGGCTCCGGCCTCGGGGGTGGCACGAGCCGCAGGTGCGGCGCCCCCGGTGATCGCTGCGCCGCCCGGGACCTCGGCGCGATCCTGGATCGTGGTGTCGTCGCGGTCGGTTTCACGGTGGCCCCCCATCCCCTCGACCTGGCCGAACACATGTCGAAGAAAGATCGGTGAATCGAACACGATGTCGATCGAACTCCCGTACGATGTTGTACACCACGGCGTCGCCGATTTCGAGGACATTCGAACAATTGTTTGAGTATGATCTTCGGCCGAGGTATGGTCGCTGTGTGCGACGTGTTAAATACAGACCGGGAGGCGAGGAGTTCGTATGAGCCAGCACAACGAGAACGGTTCGGCCGCCAGCGATCTGGCGGTGCGAAGGCGTGACTCCCTTGGCCTCACCCCCAGGCAGCGGAAGATCCTTGAGGTGATCCGTGATTCCGTGCAGCAGCGCGGCTATCCGCCGTCCATGCGGGAGATCGGCGAAGCGGTGCAGCTCACCAGCACCTCCAGCGTGTCGCACCAGTTGACGGCTTTGCAGCGCAAGGGCTACCTGCGGCGTGATCCGCACCGCCCCCGCGCCTTGGAGGTACGCCTTCCCGGCGAGCCCGTGCTGTGGGTTGATCCCGACTCCGGTGAGGACGAGACTCCGGTCAGCCGTCCGACCGCCGCCTATGTGCCCCTCGTCGGTCAGATCGCCGCCGGTGGCCCCATCCTCGCCGAGGAGAGCATCGAAGACGTCTTCGCCCTGCCCAGGCAGCTTGTCGGTGAGGGCACGCTCTTCCTCCTCCAGGTGACCGGCGACTCGATGATCGAGGCCGCCATCGCCAACGGTGACTGGGTGGTCGTGCGCCAGCAGCCGGTCGCCGACAACGGCGACGTGGTCGCCGCGATGATCGACGGCGAAGCCACGGTCAAGACCTTCAAGCGCAGAGACGGCCACGTCTGGCTGGTCCCGCACAACCCCAACTACGACCCGATCCCCGGCGACGAGGCCACCGTGCTCGGCAAGGTCGTCGCGGTCCTCCGCAAGCTCTGACGCGAGCGTCCCACGCAGGCTCCTCAGCGCTCTCCACAGGCTCCGGCCCGTGGAGGCATCGCCGCTCGAGAACGTCGCACGGCACGCGGGTCCGGACCGAGCCACACCGTGGCCACGCGAGCTCAGCATCACGCGCCTCCAGCTTTCTGTGCGACACGCCATAGAACGACATGCCGGATGGGGCTCGACATCATATGTCGAGCCCCATCCGGCGTTCTCAGGTGATGGGACATCCCCGGGAAGATCTCTCGTCGGCGGGCACGGGAACCCACCCGGCGAGGCCGAGATGGAGGCCCGCCGCTTGAAGCGGTGCGGATTCTCCCCTGAAGTGGTCACGGGGACACACCGGCCGAGCTGACGCGCGCCCCCCGGGATGCCCTCGCAAGGGCACCCCGAGTTCGTAGCGACCCCGTGAGCACGCGGGACGGCCGCGGCCATGACAGTCACTCAGCCGTCCGTCGTCAGCGGCCCGAGAGCACGCGGGACGACTACGGCACGATGTTGACCAGCTTGGGTGCGCGGACGATCACCTTGCGCGGCGTGCCGGAGAGGAAGGGCTGAACCTTCTCCGACCGCAGGGCCAGCGACTCCAGGTCCGCCTCGGAGATCTCCGGGGAGACCTCCAGCCGGTCGCGCACCTTGCCCGCGACCTGGACGACGCAGGTGACCGACTCCTGGACCAGCAGCGCCGGGTCGGCCACCGGCCAGCCCGCGGTGGCGACCGAGGCGGCGTGTCCCAGCCGCTCCCAGCCCTCCTCCGCCGCGTACGGCGCGACCAGGGACAGCATGACCGCTAGGGTCTCGGCGGCCTCCCTGACCGCCGGGTCGGCGGCACCGGGGCCGGAGTCGATGGCCTTGCGTGCTGCGCTCGTCAGCTCCATCATGCGGGCCACCGCGACGTTGAAGCGGTGGGACTCGACCAGCTTGGTGACCTCGTCGATGGTGTGGTGGACGACCTTGCGCAGGTTCAGGTCTCCCGCGGTGACGTCGACGCCGGGCGCGGAGGCCGCGCCGGCTTCGGCCATGACGCGGAACGCGCGGGCGAGGAACTTCTGCGAGGCCGCCGGGGAGACGTCGGACCAGTCGATGTCGTCCTCGGGAGGTCCGGCGAAGACGACGGTCAGCCTGACCGCGTCGACACCGTGGGCGTCGATCTGCTGGCCCAGGTCGACGCCGTTGCCCAGCGACTTGGACATCGCCTTGCCCTGGTTGATGACCTGCCCCTGGTTCAGCAGGCGGGTGAAGGGCTCGACGAAGTCGATCATTCCCATGTCGTGCAGGACCTTGGTGAAGAACCTGGCGTACAGCAGGTGCAGCACGGCGTGCTCGACGCCGCCGATGTACTGGTCGATCGGACCCCACCTGCGCACGCGCTCGACGTCGAACGGCCCCTCGTCGTAGGCCGGGTCGACGTAGCGCAGGAAGTACCACGAGGAGTCGACGAAGGTGTCCATCGTGTCGGTGTCGCGCTTCGCCGGGCCGCCGCACTTGGGGCAGGAGACGTTGACCCAGTCTTCGGCCGAGGCGAGCGGAGAGATGCCCTTGGGCGCCAGGGCCTCGCCACGCATGTCGGGCAGCGTGACGGGCAGCTGGTCGTCGGGGACGGGGACCTCGCCGCAGTCGGCGCAGTGGATGATCGGGATCGGGCAGCCCCAGAAGCGCTGGCGGGACAGCAACCAGTCACGCAGCCGGAAGTTGACCGTGAAGTGACCGGTGCCCCGCTCGCTCAGCACCTCGATGATCTTCCGGATCGCCTCGGCCTTGGCCAGGCCGTCCAGCGGGCCGGAGTTGACCATCGCGCCGTCACCGGTGGTGGCGACACCGGTCTCGCCGGGATCGGCCAGGCCGGTGTGCACGACCACCCGTACCGGCAGGTCGAAGGTACGGGCGAAGTCCAGGTCGCGCTGGTCGTGGGCGGGCACGGCCATGATGGCGCCGTGGCCGTAGTCGGACAGCACGTAGTCGGCCGCCCAGACCGGCATGCGCTCACCGTTGACCGGGTTGATCGCGTGCCGGCCCAGGAAGACGCCGGTCTTCTCCTTCTCGGTGGACAGCCGGTCGATGTCGGACAGCTTGGACACCTCGCCCCGGTATGCCTCGAATGCCTCGCGCCGGTCGTCGGTGACGATCTCCTCGGCCAGCGGCGCGTCCGGGGCGACCACGAAGAAGGTGGCGCCGTACAGGGTGTCGGGACGGGTGGTGTAGACGGTGACCGGCTCGTCCCGGCCCTCGATCACGAAGTCGACGTCGGCACCCTCGGAGCGGCCGATCCAGTTGCGCTGCATCGTCAGCACACGCTCGGACCAGCCGCCTTCCAGCAGGGACATGTCGTCCAGCAGCCGGTCGGCGTAATCAGTGATCTTGAAATACCACTGGGTCAGCTCGCGACGGACGATCTCGGCGCCACAGCGTTCGCACCTGCCGTCCTTGACCTGCTCGTTGGCGAGCACGGTCTGGTCGTTCGGGCACCAGTTGACCAGGCCGCCCTTGCGGTAGGCCAGACCACGCTCGAAGAAGCGGTTGAAGAGCCACTGGGTCCATTTGTAGTACGAGGTGTCGCTGGTGTGCAGACGGCGGGACCAGTCGAAGGAGATCGCGTAGCGCCTGTAGGAGTTGGCCTGGGTCTCGATGTTGGCGTAGGTCCACTCCGCCGGGTGCGCGTTGTGCTTGATCGCGGCGTTCTCGGCGGGCAGGCCGAAGGAGTCCCAGCCGACGGGGTGCAGCACGTTGTAGCCGCGCTGGACCCAGTAGCGGGAGATGACGTCACCCAGGGCGAACACCTCGGCGTGCCCCATGTGCAGGTCGCCCGAGGGATAGGAGAACATGTCGAGCATGTAGCGCCGCTCGCGCGGGTCGGCGGGGTCGTCGGAGGCCCGGAAGGGATCCAGTTCCTCCCACCTGCGCTGCCACTTGACCTGCAGGGCCTGCGGGTCATAGTGCTGCTCGTCGCTCTGCATGTCGGCTCGCTCGCTCACGTCGATCTTCCTCGGGGTATGCCTGCGTGGATGGTCTGACCCGTCCGGCCCAATGCAAAAACCCCCCGCTCACGCGGAGGGCAGCCGCATCGGCAGGGCGCTCAGGGACGGGAAGGCCGATGCGGCCCGATAAGCAGGGTCGCGGCACGCATAGGGCAAGACTATCGCAGCCCGCAAGGCGTATTCGTGGCCAGCGAAAACAGGGCCGATCACGGCAAACAGGAGACAGGATCCGGCCAGGTCAGCAGAATGGAGGCTCCCGTTCTCCCCGGGGCAACGAGACCCGATGGCTATACGCCTGTTGTGACCTCGTATGTCTCTCGCGTTTACTCTTCTAACCGTGGCACATTCAGCAGAGCCGGGGCAGGGCCCGGATCCGATGGAGGTCGGCCTGCCCATGCAGGATCCACCGACCGATCCCACCGGACTCCAGTTCAGGGGAGCGTTCTCCAGTTTCCCTGCGAACCCCCCCGTCTCACGTGAGACCATGCCCAATACGCCTAATTCGGGCACCCGCGCGGGAGGTAAGGAAAGCATGGCCTCGGAGCAGTCCAGCCAGTCCCACCTGCCTTCGGCATGGCCGGAGGCTGCCGAGCCGTCGCCCTCGTGGTCGAACGATTCGCTTGGCACCGGACCCCGGCTGCCCCTCCCGCAAGATGAACAACAAAGCGGCAACGGCTCCTCCTGGCAGACCTCACCCGGCGGAGGACAGCGCGCCTCCACCCCTCAGGCCGACATCCCCGGCGGCGGCCGGTCCCAGAACACCCCGCCCCAGAGCGACGGTCGCCCGCAGAGCCCGCAGGCAGACAGCTGGGCGCAAGCCTCAGCCCCGCAGAACGACGGCTGGGCACAGGCGACCACCCCTCAGGTCAGCAGCTGGCCGGATGCCTTCAGCCCGCGCAACGACGGATGGGCGCAGGCGTCGGCCCCGCAGAACAACGACGGCTGGGCACAGGCGACCACACCTCAGGCTGACGGCTGGGCACAGGCGTCAGCCCCGCAGAACAACGACGGCTGGGCGCAGGGATCCGGTTCACAGGCCGACAGCTGGGCACGGGCGACCAGCCCGCAAGCAGACGGCTGGGCACAGGCCTCGGCTCCCCAGACCGACAGCCGACCCCAGGGTTCCGGCTCTCAAGCAGACGGCTGGGCGCAAGGATCCGGTTCACAGGCCGACAGCTGGGCACAGGCGTCAGCCCCGCAGAACAACGACGGCTGGGCGCAGGGATCCGGTTCACAGGCCGACAGCTGGACGCAGGCATCGGGCCCGCAGGGCACCGACAACCCGCACCAGACCCCACCCGGGAACGGCAACGGATGGCCGCAGCCCACCTCCCCCCAGTCCCACAACGGCGACCAGGGCCAGACTCCCCCGGCAGACTCCTCCGGCGGCTGGCCCCAAGCAGGCACCCCCAACGACACCTGGCCCCCCACCCCACCCCACAGCGACGGCCGCACACAAAACCCGCAGGCCGACAGCTGGGCACAGGCGACCGGCCCGCAGGGGAACGCCCAGCGGCAGGGCTCCGGCGCGGCGGGGGAGACGTGGCAGGCCACCGCACCGGGGCACGAGCCCTCCGGTCGCCCCTCGGCGGAGAACAACGCGTGGCCGCCGGCGCAGGCGGAGAACGCCCCCTGGCCGCCCGCCTCTCCGGCGGGCGGTGACACCTGGCCCCCGGCCTCCCCGGGAAACGCGGGGTTCGCCGAGGCCCCCACCTCGACGTTCTCCCCCGCTTGGGCGAACGGTGACGCTCCGGCCGCTCGCTCCGGCGGCGCCCTACCCGGCACCGCTCAGGGTTCCCACCCCGGCGCCACCCCCTTCGGCGGCACCTCACCCGATGGCGGCCACCCGAACGGTGTCCAGAACGGCGGCGACTCCGGCGGCGAAAACGCCCGGCGCGGTTACGGCGTGCCCGACAACCCCGCCATGTGGGCCCTGGCCGCGGCGAACGCGGAGGCTCCCAACGCGTCCTCGGCTCTGGGAGCACCCCCTGTTCACCCCGGAGCCGACCCTCGACAGGGCGGCCCCCAGCAGGGTCAGCCTCAGCCTGGTCAGGTGAACCACCCTGGCCAGCCTGGTCATCACCTGAGCCGCGACCCGTCCGACCCGAACAAGCCGTTCGTCACCGCGGGTCAGATCAGCGGCCCGAAGACGCCTCCGCCGGAGCGCCAGCAGGAGTTGTGGAACACGGTCTTCGGCGACAACTACCAGGCCATCGAGGACGAGGAGGACGGGGAGCGGGGCCGACCGGTCTGGATCTTCGCGCTCGCCGGATCCGTGGCCATCGCGCTGCTCGGCGCGGTGCTCTGGGCCTTCCTGGCCGGGCCGCTTGCCTCGGCCGACGAGGAGATCCCCTCCGACCCCAAGCCCGCGGCGACCCAGAAGTCGACCAAGCCCGCCGCCATCGGCCGTCTGCCGCGCTTCACCGGCGACGCCTCACCGGTGGCAGGTACGCTCACCGACCAGCAGGCGGGGATCACCCTGGCCCAACTCGGCGCCCCCTGGCGGCAGGACCAGCGTCCCGGCATGCCCGCCAGCTACGGCTTCACGACCCGCCAGTATCTCCCGGCGGGCGCGGACTCCACGGGCAAGACCCAGTTCGCCCAGCTGATGTCGGGCCCCCTCTCACCGCGTTTGAAGGCGAAGTACACCTCGCCCGAGAACCTCGCACCGGTGATCAACGCGGTCGCCTCCAGCGGGCGCAACAAGTTCTTCCCCGAGGGAAACACCGCCCGCAAGACCGCCCAGCAGACCCTGTCGGTGAACGGCCTGCCCGGCCAGCTCGCCGCGTATGAGATCACCGCGGGCGACTCGAAGACGACCATGGTCGTGGCCGCCGTGAGCACCGGCGCCGACCTGCCCGCGATCGTCTACATGTCGGTGCCGGACAGCAAGAAGGAGTTGCTCCCCGACATCAACACCGTCTTCAAGTCGATCCGCGCGCTGGAGCGGTGAGCACCGCGCCCGTCCCGAAGGTCGAGGAGCGCCGGAAAGTCACGGAAGGCTAGAAGGTGCACCTCATGCGCTTGATGCCGTTGATGAAGCTGGAGCGCAGACGGTCGGGCTCCCCTTCGGAACGGATGTCGGGCAGGCGGGTGAACAGCTCGCGGAACATCACGGTGATCTCGCGGCGGGCCAGGTGGGCGCCGAGGCAGAAGTGCGGCCCTGGCCCGCCGAAGCCGATGTGCGGGCCCTCGGTGCGCTGGATGTCGAAGCGGTGCGGGTCGGTGAAGACGCTCTCGTCGCGGTTGGCGGCCCAGTAGTACAGCAGGACCTTCTCACCTTCGCGGTAGAGGTGGCCGTTCATCTCGTAGTCGCGGGTGAGGCTGCGGCGCATCCAGGCGACGGGCGAGGCGAGGCGGACGATCTCCTCGACGGCACCGGGCAGGCGCCCTTCGAAGTCTTCGAGCAGCAGTGCCCGCTGGTCGGGGTTCTCGCTGAACAGGTGCAGACCGTGCGAGATGGCGTTGCGGGTGGTCTCGTTGCCCGCCACCACCAGCAGGATGAAGAACGAGCCGAGCTCCTGCATCGTCAGCTTCTCACCGTCGATGTTGGCGCTGGTCAGTGCGGTGGTGAGGTTGTCTCCGCCCTCGGCGGCCAGGGAGACGACGAGGTCCTGGAGCCCCTGTCCCGCGCCGAGGAGCAGCTCGGCGGCGCGGCTGACATCGGCGATGAACTCGGGGTCGCCGCCCGACAGGATGATGCTCGTGGCGTCGAAGACCGCCTGGTAGTGCTCGGGGCCGATGCCCATCATGTCGCAGATGATCTTCAAGGGCAGCTTCGCCGCCACCTCGGTCACGAAGTCACAGCCGGGACCCTTCGCGATCAGATCGTCCACGATCCGCACGGCGGCGGCCTCGACGTCGACCTCGAACTGCTTGATCATCTTTGGCGTGAACGCCCTGGAGACGATCCTGCGCAGCCTCGCGTGCCGGGGGTCGTCCATATTGATCATCGAGCCGAAGTACTCGCCGAAGTCGGGGCCGAGGTCCTGGATGGACGTCGCCCCCCGGCCCGAGGAGAAGACGTCGGGGTGGCGGCTCGCCTCGATGATGTCCGCGTGCCGCACGAGGGCGTAGTAGCCGGGGCCCGGCGGGGCGAAGGGGATCTCGGGCTCGGCGAAGAGGACGGGGCCCGGCTGCGCGCGAAGCACCGCGAAGGCGGCCTCCCGCTCCGCCATCGGCCGCTCCCAGAAGGAGATGTCCGACAGGTCGATGTCCGCGAGTGAAACCGTCACGCCAGCCTCCACTAGAACCGCGTTCTGTTTCTTGGATCCTGCCACAGGACCCTCACCTCAACCAGCACAGAACGAGGTCGTCGCCTTTCCCGGAGCACTCCTGATGCGGGAAGCGCCCGGCCTGGAGAACATGCTCCCCCCTGCGCCCCTGCGAAAGGAAGGCCGGAGCCCGGCCAAGCCGGTCCTCCCGCGCGACCGGTACGCGGGAGGCGTCCGGTGACCGACGTCACAACGCACAGCGCCCCGGCACCTCGCGCCTCAACGCCTCAACGAGTCCCCGGCGACGAGGTCGGCGGCTCTTTCGGCGATCATCACGGTGGGCGCGTGGGTGTGCCCCCGGGGGATGACCGGCATGATCGAGGCGTCGACCACCCTCAGACCGGCGATCCCCCTCACCCTCAGGGCGGAATCCACCACCGATCCGGGATCCTCACCCATCCGGCAGGTGCCGACCGGATGGTAGAGGGTCTCGCTGCGTTCGCGGATCCAGCGAACGAGCCCCTCCTCGGTCCTCGGACCCCAGTACGGGTCCATCGGGGGTCCCGCGAGTGGCCGGAGCGCCTCGGTGGCGAACAGTTCCCCGGCCTTGCGCAGCCCGGCTACCTGACGGCGGACGTCGGCCCGCGCCGTCAGGTAGCCGGGGTCGATCACGACGTCCTCGCCGTCCAGCGAGAGGCGGCCTCGACTCTCCGGCCGGAGCAGGACCGAGGCGATGGTCAGGCCGTGCCCGGGCGGCGGGGTGAGGCCGTGGCCGATGAACGACCCGGGAGCGAAGATCAGCTCGATGTCGGGGGCGGGCTCCTCGTCCGAGGTGCGGATGAACGCCACGGCCTCGCCGACGTTGGAGGTGAGCATGCCCCGGCCTTGGGCCAGGAAGCGGAACAGGTTGCCGGGCGCCTCGGCACCGGCGAGGGTGATCGGCTTGAGGCAGTGCAGGAAGACGCCCGAGGCGAGATGGTCCTGGAGGTTGGCTCCGACCTCGGGCAGTTCGTGGACCGGCTCGACGCCCGCGGCCAGCAACTCGTCCACCGGGCCGATGCCCGACAGCATCAGCAGGTGCGGTGAGCCGATCGCCCCGGCCGACAGGATGACCTCTCCGCGCGCCCGCGCCACCGCTGCGTCGCCGTCGCCGTACTCCACCCCGGTCGCCCGCCCGTCCTCGACGAGCACCCGGCGTACGCGCGAGGAGGTCAGCACGGTGAGGTTGGGGCGCCCGGCCGCAGGGGCGAGGTAGGCGTCGACGGAGCTCCAGCGGCGGCCCCTGTGCTGGGTGACGGGTGTCGGCGAGCAGCCCTCATTGGAGGGGCCGTTGAGCTCGTCCAGGCGCGTGATGCCCAACTCCTCGCAGGCCCGCAGGAAGAGCGCGGTGGCGGGGTTCGGGGAGCGCAGCTCCGAGATGTGGATCGGGCCCTTCGTGCCGTACACGTCTCCACGGTTGGAGCCCGTGCGGCGCTCGGCCCTGCGGAAGTACGGAAGGACCTCCTCGTAGGACCAGCCTGGCACGTTCCATCCGTCGTAGTCGGCGCGATGCCCGCGCACCCACATCTGGGCGTTCATCGAGGAGGACCCGCCGAGCATCCGGCCGCGCGGCCAGTAGAGTTCCCTGCCGGACAGCTCGGGTTGCCCGACGGTGGTGAAGTCCCAGTCGCACTCGGTCTTGAACAGCTTGGCGAAGGCGGCGGGCATCCGGACCTCGAGTCTCCGGTCGGAACCACCCGCCTCGATGAGGGCGACCCTCGCGTGAGGGTCGGCGGAAAGACGGTTGGCCAGCACGCATCCGGCCGACCCCGCGCCCACGATGACGTAGTCGTACTCCACGCTCAATGACCTCTCATCACACAGACGACCGGCTCATCTCCCCGTAAGCGCGCTCTCATCTGCTTACTCCCCCACGCTTTGCCAGTCAATTCGTGGCCGCGCTACCTACCGGTCGGTATCTCTGACTGCCAGTATGAGCAAAGTCAGAGCCCGCTTGGAGGAGGACGCACGATGCTCAACCTGTCGATCGCCCTGGAGGACAGCGCCCGGGAGGCCCCCGACCGCACCGCACTGGTCTTCGGTGACCTGCGGCTGCCGTACTCCCTGGTCAACACCATCGCGAACCAGGTTGCCAACCTACTGGTCTCCCGGGGGATCGGTAAGGGCGACAAGGTGGCGCTGGCCTGCCCCAACCTGCCCTACTTCCCCTTCGTCTACTACGGGATCCTCAAGACCGGCGCGACGGTCGTGCCGCTCAACGTGCTGCTGCAGTCCAGAGAGATCGCCTACCACCTGGAGGACTCGCAGGCCAAGGCGCTGTTCTGCTTCGAGGGCACCCCCGAGTTGCCGCTGGGCGAGCGAGGGAGGGCGGGCTTCGAGGAGTCATCGGCGGAACACTTCCTCGTCCTGCCCGCCACCGCGTTCGCCACCGAGTCCGAGTACGGGGAGACGTTGTGGGCGGCGCTGGACGGCGTGTCCGGCGAGTTCGAGACCGTGCAGACCTCGCCCGACGACACCGCGGTGATCCTGTACACCAGCGGCACGACGGGCCAGCCCAAGGGCGCCGAGCTCAGCCACCAGAACATGCTGCTCAACGCCATGGTCTCCGATGAGATGTTCCCTCGGACCGAGGGCGGCGACGCCTACCTGGCGGTGCTGCCGCTCTTCCACTCCTTCGGGCAGACCGTCGTCATGAACGCCGGGTTCCGGCGCCAGGCGACCATCGTGCTCCTGCCGCGCTTCGAGCCGGGCCCGGCCCTGGAGCTGATGCGCGCCGAGAACGTCACGCTGTTCGCGGGCGTGCCGACCATGTACTGGGCCATGCTGTCGAAGATCCACGCGGACGGCGACGAGGTGCCCACCTCGCTCAAGGTCGCGGCCGCCGGTGGCGCCTCCTCCCCCGTCGAGGTGCTGAAGGACTTCGAGAGGACCTTCGGGATCGGGATCCTGGAGGGCTACGGCCTGTCGGAGACCTCCCCGGTGGCCAGCTTCAACCAGCCGGGCAGGCCCAGCAAGCCCGGCTCGATCGGCACCCCGATCTGGGGGGTGGAGATGAAGCTGATCGACGCCGACTGGAAGACGATCGAGGGTGAGGGGCCCGGCGAGATCGCGATCCGCGGTCACAACGTCATGAAGGGCTACTACAACCGGCCCGAGGCGACCGCCGAGGTCATGAGGGACGGCTGGTTCCGCACCGGCGACATCGCCACCCGCGACGCCGACGGCTACTACGCCATCATCGACCGGGTGAAGGACATGATCATCCGGGGTGGTTTCAACGTCTACCCGCGCGAGCTGGAGGAGGTCCTGATCACCCATCCCGAGGTCTCCCTCGCGGCGGTGGTCGGGGTCGCCCACGACTCGCACGGCGAGGAGGTCAAGGCGTACGTCATCCGCACCCCCGGCGCGACGATCACCGAGGACGAGCTCGTCGCCTGGAGCAGGGAGAACATGGCCGCGTACAAGTATCCGCGGATCATCGAGTTCCGTGACGCCCTGCCGATGACCGCGACCGGGAAGATCCTCAAGCGCGAGCTCCGCTGAGAGGTGAGAGGCCTGCGGCCGATGAGAGCACGGCGGCGGCGCCGGTTCCGGGAGGCACGCGACGTGCCTCCCGGAACCCGCGCGTGAGCGGGTGTTCCGGAGATCAGGGCCAGTCGGTCGAGGGGCGGAGCGGGACGCCGGCCCTGCCGTCGTCGTGGAGCTTCACTCCGAGGATCTGGTGAAGCTGAATCTTGTTGCGTTCGAAGCCGACCACGCAGGCCGCCATGTAGAGGCGCCAGACCCGTGCCGTGCCCTCGCCGACCTCCTGGACCGCCTCGTCCCAGTGGTCGTCGAGGTTGGAGCACCAGAAGCGGAGGGTCTGCGCGTAGTGCTCGCGCAGGTTCTCCTCGTGGCGGATCTCGAAGCCGGTGTCCTCGATCTGGCGGGCCAGGTAGCCGACCGACTCCAGCTCTCCGTCGGGGAAGACGTAGCGGTTGATGAACCCACCGGCGTTGAGCGTCTTCTCCGTTCCCGTCGGGCGGGTGATGCAGTGGTTGAGCAGCCGGCCGCCGGGGACGAGCTTGTCGTAAAGGAAACGGAAGTAGAAGGGCAACTGGTCCTTGCCGATGTGCTCGGTCAGGCCGATCGAGCTGACGGCGTCGAAGCCGGTCTCCGGCACGTCGCGGTAGTCCATGTGGCGGACCTCGGCGAGCTCACCGAGACCGGCCTCGGCGATGGCCTTCTGCGCCCACTCGGCCTGCTGGCGCGAGAGCGTGACACCCAGCGCCTTCACACCGTACTCGCGGGCGGCGTGGATGACCATGCCGCCCCAGCCGCAGCCGACGTCCAGCAGCCTCATGCCGGGCTTGAGTGCCAGCTTGCGGGCGACGAGCTCGAACTTGGCGAGCTGCGCCTCCTCCAGCGTGGAGTCCTGTTCGGGGAAGACCGCGCAGGTGTAGGCCATGGAAGGGCCGAGCACCCACGAGTAGAACTTGTTGGAGACGTCGTAGTGGTGGTGGATGGCTTCGGCGTCACGCTGCTTGGCGTGCCTGCTGCCCATCCGGGCGAGCACGCTGCGCCGCACCTCCTGCGGAGGCGGCGGCATTCGCGTCAGCAGCGGGCGGACCCCGATGGCTCGAACGGCCGAGAGCTTCTGCCCGACCGGGATGTCGTTGACGGTGAGCGACCACATGCGGGACAGCAGGGTGTACATGTCACCGTGGACGTCGAGATGTCCTGACACGTACGCCCTCGCCAGACCCAGCTCTCCGGGTGCCTGCGCCAGGTAGGCGACGGCCGCCGGGGTTTTCACCTCGACGCTGATGTCGGCACCGTCCGGTCCGGCCTTGCTTCCGTCGTAGGCGACGAAGCGCACGTCCGCCTCGGGCCCCATGACCTTCTCGAAGATCTCTGCGAGCGACACAGAAACAACCTCTCCTACTAACGCCCCCGAACACACTTGTCGTAGAGATCGAGCAACCGGCCACCCCCGTCGTATGCCCGCTTGACCGGCCAGTAGGCAGTTCCGTTATAAAACCGCCAAAATTCATCTTCTGGGTAAAACGAAGTGGAGTACAGCGATTTATGCCCCTCCAGCTCGTGGACCCGATTCTCGATCAGACGGTTGTGATAGCCGTCGAACTGCCCCCTGGGGAGCGGCACCGTTCCCCAGAAGCCGAAGTTGACGTAAAGCCGTCCCGGCTCCAGCGGGTAGAGCGGCCACTCGCCCGTGGACCTCAGCGGGCACATCCAGACCGGCGCCATCCCGACCTTGGTGTGGAAGAACTCCAGGAACTCGGCACCGCGCTCGACGGGAACCTCGATGTCCTGGATGACCGACTCCTGCACGGGCAGGTCGCGCCAGCGGTCGACCTTGGCGATCACTCCGTACTTGCGGTCGAGACCGACGAGCCTGCGGTAGACGTCCGAGCGCATCCACTTGCGCGGCATCAGGGACCGCACCAGCGCGGTCTGCACGCCGAAGGCACGCGAGCACCAGAACCAGTCGGTGTCCCAGCGCCACAGGTAGTCGCGCACGGTGAGCCAGTCACGGGTCCTGGTCTGGATCGACCGGTAGTAGATGCGCATCCCGGTGTAGTCGGAGAGGTACGGGGCACGCTCGGCGAAGCGGCCCACCGTGATGTAGAGCTCGCCGGGCTCGAAGAACGTGCCGTCCACGAAGTCGACGCGCTCGCCCTCGTACTCGCCGCGCTCGCAGATCTCCCGCATCGCGAGCATGCACTTGTCGGCGTCGCCGAACGGGATGTGGGTCAGCCTGACGTAGGGCTGAACGCGCTTGAGTTTGATCCGGATCCGCAGGGCGTAGCCGAGCGTGCCGTAGGAGTTGGGAAACGCGCGGAACAGGTCGCGGTGCTCGTTGTCGTCACGGGCCACGACGATCCGTCCGTCACCGGTGAGGATCTCCAGCTCCTCCACCGACTCGTGCGGCAGCCCGTCCCTGAAGCTGGTGGACTCGATGCCGAGCCCCGTCACCGCCCCGCCCAGCGTGATCGTCTTCAACTGCGGCACGACGTGCGGCATGAACCCGTGGGCGAGCGTGGCGTCCACCAGGTTCTCGTAGGTGGTCATCCCCTGGACCTCGGCGGTCATCGCCACCGGGTCGACCTCGATCACCTGGTCCAGGTCTTTGGCCGACAGCTTCGCCGAGCGGGCGCCGTCCCTGAACCGGAACAGGTTCGTGGTGGCCTTGGAGAGCCGGGGCGCCGCGTCCTGCGGGATGGCGGCGTAGGACGCCCTGATCTGTTCCACCGCCTGCCGGTGCGCCGGCATTCCTGTCGTCTGTCGCACGGTAATCACCCCCATGACCTCATCAGAAAGATCGCCCCTAGGCACGCTATATCTCGGATGTCTCCGGAACCAGGTGGGACGCGTTAAACACGAGAAAACTCTACGACCGCTCTTCCAGTGATCTTCGACCGACCACCGCATCAACCCCGTTGACCACATTCGTCACCGGACGGCCCTCGATCGCGGCCTCCAGGTTGTCCAGCACGCACCGGATCAGGCGGCCGGTCGACTGAGGGGTCACCCCGGCCACGTGCGGCGAGAGCAGGACCCGGGGAGCGGTGCGCAGCGGGTCGTCCGGCGGCAGCGGCTCGGTGTCGAACACGTCGAGCGCGGCGCCACCCAGGTGCCCGGACTCCAGGGCCGCCAGCAGCGCCGCCGAGTCGACCACCTGTCCCCTCGCCGCGTTCACGAGCAGCGAGCCCGAGGGCATCAGGGAGGGGTCGATCATCCCCCTGGTCTCCTCCGTCAGCGGGATGACCAGAACGAGCACGTGGGAGCTCGCGACGAGATCACCGAGCTCTCTGTAGGTGTAGGGCACCTCGCGCGGCGTACGGGTCCAGTAGGAGACCTCGCATCCGTGGGCGGCGAACATCCGGGCGGCGGCCTCGCCGATCGGGCCGAACCCGACGATGCCGACGCGCGACCCGTACAGCTCGGCGGGGCCGAGGTCCAGCTGTGGCCAGCGTCCCGCGCGGACCGCCGCGTCGGCGTCGAGCAGCCGCCGCGACAGCGCGAGGGCGGCGGCGAGGCACCACTCGGCCACCCCGATCGCGCTCACCCCCGCGGTGTTGGCCAGCGGCACGCCCGCCGCGGCGAGCGCGGCGAGATCGTGGCCGTCCACCCCCACGGAGGGCTGCTGCACGAACGCCAGGTCCGGCGCGGCCCGGACGGCCTCGGCGTCCAGGGTGAGCCCGCCGCTCCAGTCGCCGACCACGATCTCGGCGTCGCCGAGTGCGGCGAGCAGCGACTTTCTGTCTCGGGTCGCGGGAACCGAGACGGCGATCCGGTCGCCGAGCGAGCCGAGCAGGTTGCGCACCGCCTCCTCGGGGAGCGGCGGCAGCGCGAGCACCTTCCAGGGCATGTCACTCACCTCCACGGGGGTGGAAGCTGTTGAACACGCGGGTCATGAGGGCACGCTGGGTGTCCCAGTCGGCCTCGTGGGTGGTCCAGCTGAGCACCAGCACCGAGTTGCCCACCGCGACGAACCGCCGCACCTCGTGATAGGTCACCCCGGACCTGGCCCAGGGTGCTCCCCCGCCGTCCTTCATGCTCCAGGTGAACTCCCACTGGAGCCCGGCCCCGTAGGCGAGGGGGATGCTGACCGTGTCCTCGGAGTGGATCTCGCTCCACTGGGCCGCGTTCTCCCTCACGACCTCCTGGAGTGCCTCCAGTCCGTCGGCGTCTCCCTCCAGCGGCTCCACCGACATGTGGGCTGCCCCGTCGCGACGCAGCCACTGGGTGTATCCCGTCTCGGCCGCCCAGTCACCGCTCCATCCGGCCGGGTAGCTAATCGACCAGTTCTCCGGGGGACGTGCCCGCCACACCTTCAGCCCTCCGGCGGGCGCCGTCGTTCTGGTCGGGGTCGGAGTCGGGGTGGCAGTCGGGGTCGGGGTGGGCGTCGGCGACGTGGTCTGCTCCACCGGCGTCGGCTCGGTCTGGGCGACCGTGGGCACGGAACGCGCCACCGGCTGCTGGTCGGACCGCGACATCGCCACGGCCGCCGCGGCGCCCCCCGCGGCCAGGGCCACGACGGCCCCCAGGATGAGGGGGAGCCGCCCTCCCCCTCGACGCCCGGAGGCAGCCGAGATCCCGGTCTCGTGCCTGTTCTGGGAGGTCCTGCCGGCGTGGCCGAAGCTCTCCTCCGTACGGTGCCCCCTGCCTCCTGCCGCGGGGCGGACGACGGTCTCCCCGGTGCGGCGGGCCGCGGCCGACGGGTTGTCGATCACCTCCGCCAGCATCGCGTCGGCCTGCCGCACGGTCAGCCTGTGGGCGGGCTCCCGCTGGAGCATGCCGGTGAGCACCGCTCGCATCTCCGGAGGTACCGGACCGAAGTCGGGCTCCTCGGTGAGGAGCGCGCTGAGGGTGGAGATGGCGTCGCGGCGCTCGAAGGGCCCCCTGCCGACCAGCGCCGCGTAAAGGGTGGCGCCGAGTGCCCACAGGTCCGACCAGGGGCCGGCGTCGACGCCGGTGGCGCGCTCGGGCGGCAGGAAGCTGGGCGAGCCCGTCACCATGCCCGTCTGGGTGAGCGAGGTGTCGCCCTCGACGGTGGCGATGCCGAAGTCGGAGAGCACCGCGCGTCCCTCGGTGTCCAGCAGGATGTTGCTCGGCTTGACGTCGCGGTGCAGGATCCCCGCCTCGTGGGCCGCGCGCAGGGCCGACAGGACCTGGCGGCCGATGTCGGCGACCTGGCGCACCGGCAGCCGGCCGACCTCGTCCAGCCCGCGCGCCCTGACCAGCTCCATCACGATCCAGGGGCGGCCGTCCTGCTCCGCCACGTCGTAGATCGCCACGATGCCCCGGTGGTTGAGCCTCGCCGCGGTCCTGGCCTCGCGGGAGGTGCGGGTCAGCTGGACCTGGTGCTCGGCCGGGGAGAGGTTGGGCGGCAGGAGCACCTCCTTGACGGCGACCGAGCGGCCGAGGAGGGTGTCGTGGCCTTCCCACACCACGCCCATCCCGCCCCGGCCGAGCTCTCGCAGCAATCGATAGCGCCCAGCGACCACCCGTTCACTGTGCGGATATGTCATCGTAAGACCCCTAGGTACCATTCGGAGAGGGCGCAAGTTTCCCATACACGCGCGGGCCTCACGCGGCTCCTGGCGATGTGTCTTGCCATCGAAAGTCGAATGTTGTTCTACTGTGGCGAGAGGGACGGCAGTGTTCACGACCAAGTGATTGCTCGTCAACGCCGTACCCGCAGAGAACCGGCGACCCCCGAGGAGAATGTCGATGGAGCGCGTGACCAGGAAGGGCCCGCTGGCCGGAGTCCGCGTGCTCGAACTGGCGGGACTGGCCCCCGGGCCGTTCGCCGGGATGATGCTTGCCGACCACGGGGCCGAGGTGCTGCGCGTCGATCGCGTGAGCGTCGTCGCCAAGGCCGGGGACAGGCCGCGCGCCGACGTGATGGACCGGGGCAAGCGGACGGTCGGCCTGGATCTCAAGTCCCCCCAGGGGGTCGCCGCGTTCAAGGAGCTGGCCCGCCGGGCCGACGTGGTCGTCGACGTCTTCCGGCCGGGAGTCGCCGAACGCCTCGGCATCGGCCCGGCCGACCTGCACGCGGTCAACCCGCGCCTGATCTACGGGCGGATGACCGGCTGGGGCCAGGACGGCCCGCTCGCCCCGACCGCGGGGCACGACATCGACTACATCGCCGTCTCCGGCGCGCTGTCGATGCTGGGCCGCGCGGGCGAGCGCCCCACCCCGCCGATCAACATCCTCGGCGACTTCGCGGGAGGCGGCCTCATGCTCGCGTACGGCGTGCTGCTGGCGCTGATCGAACGCGAGCGGACCGGCGTGGGACAGGTGATCGACGCCGCCATGGTGGACGGCGCGGCGACGCTGTTCGCGATGTTCTGCCACGGCGTGCAGACCGGCGGCTGGGGCCCGCGCGGCACGAACCTGCTGGACACCGGCGCGCCGATGTACGACACCTACGAGACCGCCGACGGCGGATACATGGCCGTCGGCGCGCTGGAGCCGCAGTTCTGGACGGAGATGATCACCCTGATGGGCCTGGAGGACCTGCCCGACCGAGACGACAGGTCGCGGTGGCCCGCGCTCCGCGAGCGACTCGCCGAGGCGTTCCGATCCAGAACCCGCGCCGAGTGGGAGGCGGTTTTCGACGGTACGGACGCCTGTGTCTCCCCCGTGCTGGAGATGGGCGAGGCCGCGGATCACCCGCACAACAAGGCGAGGGGCACCTTCGTCGAGATCGGCGGGATCAGACAGCCCGCGCCCACGCCACGCCTGCTCGGCGCGCCCGAGCAGGACCTCTCCCCCTCCACCCGGCTGGACGACCTCTCCTCCTGGGGCCTGGCCGACGAGACCGCGACACGGCTGCGCGAAGCGGGGGTGCTGGCCTGATGGACGTTTTCGAGGCCCTCTACACCACCAGGGCGATGCGCAGGGTCAGGCCGGACCCGATCCCCGAGGAGGTCCAGCGAAGCATCCTGGACGCCGCGGTCCGCGCGCCCAGCGGCGGCAACGTGCAGAGCTGGCGCTTCCTGCTCGTCGACGACCTCGCGGTGAAGGAACGGCTCGGCCCTCTCTACAGGGACGCGCTCGGACAGCTCTTCGAGGGCCACTACCGGCCGATGCGCGAGAAGGCCGAGGCCGAGGGCGACACCCGGACGCTCAGCGTCCTGAAGTCGGCCCAGTACCTGGCCGACCACTTCGAGGGCTATCCGCTGCTGCTGTTCGCGTTCGTCCGCAACGACCCGTCCGGCGGCTCGATCTTCCCCTCGGTATGGAGCGCGCAGCTCGCCGCCCGCGCCCACGGGGTGGGCAGCGCGCTGACCAGCGTGCTCGGCATCTTCCACGCCGAGGAGACGCTGCGGGTGCTCGGCGTGCCCGAGGGCAAGGGCTGGACCCTGGCCTGCACGGTCACCTTCGGCTACCCCACCGGACGCTGGGGCGTCGCACCCCGCCGCCCCGCGCACGAGGTGAGCTACCGCAACCGGTGGGGCCAGGACGTGGGCTTCGAGATCCCCGAGCCCCTGTGGGGGCAGGAGGGCTGACCGCCGGCGGCCTGGACCGCCCCGCCTGGCAGTGAAACGGCCTCTCCCGAGGCTTGAACGGAACGACCCCCACCCGAGACACGGGCGGCCCATCGCCGTTCCGGGGCCCGCTCCGCTCCACCGGTCCGGTCGGCTTCCGCGCCCCAGGCACCCTCCTCACAATCCGAGCGCGACCTGGACGAGCGCCAGGTGGGCGAGCGCCTGCGGACCGTCGCCATCGCCCACCGGCTCACGACGGGCATCCTGGCCGCCGTCTTCGTCATGGCCCTCGCCCTGGGCGTCGCACTGGGTCGCGAATACTCCATGCCGGGGGACGCGTCCTTCGCGCTGACGCTCGCCCTGGCCCTGACGCACTTCGTGCTCCCGCTGGTCGTCTCCGGCTGGCGGCTGCCCGACCCGCCCGGTGACGAGGACTGAGCCCGTCCCCGCAAATGGCCCCGACCGGGAGAAACCGGCACGAGGGAACACGAGGGAAGGACCCGGAGCGGCCGCGGGGACCCCGGCCGCTCCGCCCGGCGTGCCGGGAACGGCCCCGCTCAGCGCATCGGGGACAGGACCGCCGCGTAGATGTCGGCTCCCCCCGGGTGGTGCACCTCCAGGTCGGTGGTGAAGGCCCTCGGCGGGGTGCCTCCCGACTCGGTGTGCTTCCACAGCTGCTGCCACCCCTCCAGCAGGACACCCGGCATCGGCCCGCGGACCTCGACCTTCAGCGACGGCACCCCCGGCACCCGTACCGCCACCATCCCCTCGGGCAGCGCCGCGGCACTGCGCACGGCGACCCCGACGATCTGGGTGTAGGCACCGTGGTGGTCACTCTCGTAGTCGGTGAGCACCGCGTAGATGTTCTCGTCGACCCGTCCCGGCACATGGGCGAACGCCCCCGGGGACCCCGCCCGCGCCCAGAGCACGCCGAGCCTCCCCCGGCCAGGCTCCGTCTCGTCGGCGTTCGACGTCCGTACGGCATGACCTACGACGAGCATCTCGGGCCGATCAACCACGATCACAATGCCTCCTCATGGCCATCCACTTATTCACGCAAATCGGATCCTAGTCCCCGCTCCGAGCTGCCAGTCCTCTTCGAAGGCCGGGAAAAGGGGAACGCTCATATCCGGCAATTCACGGCATAAGGTGGAGCAACGTGAGATTCCTCAATGAGATGGCACCGGCCTACGACCTGACCTACAGCGACGTCTTCATGGTTCCGTCGCTCTCCTCCGTCGGCTCGCGGCTCGCCGTCGACCTCTCCAGCCAGGACGGCACCGGAACCACCATCCCCGTCGTGGTCGCCAACATGACGGCGGTGGCGGGGCGGCGGATGGCGGAGACCATCGCGCGGCGGGGCGGGATCACCGTGATCCCGCAGGACATCCCGATCGACGTGGTCACCGACGTCGTCGACTGGGTCAAGAAACGCGACCTCGTCCACGACACACCGCTCACGCTCACCCCGCACGACACCGTCGGAGAGGCGCTCAACCTGCTGCCCAAGCGGGCCCACGGCGCGATCATCATCGTCGACTGGGACAACCGCCCGGCCGGCGTGGTCACCGAGAGCGACTGCTCGGGCGTGGACATGTACACCCAGCTCTCCCAGGTGATGTCCGACCACCTGCTCACGCTGCCCGCAGGGCTCGACCCGCGCGAGGCCTTCGACCGCCTCCACGAGGGCCGTCACCGGCTCGCCCCCGTCGTGGACGCGGACGGCCGGCTGGTCGGCATCCTGACCAGGACGGGCGCGCTGCGCGCCACCCTGTACCGGCCTGCCGTCGACGACTCGGGCAGGCTCCGCGTCGCGGCGGCCGTCGGAGTCAACGGCGACGTGGCCGCCAAGGCCAAGGAGATCCTCGACGCCGGGGTGGACTGCCTGGTCGTGGACACCGCCCACGGCCACCAGGAGAAGATGATCAGCGCCCTGAGGGCGGTCCGCGCGCTCGGCCCCGACGTGCCCGTCGCGGCGGGCAACGTCGTCACCGCCGCGGGCGTGCGGGATCTCGTCGAGGCGGGGGCGGACATCGTGAAGGTCGGCGTCGGCCCCGGGGCGATGTGCACCACCCGGATGATGACCGGCGTGGGCCGCCCGCAGTTCTCCGCCGTGCTGGAGTGCTCCGCCGAGGCCCGCGGGCTGGGCCGCCACGTGTGGGCCGACGGCGGCGTCCGCCATCCCCGCGACGTCGCCCTCGCCCTGGCCGCGGGGGCGTCCAACGTGATGATCGGCTCGTGGTTCGCGGGCACCTACGAGTCGCCGGGCGACACCCGTACCGCCGCCGACGGGCGCAAGTACAAAGAGAACTTCGGCATGGCCTCGGCCCGGGCGGTGAGACTCCGCACGGCGGAGGACTCCCCCTTCGACCGGGCGCGCAAGGCCCTGTTCGAGGAGGGAATCTCGACCTCCAGAATGTATCTCGACCCGGCCATGCCCAGCGTCGAGGACCAGATCGACGCCATCGTGGCCGGTCTGCGTTCCTCGTGCACCTACGCGGGGGCCTCCACCCTGGAGGAGTTCCACCAGCGCGCGGTGATCGGCGTCCAGAGCTCGTCCGGCTACACCGAGGGAATGCCGCTCCACCAGAGTTGGTGATCCACCCGACGGCGCGGGACACCGTTTTCCCGGGATCTCGCCGTAGAGGTCGAGATCCCGGGAAAGGACACGCATCCTCCTACCGCCACGGGGTAGTCGGCTCGTCGAGCCATCTTCCACCACCGAAAGGCGAGCGGACATGAATGGAACGCCCACCGGCCTGGACACGCAGGTCGTCGTGGACCGGAGGGTCCTGGCAGGCTACGACAACTACCTCGCGGCACAGCGAACCGTGGACGGGCTATCCGACGCGGGCTTCCCCGTAGAGAACGTGGCGATCGTCGGCAGCGACCTGAAACTCGAGGAGACCGTCACCGGCAGGATGACCAACGGGCGGGCCGCGCTCACCGGAGCCGGAAGCGGCGCGGCCTTCGGCGCCGTGGTGGGAATGTTCCTCGGCCTGTTCACCTCGACCACGATGTCGTTCTTCGTCCTCGTGCTCTGGGCGGCCCTGTGGGGGGCCGTGATGGGAGCCGCGTTCGGGTTCATCAACCACCTTTTCACCGGCGGCAAGCGGGACTTCGCCTCGCGCAGCGCGATCGTCGCCGGCCGCTACGACGTGCTGGTCGCGGCCTCCCACATGGACCACGCGCGGGCCGTCCTGGAGTCGACCCCCGGCCCTGCCGACACCATGGTGGTGGAGGTTCCCCCCTCCGCCGGCATGTACGACCCGGCCGCCACCGGGGCCACCTCCCCCACCCACGCCGCCCCCTCACAGACGCTCGCCACCGACATTCCCCCGCAGCCGTCCGCCCCCGACCTCTCCGGCCGTCCGGTCACCTCCGACCTGCCCCCGCAGCCGGTCATCCCCGGGCGCGCCGCGCGACCGGCCACCGCGGACCATCCCGCGCCCGCGGACGACCCGGCCCCCGCGTCCCCCGCGCCGTCGCACGCCGAGGACGGTGCCGAGGCGGTGCGGCCCGGCACCGCCGAGCACCGGATCCCCGCGCAGCCGACCTCTCCCGACCGCCCCGCCGCCGCCCGGTCGGCCGGTTCCGAGCGGCCCGACTCCTGAGTGCGCCTCGTGAGAGAGTCCCGACAGATGGAACGGCAGTGGGCAGCACGAACTTTCCGCGCACGCCACCAGGTCGTCGCATCCGGCGTCCATCGCCCGGATCAGC
>NZ_JBEYID010000025.1:0-54789 GCF_040635605.1 Streptosporangium sp. NPDC006930 | reverse complement strand
CCGCGCTCTCTGCACCAGCCCCCCCCCAACCCCCGCCGGGCCCCCCCCCCGCCGCCCCCCCCCCCGGCAGGTGGACGTGGAAGAGGGTGCTCAGCCCTTGACGCCGCCCGCGAGCAGGCCGCGGACGAAGTAGCGCTGCATCGACAGGAAGACGATCAGCGGGATGATCAGCGAGACGAACGCTCCCGAGGTCAGGCGCTGCCACTCGTTGCCCTTGGTACCGGCCATCTGCGCCAGCCGTACCGTCATCGGGGCGCTCTCCGGGGTGCCCCCGGCGAAGATCAGGGCCACCAGCAGGTCGTTCCAGACCCAGAGGAACTGGAAGATCGCGAAGGTGGCGAGCGCGGGCCCGACCAGCGGAAGGACGATCGTGCGCAGGATCTTCCCGTGGCTCGCCCCGTCGACCCTCGCCGCCTCCATCAGCTCGCCGGGAAGCTCGGACATGAAGTTGTGCAGCAGGAAGACGCCCAGCGGTAGCGCGAAGCAGGTGTGGGCGAACCAGACCTGGATGAACCGGGCGGGGCCCTCCAGTTCCCAGGCGGGCATCAACTGGAGGCCGAAGACGGACACGCCCTCGGAGAAGAACGAGAGCAGTGGCACGAGTGCCATCTGCAGCGGCACGATCTGCAGCGCGAAGACGCCGATGTAGATCCACTCTCGGCCGCGGAACGGCAGCCAGGCGAGCGCGTACGCCGCGAAGGTGGCGAGGGCGAGCGGGAAGAGCACCGACGGGATCGTGATGACGATCGAGTTGATCAGGAAGCTCATCATCTGGCCGGAGGACGAGGAGGTTCCGAACAGGACCTGCTGGTAGTTCTCCAGGGTGATCTGCGGGTCGGAGAAGAACGTCCACCAGCCGGTGGTCTTGATCTGGTCCTCCGGGCGCAGCGAGGACAGCAGCAGACCGAAGGTCGGGGTGGTCCACAGGACCGCGATGACGATCGCCGCGACGCCGGCGATGCGGCCGCTCAGCCTCCGCCGTACGCGCTGCGGTGCCGTCGTCACCTCGGGCCGCACCATGGTCTGGGTCAACGTGGCCATGTGGACTCCTTCGCCGTCCGCGTGCTCGCGACGCGGGGCCTGCCTGCTCGCCCGGTCACCCGACGGCCTCTCTGCGCTGGCGGATCTGGTAGATCACGATCGGGGTCACCAGGACGAACAGGAAGACCGCGAGGGCCGCGCCCTTGCCCGTCTCGCCGTACCGGAACGCCTGGTTGTACATCTCGTTGGCGATGACGCCGGTGTCGAACTGGCCGCCGGTCATGGTGCGGACGATGTCGAACAGCTTGAGCGTGCCGATCGACTGCGTGACCAGCACCACGATCACGGCCGAGCGGATGGACGGCAGCGTCACCCGGAAGAACATCTGCAGCGGGCTCGCCCCGTCCAGCCGGGCGGCCTCGACGATCTCGGCAGGGATTCCCTTGATCGCGGCGGAGAGTACCACGGTGGCGAAACCCGCCTGGATCCAGACCATGACCACGATGAGGAACAGCGTGTTGAGCGGTGCCTCCTGGAGCCACTGCTGCGGTTCGCCGCCGAACGCGACCGTGATCTGGTTGAGCAGGCCGATCTGGTCCTGCTCCTCGGAGCGGTAGGCGTAGACGAAGCGCCAGATGATGCCCGCCCCGACGAAGGAGATCGCCATCGGCAGGAAGACGAGTGACTTGGCGAGCGATTCGAAACGAGTGCGGTCGACCAGGACTGCGTAGACCAGCCCGACCGAGGTCACCAGCAGCGGGACGAGCAGCACCCAGATGAGGGTGTTGCGGAGTACGATCACCGCCTCCGGCTGGGTGAACATCCAGGCGTAGTTGGACATGCCGACCCACTCCCTGCCGTCGCCGCTCATGAACGACAGCAGGGTGGTGCGCACAGCCGGTACGACCAGGCCGATGGCGAGGAGCAGGAGGGCGGGCAGGAGCAGGATCGTGGCGTGGGTCCACGCGCGCCGCCGCATCGGGGCGCGGTCGAGGAGCACCAGGATCACCGCCACCACCACGAGGAAGGCGGCGACGCCGATCAGCAGTTGGAGGAGTTTGGGCAGTTCGGCGGCGAAGTCGAAGTCCATCGGAGAATCTCCCGGGAGGACGACGGTCCGGTCCCGCACATCACGCGGAACCGGACTCATCGGGATATATCAGGACTTGGGCCAGGAGGCTTCGATGTAGTCGAGGACCGTCTTGGTGTCCTTGCCGTTGATCCAGTCGGTCATGCCCTTCCAGAACGTGCCCGCGCCGACCGCGGCGGGCATCAGGTCCGAGCCGTCGAAACGAAAGACCGTGCTCGGGTCCTGGAGCATCTCCATGGAGAGCTTGTCGATCGGGTTCTGGGCGTTGGCCGGGTCGACGCCCTTGCGCGCGGTGACGTAGGTCGCCAGCTTCATGCGGGCGGCGGGGAACTCCGCGGAGGCGAGATACGCCTGGACGGCCTGGACCTCGGGGCGGTCGGTGAAGGCCACCACGAACTCACCCGCGCCGAGCACCGGCTTCTTGGCCGGGTCGTTGCCCGGCAGGTAGAAGGCGAACACGTCGCCGTCCTCGGCGACCTTGGTCCCCTCGGGCCAGAAGTTGGCGTAGAAGGACGCCTGGCGGTGCAGGGCGCACTTGCCCTCGGTGATCGGGACGCCACCCTCCTGGAAGGCGGTGCTGGCGATCGACTTGACCGGGCCGTAGCCGCCGTTGACGAACTTCTCGTTCTTGAGGATCGCGCCGACCTTGTCGACCGCCGCGGTGACCTTGGGGTCGTTGAACGGGGTCTTGTGGCTCACCCAGTCGTCGTATCCCTCGGGACCGGCCTCCCTGAGCATGAGGTCCTCGATCCAGTCGGTCGCCGGCCAGCCGGTCGCGTCACCGGACTCGATGCCCGCGCACCACGGCTTCACGCCGGAGTCGGCGATCGTGTTGGTGAGCGTCATGAGCTCGTCCCAGGTCTTGGGGACGGCCCAGCCCTTCTCGGTGAACATCTTCGGCGAGTACCAGACGAAGGACTTCACGCTCGCACCGAGCGGGGCGCCGTAGAAGACGCCGTCGACGGTGGCGTACTTGGCCCAGTCCTCAGACCAGCCCTCGGCGGTGAGCTCCTTGATCTCCTTGGAGGCGGGCTTGAGCTTTCCCGCCTTGGCGAAACGCTCCAGAAGGGCCGGCTGGGGGAAGAAGGCGATGTCGGGGGGGTTGCCGCCGTCCGAACGGACCTGGACCTGAACCTCGAACTCGCCGGTGCCCTCGTAGGTGATCTTCATTCCGACGCAGTCGGCGAACGGCTTCCACGCCTTCTCGAAGCGGTCGGCCTCCACGTCGCGGATCGGCGAGTAGATGCTGACGGTCTTGCCCTCGTGTTTGCCGTACTGGCTGAAGGCGGCACATTCGGGGGACGTACCGGCGTCGCCACCCGCCGATGGCGTGGGGTCCGCGGATCCGCAGGCGGTGACGACCAACGCCAGCCCTATGGTGCCCGCCGCAAGGGCGGTGCGCCGGGAGCGAGAGAGGAGCGACATGAAACCATCCTCCAAATACACAATTGCCGGGGAGCGTGAGAGCGCTCTCCGGAAGAGTTGTCTGCCCGCAACGCAAAGTCAAGAACCGTGATATTACGGTTACCATCCCAGAATTCTTGACACCATCTATGCGGTACCGTGATGCTCCAGAGAGCGCTCTCACGTAACAGCCGAACAGAATGGGGCGGTGAGGACATGACCATGTCCGCCGAAAAGTCCTACGACCTTCAGGACTCCGGCGTGCTGAGATTCCCCGAGGGCTTCATCTGGGGTGCCGCCACCGCGGCCTACCAGATCGAGGGCGCCACCCGGGATGACGGCAGGGGCCCCTCCATCTGGGACACGTTCTCCCGCACCCCCGGCAAGGTTCACGCGGGCCACACCGGTGACGTCGCGTGCGACCACTACCACCGCTATCCCGAGGACGTCGCGCTCATGCGCGACCTCGGCCTGCACTCCTACCGGTTCTCCATCTCCTGGCCCCGGGTGCAGCCCGACGGGTCGGGGCCTGCCAACCCGCGCGGCCTGGACTTCTACGACCGCCTCGTCGACGAGCTCCTCGAAAAGGGCGTCACCCCCATCGTGACGCTCTACCACTGGGACCTGCCGCAGACCCTGGAGGACCGCGGCGGCTGGACCAGCAGGGAGACCGCCGCGCACTTCGCCGACTACGCCGCGATCGCGCACGGCAGGCTGGGTGACCGGGTCGAGACGTGGACCACCCTGAACGAGCCCTGGTGCTCGTCCTTCCTCGGCTACGCGTCGGGCATCCACGCCCCCGGCCTCGCCGAGCCCGCGCTGGGCTTCGCCGCCGTCCACCACCTGCTGCTCGGCCACGGCCTGGCCGTCCAGGCGCTGCGCGCCTCGGGCGCCGCCACGATCGGCATCACGCTCAACCTCTCCCCCGTGATCGGCGACGACGCCCCTGCGGTCGAGCTCGTCGACGGCCTGCAGAACCGGATCTTCCTGGACCCGGTGCTGCGCGGGGAGTATCCCGCCGACGTCGTCGAGCGCGCCCGTCGCTTCACCGACTGGTCCTTCGTCCAGGACGGGGACCTGGAGATCATCGGTCAGCCGATCGACCTGCTGGGCGTGAACTACTACCACCCGCAGACCGTGACCGTCCACGCCGGCGAGCCCGCCAACCCGGTCTATCCGGGCAGCGAGGGCATCGCCTTCGGCGGAGCCGACGCGCCGCAGACCGCGATGGGATGGCCGGTGCAGCCCTTCGGCCTCACCGACCTGCTCCTGCGGCTCTCGCGCGACTATCCGGGCACCCCTCTGATCATCACCGAGAACGGTGCCGCCTTCGACGACGTCGTCGAGGACGGCGAGGTGCACGACGTCGGCCGTCTGTCCTACCTCGACGGCCACCTGCGCGCGGCGCACGCGGCGATCGAGGGCGGCGCCGACCTGCGCGGCTACCTCGTGTGGTCGCTCCTGGACAACTTCGAGTGGGCCGAGGGGTATGACAAGCGGTTCGGCGTCGTACACGTCGACTACGCGACGCAACGCCGCACCCCCAAGGACAGCGCCCTGTGGTACAGCCAGGTCGTACGCCGGAACGGACTGTGAGGACCCGTCCCACCCTGGAGAAGGTGGCCGCCCGGGCAGGTGTGTCCCGGGCGACGGCCTCGCGCGTGGTCAACGGCTCCACGCGCGTGGCACCCCAGATCCGCGACGCGGTCAACCGCGCCGTGGAGGAGCTGGGCTACGTGCCCAACCAGGCGGCGCGGAGCCTGGTCACCCAGCGGGCCGACTCCATAGCGCTCGTCTTCCCCGAGCCGGCGACCCGCGTCTTCTCCGACGACCCGACCTTCGCCGGGATCATCCGCGGGGTCAGCCTGGAGATCGAGGAGGCCGACAAGCAGCTCGTGCTGATGCTCATCGGCGCGACGGGCGGCTACCAGCGGGCCGAGCGCTACGCCACCAACGGCCACGTGGACGGCGTGGTCATCGCGTCGATGCACGGCACCGACCCGCTGCCGGCCATCCTCGCCAGGCGCGGGGTGCCGGTGGTGTGCAGCGGCAGGCCGACCGTGCCCAGCAGCCTGCCGTACGTGGACGTGGACAACGTCGGCGGCGCCGAGCGCGCGGTGCGGCACCTGATGGAACGGGGCAGGCGGCGCATCGCCGCCATCGCCGGACCGCAGGACATGATCGCCGGAATCGACCGGCTCGACGGCTACCGCGCCGTGCTGCGCGACTCCGACCGCCGCTCCATCGTCGCCGTCGGCGACTTCACCCGGGAGTCGGGGACGATCGCGATGCGGCAGCTGCTCGCCGACGACCCGGAGATCGACGCGGTCTTCGTGGCGAACGACCTGATGGCGCTGGGCGCGCTACCGGCGCTGCGCCAGGCGGGCCGACGGGTCCCCGACGACGTCGCGGTGGTCGGCTTCGACGACATCCCCGCCGTCTCCTACGCCGAGCCCCCGCTGACCACGGTCAGGCAGCCGACCGTCGAGATGGGACGGAGACTCGCCCGCATGGTCCTCGAACTGGAGGAGAAGGCGCAGGTGACACTCCCCACCGAGCTGGTCGTCCGGGAGTCCACCGCGTCCTGAACCCGGTCGCCCTCCGGCCGCGGCGAGCGGACGAGGCTCAAGATCCGACGACGACCACGAGTCCGGATCCCCGGCCGGGTGCCGGAGCCTCGGCACCCGGCCGGCGTCAGGCCAGAGCGCCGAACCGGGACTACGAGGACGCCCGGACGACCAGATCCGTGGACACGATCATCGACTCGGCGGGGCCTCCCTCAAGAAGGGAGAGCAGCAGGCGGACCATCGCCGCGGCCTGCTCGGCGTGCGGCGTGTGGATGGTCGTCAGCGGCGGGTCGGTGTAGCGGGCGGCCTCTATGTCGTCGTAACCCACGATGGCGACCTCGTCGGGAATCCTCCTGCCCGCCTGGCGGAGCGCGTGCATCGCACCGATCGCCATCAGGTCGTTCGCGGCGAAGACCGCGTCGATCTCCGGGTCGTCGGCGAGCAGCTGCCGCATCGCGACCGCCCCCGACTCCCGGGTGAAGTCGCCGACCGCGATGATCGAGCGGCGGTCGGAGTCGCGCAGCACCTCGCGGTAGCCGGTCAGCCGGTCCTGCCCGCCTATCATGTCCAGCGGCCCCGCGATGGTGGCGATGCGCCGCCTGCCTCGCTCCAGCAGGTGCCGCACGGCGGTGGCGGCGCCCTCGACGTTGTCGTTGTCGACGTACGGTATCTCGACCGGCACGGCGGGTCTGCCGTAGGAGACGACCGGGACGCGCAGCCGGGTGAGCGCGACCGGCAGCGGGTCGGCGCCGTGGCTGGACACGAGCATGACGCCGTCGACGTGGCCGCCGGCGATGTAGTGCTCCACCCGGGCATGGCTCTCCGGCGACCCGGCCAGCAGCAGCACCACCTGCTTGTTGACGGCCTCCAGCTCCAGGCTGGCCGAGCGTATGACGGTGGAGAACATCGGATCGTCGGAGAACACACGGTTCGGCGACTCCGAGACGACCAGCGCGACCGAGTTGGTCCGCTGGGTCACCAGGTTTCTCGCCGCCCCGTTGGGGACGTAGCCGAGCTCGTTCACCGCGCGCATGACCAGGTCCCGGATGTCGGCGGTGACCGTGGTCTGGCCGTTCACCACCCGGGAGACGGTCGACCGGGAGACCCCGGCACGGGCGGCGACCGCCTCCAGAGTGGGACGTCTCATCGTGTTCTTCCCCTACCGTCGATTGCAGTCCGTTACGTGCGATGACATCGCGGTGTAACGGCGCGCCGTCCTTGAGCAGGCGCCGGGTGGCGAAGTCCGCACGCACGATCCCGAACCTACGCCGGCCCCCTTCGGCCCACTCGAAATTATCCAGCAGCGCCCAGACCAGATAACCACGCGCGTCCGCCCCTTCGGCGATCGCGGTGTGCACGACGCGCGGGTGGCCGTTGTCGTCGGCATGACGGAAGCAAGGGTGGCCCCCGAGTGCCGACGACGGTCATCCCTTCACCGCCCCCTGCATGATTCCTCCGATGATCTGTTTGCCGAGCAGGGCGAACACGATGACCAGTGGCAGCGTGCCGAGCGTGGTGCCCGCCAGGCCGAGCACGTAGTCGTTGACGTATCCGCTGGCCAGTGTGGACAGGGCGACCTGGACCGTCGGATCCTCCGGGGTCAGGACGACCAGCGGCCAGAAGTAGTCGTTCCAGACCGACATGAAGGTGAGCATGCCCAGCACCGCCGCCGCCGGGCGGGCGGCCGGGAGCACGACGTGCCAGAACAGGCCCCAGGTGCTGCAGCCGTCGACCCGGCCCGCCTCGAGCAGCTCGGTCGGCAGCGCCCTGGAGAGGTACTGGGTCATGAAGAACACCCCGAACGCGTTGACGAGCGCGGGCACGATCAGCGCGTACATGGTGCCGGTCCACTCCAGCTTCACCATCAGCATGTACAGCGGGATGATGCCGAGCTGGGTCGGCACCATCATCGTCGCCACGGTGAGCAGGAGCAGGGCGTTGCGCCCGCGGAAGCGCAGCTTGGCGAAGGCGAACCCGGCCAGGGTGGAGAAGAGCATCACCGCGAACGCGACGGTGCCGGAGACGGCGACGGAGTTGAGCATCGCCAGGGCGAAGGGGACCGTGTCGAAGACGCGGGCGACGTTGGCGAAGAAGTTGCCGCCGGGGATGAGCGGCGGCGGCACGTCGGCCAGGGCCGCGTTGTCGCGGGAGGCGACCACGACGCTGTAGTAGAGCGGCATCATTGAGAAGAACGCCACCGCGGCGAGCGTGAGGTAGGTGAGCCTGCGGGCGGCGCCACCGGAACGACGGCGGACCGCGGGGGCGGCGGTGTGGGCGCTCATGTCAGCCCTCCCTTCCCACGACGGGTGAGCAGGTAGTTGACGCCGACGACCACCACGATGAAGACGAACATCATCCAGGAGATGGCCGAGGCGTAACCGAAGTCGAGCTTGGTGAAGTTCTCGTAGATGAACAGGGAGAGCGTCTGATACTGCCGGTCCACCCCTCCGGTGACGAGGTAGGAGCCGAACAGCAGCGGCTCGGCGAGGATCTGCATCGCGCCGATCGTCGAGGTGATGACGACGAAGATGATCGTTGGTTTGATCATCGGGATGGTGATCCTGCGGAGCTGGGTCATCCCGCTCGCGCCGTCGATGGTGGCCGCCTCGTACAACTCGCGCGGCACCGCCTGCATCGCCGCCAGGAGGATGAGGGCGTTGTAGCCCGTCCACCGCCACATGATCATGGTGGAGATGGCGAAGTGAGAGCTGAGCACCCCCTCGTTCCAGGCGACGCCCTCGACGCCGACCAGGGAGAACACCCAGTTGATCATGCCGAAGTCCCGGCCGAACAACTGGCTGAAGATGACCACCACCGCGACCACACTGGTCACGTTGGGCAGCAGCAGCGTGATGCGGAAGAAGGTCTGCGCCCGCAGCGGCCGGTTGAGCAGGTGGGCGAGCCAGATGGCGAGCAGCAGCTGCGGCACGGTGGACAGCACCCCGATGGACAGGGTGTTGAAAGTGGCGTTCCAGAAGTAGTCGTCGGCGAGCAGCGTTCTGAAGTTCTCCAGGCCGACGAAGGTCTGCTCGTCCTGGAGCAGCGTCCACTCGTGCAGGCTCACCCAGGCGGTGTACGCGAGGGGAAACAACCCGAACGCGGAGAAGAGCAGGAAGAAGGGTGCCACGTAAGCGTACGGCGAGCCCTTGACGTCGAGTTGGTGAACCAGTTGGCGGCGGAGGCGGGGTCCCGCCTGCCTGTTCGGTGGGACCGCCGCCAGGCGATCGGGCGCGCGGGTGGCCATGGCAGCTCCTTTCTGCGGTTCTGCGGTTCTTCGGACGGCGGGAGACGTGCGGCCCGTCGCGGCGGGAGGCGTGCGGTTCCGCGGCACGGGACGCGCGCCCGCCACCGGACAGGGGCACGAGCAGGTGGCCGACCGGTACGAGACCGGCCGGCCGGGAGGGCGACTACTTGATCCTGCTGACGTCCTTGAGCGCCTGTGCCCAGGCCTCCTCGGCGTTCTGCTTGCCCTGGTCGACCCGCTGGAGACCGTCGCCGATCGCCTGCAGGACGTCACCGGCCTTGGGACCCACGGGCTGCGGCTTGAGCGACCTGGCCGCGTCGGTGAAGATCTTGCCGATCGGCGCGTTGCCGAAGTACGGGTTGACGAAGTCCTTCACCGCGGGGTCGTCGTACAGGGCGGGCAGCGAGGGCAGCGCGCTCGCCTCCTTGAAGAGCTTGATCTGGCTCTCCTTGCTGGTCAGCAGGTCGATCAACGCCGCGGCCTCCTTGGGGTGCTTGCCCTGCTTGGGCAGCATCAGGTGGGTGCCGCCCTGGTTGCCGCCGCCACCGGGGACCGCCGCGATGTCCCAGGTGCCCTCGCCGGGCTTCTGGTCCTTGATCGTTCCGGTCTTCCAGGCCGGGCAGACCATGGTGGCGAAGCTGCCCTTGGCGATGCCGGTGTTCCACGGCGGCGAGAACGCGGCGAGGTTGGCCGAGAGACCTTCGTGGATCATCTTCACGCCCGTGTCGTACGCCTTGCGCACGTCGGGGTTGGTGGCGGCGACGATGTTGTACTCGGCGTCGTAGAAGCCGATGGGGGCCTGCTCGACCATGGCGCGGAAGTGCTCGCCGGGACCGTCGGTGAACTTGGCTCCCTCCACCTTGCCCGCGACGAACCTCTTGCCCGTCTCGATGTAGGCGTCCCAGGTTGGCCAGAGCGCCGAGACCTCGTCGCGGTCGACGGGCAGGCCTGCCTTCTTGAACAGGTCTGGGCGGTAGCACATGGCCAGGCCGCCGACGTCGGTACCGAGGCCCAGGAGGGCGGAGCCGTCGTTGGAGACGCCCAGCTTCCACTTCCAGTCGAGGTATTCGCTCTCGCGCTTGTCCAGGCCGTATTCCTTGAGGTCGTGGAACTTGTCCGGCACGGGGGTGAAGGCGCCGATGTAACCGCCCTCGACGGCGACCACGTCCGCGGCGCCCGCGCCGGTGGTCAGCTGGGTGATGAGGTTGGTGTGGTGGTCGTTGAACTGCGCGCGGCGCTCCACGATCTCCACGTTGGGGTGGGTCTTCTTGAACTCCTCGTACAGCGGCGCGTAGTGGAAGTCGCTGAACAGCCCGACGGTCAGCTTGATCTTCTCGGCCGGCCGAGAGGCCGTCCCGCCGCTCCCGGCGGTCTCGGTGCCACCACCGCAGGCGGTGAGGCCCAGGACCAGAGCGGAAACGGCGACCATCGGGGCGAGGAACCGCTGACGTGACTTACGCATGGAACCCTCCCAGGGTTCTCATAAATGATCATGAAGAGAGCGCTCTCTGAGCAGATTGACGCCAAGGGGATTGCGTGTCAACGGCCCCGCCGACCTCGCCCCGCGCCTGACGGTCGGCTTTTCACGGAAAGCCCCCTCTCGCTCTCTTGGATGTTTCCGCAGCCCAGAGAGGTTTTTAAGTTAAATTTTATAGAAAATGGAGCGCTCCCACGATGAAAGGTCACATTAAGGTCGCGTTTCCACCGTGTTCCACAGAGCCGCGCCGACCTCTTGACACTCCCCGCCGAGCGGGCCACCCTCTATCTCAGAGAGCGCTCCCTCGCGATTCTCCCCGTGGTCCACGCGCCGCCCGCGCCCGTGGCACCGCTGGTCGCCGCCCTCGCGAGATGATCCCGGGCGACCTCGCGTACGAGTGCTCGCCACCCCTGTACGGGAGGCCACCCGCCCCTCCCCTCCTCGGAAGGACGACTTCGGAAAGACGACGCGGAAGCCACCCCGGCCCCCACGTCTCTCGTGGTGACGCCGAAACCCGTAGAGTCGTCCGGCCGGTCGGAAATCGACCGGCGCGCATCCAACCAAGGAGAACCACGTGGCACTGGAGAAGCCGGAGATCGACTTTCCGGAAGGCGCCCCGCCCTCGGAGCTGGAGATCGTCGACATCGTCGTAGGGGACGGCCCGGAGGCCAAGCCGGGACACCAGGTCACCGTGCACTACGTCGGCGTTGCCTTCTCGACGGGCGAGGAGTTCGACGCGTCGTGGAACCGCGGAGACACCTTCCAGTTCCCGCTGGGCGGGGGCCGGGTCATCGCGGGCTGGGACCAGGGCGTCGCGGGCATGAAGGTCGGCGGCCGCCGCCGTCTCACCATCCCGCCGCACCTCGGCTACGGCAACGCAGGCGCGGGCAACCGCATCAAGCCGGGTGAGACGCTCATCTTCGTCGTGGACCTCCTCGGCGTGAGCTGACTCGGGACGAAACGACGCATGCGGGCGGGCCTCACCGGCGACGGGTGGCCCGCCCCGCGTGTCCTGTCACCTCCCCGGCCCCCACTGCCGTCCCTGTCGTCCTGCACCGTCCTCAATATCCGGCGCCATCCCCCGCGCCTGGCATCGTCCCCTGCGTCCGGTGTCGCCCTCTGTGTCCGATGTCGTCCTCTGTGTGCCCCGACCTGACGGCCATCTCACGTTCGCGAGGTTCAAGGGCAGGTCCGACCTCCCCGCGGGGCGCGATGACTCAGAAAAGCAGCGCCTCACCTCACCGAAATTCCGCTCGTAGCTCTTAGAATGGCCATCGTTCTTAGCGAGGGAACTGCCAGGTTTACCTGGCAGGTGAATCGTCTCCCTGTTACCGTTCGTGTGTTTGAAACGGTCAGGGCTTGGCCGTCGCCTACCTCGACCGAGGGAAGCGAGAAGCCGCTCCCTTCGGGGAGCGGAGGAGTCACTGTGTTGTTGATCGACCTCGCGCGCACCTCCGCGGCCGTGACCGCCGTCTCCGCCCGGCTGGCGAAGACCGCCCACCTCGCGGAGCTGCTCGGCAGGGTCGAGCCGGACGAGGCCGAGATCGCGATCGCCTACCTCTCAGGAGAGCTGCCTCAGCGCAACGTCGGAGTGGGCTGGACGAGTCTGCAGAACCCGCCGGAACCCCGGCTCGCCGCCACCGCCACCCTGCGCGGGGTCCACAACCTCCTCGATGAGATCAAGGCCCTGTCGGGTCCCGGCTCGCAGAGCGCGCGCAGGACGCTGGTCTCCGAGTTGTTCGGCGCCCTCACCCGCCAGGAGCAGGTCTTCCTGTCACGGCTGCTGCGGGGCGAGCTGCGCCAGGGCGCGCTTGAGGGAGTGATGGTCGAGGCCATCGCGAAGGCGGCCGGGGTGCCGGCCACCGAGGTCAGGCGGGCGCTGACGTTGCGCGGCTGGCTTCCCGCCGTCGGCGCCGCCGCCCTGGGCGGCGGGGTCGAGGCACTGCGCGCCTTCCACCTGGAGGTCGGCCGCCCGGTGTCGCCGATGCTCGCCCAGAGCGCCACCTCCATCGCGACCGCGTTCGGCAAGCTCGGCGAGCCGGTCGCCATCGAGTGGAAGCTCGACGGCGTCAGGGTCCAGGCTCACCGCTCGGATGACCGGATCACCGTCTTCACCCGCGCCCTTGAGGACATCACCGCGCAGGTGCCCGAGCTGGTCGAGGCGGTGAGCGCCCTACCCTCCCGCGACCTCGTCCTCGACGGCGAGGTTATCGCGCTGCGGGCCGACGGTCGCCCCGAGCCCTTCCAGGTCACCTCGGGCCGCGTGTCCAGCCGCACCGACCTGCCGCGCGTGCGCGAGAGGACCCCGCTGAGCGTCTTCTTCTTCGACGCGCTGCGGGTCGACGGCGCCGACCTGCTCGACCTGCCGGGTGAGGCACGCCACGCGGCCCTGACCGCCGCCGTGCCCGCGGAGCTGGTGACCCCCCGCCTGGTCACCGGCGACGTCGCGGACGGCGAGGCGTTCTTCAAGGACGCGATCAGGAGCGGCCACGAGGGCGTGGTGGTCAAGTCGCTCCTGACTCCCTACGCCGCCGGGCGGCGCGGTGCCGGCTGGATCAAGGTGAAGCCCCGGCACACGCTCGATCTCGTCGTCCTGGCCGCGGAATGGGGCCACGGTCGCCGCGAGGGCAGGCTCTCCAACCTGCACCTGGGCGCCCGCGACCCGGTGACCGGTGGGTTCGTCATGCTCGGCAAGACCTTCAAGGGCCTGACCGACGAGCTGCTCGCCTGGCAGACCGACCGCTTCCTCGGCATCGCCGAAGGGCCCACCGACGGCTGGACGGTCACCGTCCGTCCCGAGACGGTCGTCGAGATCGCCTTCGACGGCGTGCAGCAGTCGAGCCGTTATCCCGGCGGCATGGCGCTGCGCTTCGCCAGAGTCATCCGCTACCGCACCGACAAGACGGCGGACCAGGCCGACACCGTCGACATGGTCCGCGCCCTCATGCTCTGACTTGTCTTCGCGCTCGTGTCACGTCCGTGGTCCGGCGTACCGCCGCGCGGGTGCCACGTCCCTCGCGCGGCCGCCGTCCCGTAGGTCCTGCGGCCTCAGGACGCCGGAGGCGTCATTTCACGAGACGCAGGGTGAAGGGGTATCGGAAGTCGCCATCGCCCGCCGCGGCCACGGAGCCGACCACGGACAGCACCACGCCGCCGATCCAGAGCAGGGGCGTCAGGACGAAGCCTATGAAAGTGATTGCCAGCACGATGGTGGCCGCGAGCATCGTCAGCTGGAAGTTGAGTGCCTCCACCGAGTGCGCCCGGATGTAGGGCGACGTCCTGCCCGCGGTGAGCATCATGACGGCCGGACCGATGACGGGAAGGCCCACCAGCGGAAGCAGGTGCGACGCCACCGCCCCCAGACGCTCCGCTCCGGTCTCCCCCCGGCCGAAGGGGTGTGCGTGATGACCGTACGCGACCTGGCCCGTGGCGGGCGGGTAGGAGGCGAGACGGGCCGGACGCGTGCCGTACAGCTCGTTCATGATCGGGACGAGGTCGCCGTGGACGCGGGCCGTCATCGCCCGCTCCAGCCTGTCGTCGAACTCGGCCTTGTCGAGCCTTCCCTCCGCGTAGGCGGCCTGGACGTGCTCGACCACCCGCTCGCGATCCTGGTTGCTGACCCGAAGCCCCGCGTGACCGGACCGAGGGCCTGCCGCCGGCACTCCCCCGTACCCCGGGCCTGCTGGTGTCGCTGTGCCTGCCATGAGACCGATACCCTTTCTTCGCCGCTTCGACCTCAATGTTCGTCCAGATTGTCGGCCCCGTATATCAGGATGAACCCCCATAAGCCCCTGAGACCCATCCCTGGCCTTCCGCCACGGAACGAGCAGGAGAGGTATACAAGAAAACATGAGATGGCGAGATCGCTACGGGTTGAGGCGGCTACGCGGGCCGAAGATCGCAAAGTTCGACCGCGCCACGACCGACGCCGACATCGAGGCGCTCATCGCCTTCGCGAAGTCGCGCAAGAGCGTCGAGTTCTACGTCGAGCCCGAGACATTCGCGACGAACACCACGGCGGTGGCCGTCGCCGACGACGGTGAGTGGACCCGGCGCCGGGTCGGCTCCCCCGCGGTGATCCGCAAGGTGGCCCGCGACCTGGCCCTGCCCGTCTACGACGTCCAGCTGACCGGTTATCCCCCCCGGATGAGGGCCTACAACGAGCGTCAGAAACGCGCCGAGGGCTGAGCGGAGAGAGCCGGGCTCCCCTCATCACCGAAACCGGGGAGCCCCGCGGTCATCCGGTGACACGGGGACACGAGAAACCGGCGGCCCTCTCGTCGCCAGGGGCCGCCTCACTCCTACCGCGGTACGGACAGAGGCCGACGGGATGACCGGCTGCGGTCCGCCGACGCGGCCGAGGATCGCGTCGGCCGGATGACCGACCGGCCCGGGGCCACCGGTACCCGCGAGGAACGCCCCCATCGAGTGGCCGGCCCTGATTCGCCGACGCCGACGGCGCTGCCGGCACCGGTCGGCGCGTCCGGGACCCGCGCCGTGGCACACCCTCTGACGATGCGCGATGCCCTGGTCAGGGCGGCCGGTCAGGGGTGATCACGACACACGGCGAGGAACGTCGCACCGGAGCGTGAGTGTTCGGGCGCGCCTGCCGCGTAATCTTTTTCTTCCCTTCAGGTGAGTACCCTCCGAAGGTTAGAGCCCACGATCATGAATCGCTATGTAAAAACGGATTTATACGCATTTGTACGGTTCATGTTGGTGCATGGTATCCGCTGAAGAGTGATGCCGATGGATTTCAAGATTCTCGGGCCGATCGAAGTGCGAGCGGCCAACGGGCAACCGATCACCCTCGGGAGACGCAAACAGCGGGTGTTGCTTGCCGCCTTGCTCCTCAATGCCGGCAAGGCGATCCCCACCCATCGAATGCTCGACTGGTTGTGGGGGGAACAGGCTCCCGCCAACGCCGAGTCGAACCTCTACACCTATATCTCCGCGCTGCGCCGGGTGCTTGGCTCGCCTTCCCGGATCGAGGCGGGCTCCAACGGGTACGTGCTCCGGGTCGCCCCCGATGAAATAGACGTGAGATTGTTCGAGGAACTCGCCGCTCAAGGACGTCTGATGTTATCCAAAGGGCGAAATGACGTCGCGCTCGAACGGTACACCCGGGCCTTGGGTCTGTGGCGCGCCGAGGCGGTTCTGGAAGGGCTTTCCCTGCCCGAGCCGTTGCGAGGCGAGGCGGCACGGCTGGAACGGCTGAGAACGATCGTCGTGGACGCCTCGCTGGAGGCCCGCCTCGCGCTGGGCCAGCATGGCGAGGTGCTTCCCGATCTGGAGGCGCTGACTCGCAGGGATCCGCTGAACGAACGACTCCGCGCGCAGCTCATGCTCGCCCTGTACCGTTCCGGCCGCCGAGCCGACGCGCTCGCGGTGTACCAGCACGCGCGGGAGATGCTCGCCGCGGAACTGGGTGTCGATCCCGGCCCCGACCTGGTCCGCATGCATCGGCAGATCCTCGCCGACGACTCCGCGCTGGCGGCGCCGTCACCGTCGGTCGCCGTCCGCCGGGTTTTCGCGCCGGCAGAGCTCCCGATCGCCTCGGCCGCCTTCACCGGGCGTGCCTCCGAGGTCTCCTGGTTACGGACGGCGCTCACCTCAGCGGCCCCTGGCCGTATCGTCGTCTCCGCGGTCGCCGGAGCGGCGGGAATCGGCAAGTCGGCGTTCGCCGTACACGTCGCCCACCAGATCGCGGACCGGTTCCCCGACGGGCAGCTCTACGTGAACCTGCACGGCTCCACCCCCGACGTCAAACCACTGCACCCGGCCGAGGTCCTCGCCCGCCTCCTGCGCTCCCTCGGTGGCGACGACGTGGCCGTCCCGACCGAGGTGGACGAGGCGTCCGCGCGATTCCGCTCGCTGACCGACGGCAGACACCTGCTGTTCCTGTTCGACAACGCTCGCGACGCGGAGCAGGTGCGGCCGTTGTTGCCCGCCAGCCCCACCTGCCGCGTGCTGATCACCGCTCGGAGGATGCTGACCTCTCTGGACACCGTCGCGCATCTCCGCCTCGGCGTCATGGCCAAGGACGAGATGACCACCCTGCTGAGCCGCCTGATCGGCGGCGAGCGTGTCGCGGCCGACCCACGGGCGGCGCGCGTGATCGTGCGGCTCTGCGGCGGCCTGCCGCTGGCGATCAGGATCGCCGCCGCCCGGCTGGTGGCGCGGCCGGACCTGTCGCTGCGAGGGCTCGCCGACCGCCTCGCGGTCGAGGATCATCGCCTCTCCGAACTGCAGGCCGACGACCGGGCGGTCCGGGCCTGCTTCATGGTGAGTTACCGCGCCCTGGAGGCCGAGCACTCTCGCCTGTTCCGGCTGCTGGGCCTGCTCGGTGGATCCGACATCAGCGTCGCGGTCGCCGCGGCGCTGGCCGATCGCTCGGAGGAACAGACCGCGGACCTCCTGGATCATCTCGCGGACGCCCAGCTCCTTGAGGTGCGCGACGCCGGCCGGTATCGCATGCACGACCTGCTCTGCCTGTTCGCCCGCGAGCGCACCCGGCAGGAGGAGACCGAGGAGGAGCAGGTGCAGGCCGTGAGGCGGGCGCTTCACAGCTCTCTCGTCATCGCCTGCACCCTCGGTGACGTGCGCCACCGACGGGCCAGGCGAGACGCCAAGTTCGGTCACCTGGCACTCGGCCGCTTCAGCATGTCGCCCGACGACTGCACGATCGATCCCCGATGGCTCAACGCCAAGATGGCCGACCTGATCTCCACCGCCCGCCAGGCGCCCGGCGCGGCGGGGGACGTCACCGGTCTCTCGACCGTCCACGGCGCCGCTTCGCGCCAGCCGTCGTGGCGATGGGAAATGAGCGATCGAAACCGGCGAAGGATCTGACGCGGTGGAAACAATCCTCGTCTCCAGCCGCCGTAATCACAGAATCTGACGCGCCGGAAATCACTCTCCATGCATCTGCGGTGGCCGCGGATTCACCGCGCGTGAAATCATTCTCGATCCATCTCACCGTAAATATCGGATTCGGCATGTCCGAAATCATCGCCACATCTCCGTAATGGCCACGGGCCTCGAAAGGCGAATCCCCGGGATCGCGTGCCGCGCCGTTTTTTCGCGCCCATGCCTCATCGAGCAAAGCTTCGACCTACACAAACTTGTGTGGTGCGAGGTATAGCAACATTCATCACTATTAGCGACATCTCTCTCGTCTTCTCACATCTGTAGAGAGAAGGCCGGCATCTTGCACAGGAAGCTCCGGGGGTTGATCGATGACAGCGGTGGCACCACCGCAGGCACCCGACGGACACCCGCCTCGCGACGATCGCCATCCTCGAACCGAACTCATCCGTGACGCCAGAAGCTGAAAGTTTCAGAAAAACGCCAGGAAAGGGCGGACGTGTCGGATCTAATCGGCATCGATGAGTGTGAAAACCTTACCGTGAAGCAGGTCCAGAACCTCTACGGGAAGTACGTCAGCCGCAGCCAGGTCAACCTCATGACCTCCTTCGGTTTCGGTCGCGAACTCGCCGAGCGAGCCGAGGGCGCCTGGATCTGGACCCGTGACGGCCGCCGGATCCTCGACGTCACCGGAGGGGTCGGCGTACTCAACCACGGCCACAACCACCCGCGCATCCTGGCCGCCCGCCGCCGGTTCGCCGACCGAGGGCGCATGGAGGTCCACAAGGCGTTCTTCTCGCCCTACGTGGCCGCCCTGAGCCACAACGTGGCCACGCTGCTGCCGGGCGACCTGAACATCTCCTACTTTCCGAACTCGGGCGCCGAGGCGAACGAGGGCGCCATCAAGATGGCGTACAAGTATCACGGCGGACGGCGTAACACCATCCTGCGGTCCGACATCAGCTTCCACGGCAAGACCCTCGGTGCGGGGAGCCTGACCGGATCCTCGGAGAACTCGTTCCGGTTCCCCGGGCTTCCCGGCATCGTCATCCACCCCTACGGCGACCTCGCGTCCGTACGGGCGGCGGTCGACGCCGCGCGCACCCCCGACGGGAAATGCGACGTCTACGCGATCATGGTCGAGCCCTTCAGTGCTTCGAGCATGCGTTCCTGGTCGGAGGCCGACCTGCACGGGCTGCGACGGCTCTGCGACGAGCACGACATCATCCTCATCTTCGACGAGGTGTACACCGGATGGGGTAAGACCGGCAGTCTCTTCTACTTCATGCGATATCCGGGCCTGCTGCCGGACATCCTCGTCTACTCGAAATCGCTCGGCGGCGGGAAGGCGTCGATCGCCGGGTACACCGCCCGAGAGCCCATCTTCCGCAAGGCATACGACCGGCTCTCCGACGTCATCCTGCACAGCACCACCTACTACGGGTTCGGCGAGGAGACCGCCACCGCGATCGAGGCGATCAACGTGATCGTCGAGGAGGACTACCCCGCGCGGGCCAGGCAGATCGAGCGCATCCTGGGCCCCGGACTGGAGAACATCCAGAAGCGCTATCCGGAGGTGGTCGGCCAGGTGACCGGTACCGGGGCGCTGTGGGGGGTGTTCCTGACCGGCGGCCCCAAGGTACTCGACCTCGCCGGCAAGCTGGCACCGGGCTTCTCCGGCGACCCGAATTTCCGCACCAAGCTGATCACCCTCTCGGTGATCGCGGAACTCTACCGCGAGCACGACATCGTGTCGTACTACAGCCCGAACGTCGAGAACCCGCTCGTCGTCGCGCCGACCCTCGCCATCGAGCCCGACGACCTCGAGTACTTCCTGGAGAGCCTCCACAAGACCTTGGCCAAGGGCCTGCCGCGCCTGCTCGCCAGGTTCGTGCGAGAGAAGGTGGGGTCACGGTGGCCTATCGGGTCGTAGTGACCGGCAGCGCCGGAATGCTCGGCGGCAACCTGGTCCGGCGGCTCGTACTCGCGGGTCACGAGGTGGTCGGCGTGGACCTGCGCCCGCCCTCGGAGCCGGACCCCGGATACGTCCACCGAGTCGGCGACGTACGGGACGTCTCGCTGATGACCGAGGCGATGGCCGGGGCGGACGCGGTCGTGCACTGCGCCGGCGCGCTGCCGAGCTATCCGGCGGAGCAGATCCACAGCCTGATCGTCGGTGGCACCCACAGCGTGCTGGAGGCCGCGCGCCGGGCCGGGGTGGAAAGAACGGTCCACATCTCCTCCACCGCCGTGTACGGGCTCCCGAAACTGGTGCCCACCCCTGAGGAGCACCCGCGCGAGCCCGTCGACCCCTACACCAGGGCCAAGACCGAGGCGGAGGAACTCGCCGACAAGTATCGCGCCGGCGGAATGTGCGTGCCGATCCTGCGCCCCAAGACCTTCCTCGGTCCCGGCCGGATGGGCCTGTTCGCGATGCTCTTCGAGTGGGCCGAGGAGGGCCGGAACTTCCCGGTCCTCGGCCGCGGGGACGTGCGCATCCAGATGCTCGCCATAGAGGACCTGGTGGATGCCGTGGCCGACGTCCTGACGGTGCCGGCCGACATCGCGAACGACACCTACAATCTCGCGGCCGCGGAGTTCGGCACGCTGCGAGAGGACTTCCAGGCGGTACTCGACACGGCCGGTCACGGAAAACGTGTCGTGTCACTGCCCGTCCGGCCGGCCCTGACCGGACTCCGACTGCTGGAAAGGACCCGGCTGTCGCCGGTGTACGGACGACTGGTGCACAAACTGCTCGCCGACTCCTACGTCAGCATCGACAAGGCCGGGGAGCGGCTCGGCTTCCGGCCCCGGCTGTCCAACCGGGACGCGATTCTCCGCACGTACGCCTGGTGGCGGGAGAATCGCGGCGCCGGCTCGCCTCGGGGCGCCGGCCAGACCAGCCGCGACGCGTGGCGGCAGGGCGCGCTGTCCCTGGCGAAAGTCTTCTTCTGAAGTGACGGGGAAAGCATGTACGTCGTCGAATCGGCAGACATCCCAGAGCTCCCACAGCCCCGGGAGGTGGCACCGGAAGAGGCAGCGAAGGCCCGGCCACACCTGGTCACGGACCTCTTCAGGCTGATACGGCCGTCGCACGCGGCCAAGGCGATCCTCCTCGTGCCGATCGCGCTCGTCGACACCTCCCTGTGGAGCCTCGCCGCGTTGGGTGAGATCGTCCTGGCCACGGTCGCGTTCATCCTCGCCTCCGCCGCCGTCTACGTCGGCAACGACATCGCCGACCGGCACCGTGACGCGCACCACCCCGTCAAGCGTCACCGTCCTGTCGCGGCCGGCCGCGTGGGGATCAGGCTCGCGTACGTCTACTGCGCCATCCTGCTCGGGCTGCTCGGCGCCATCGTCGGGCTCACCCCGGGCCCCTACTGGCCGATCCTCGCCTACCTCGTGATCAACATCGCGTACAGCGGCTTTCTCAAACACGTACCGCTGGTCGACGTGGGCACGATAGCCGTCTGTTTCGTCCTCCGGGTCATCCAGGGATACGAGGTGACCGGAGGGCGGGCCGCCGCCTGGTTGCTGGTCACGGTGTTCTCGATCTCCCTGCTGCTCCTCATCGGCAAGCGACGTCAGGAACTGAAGAGCGGTGCCGCGCACCGCCCGGCACTCCGTGGCTACTCGATGGAGCTGACCAACTGGCTGTTGCAGATCGCCTCCGTGCTCGCCCTCCTCTCCGGCCTCATCTACCTGCGCGACGAAGGCCCGTTCGGCCCACAGTACGGTCAGACGGCGATGCTGCTGTCCACGCCCTTCGCGCTCTTCGCCCTCTTCCGCTACCTGCAGATCCAGCTGATAGACGACGACGGTGGTGACCCGGTCCGGATCCTGCTTCGGGACCGGGTCATGGTCGCCAACTCGGTGCTGTGGGCCGCCACCCTGGGTGTGACGCTCGTGCTCGCCCACCATCTCGTCCCGTCGTGAAAGCGGCGTTGTGAAAGCGGCGTTGTGAAAGCGGCGTTGTGAAAGCGACACGGAAGGAAAGAATGGAAGTCCGCATACTGGGTCCGGTCGAGGTGACCGTCGACGGCCGGCGTGTTCCCCTGGGACCACCGCAACGACGTGCGGTGCTGGCCGCCCTCGCGGTCGACGTCAATCATCCCGTGTCACTTCCGACGTTGATCGACCGGGTCTGGAACCTTCCTCCGGACCGGGCGACGGATTCGCTGTACGCCCACATCGCACGCCTGCGGCAGGCACTGACGGGATCCGCGGTCTCCATCGAGCGCCGCGGCGGCGGTTACGTGCTGGAGGCCGACCCGGAGCGGGTGGACGCCCACCGGTTCCATCGGCTCGCGAAACAGGCGCAGACCCATGCGAACGACGACTCCGTCCGGGTCGCACTACTCGCCGAGGCGATGGAGCTGTGGCGCGGCTCGCCGCTGACCGGCATCTCGGGAGACTGGGCCTCCCGAATGCGCTACAGCATCGAGCAGCAGTTCGTCGGCGCCGTCGTCACCTGGGCGCAGGCGCACCTGCGGCTGGGACGGCCTGACACGGTCGTGACCGAGCTCACCCCCCTCGTTCCCCGCTACCCGCTCGTGGAGCCGCTCGCGAGCATGCTGATGCGCGCACTGTGCGCCCTGGGACGCACCGCGGAGGCGGTGGCCCAGTACGCGCTCCTGCGCGGATATCTGGCCGACCACCTGGGCATCGAGCCGGGGCCTGAGCTGCGCGCGCTGCACCAGGAGATCCTGCGAGGCGATCACGATCAGCCGACCTGGGCGGCCGGGGACGTGGTCCTGGCCGGCGCCGACCACGCCGGCTTCGGCTGGGTGCCCCTCGGGAAGCCAGCACGCGCCGAATCGCTGAGCTGGACCCGTCCCACGGCCCACCTGCCCGACCGGGTGCTGTCCCGGAGGCCCTGACCGTTCTTCCCCGGTCCTTCTGAGCATCCTCGTTTCCGGGCGATTCTTCCCAGGTCAACCGCTCGTCGAGACGACCAGGCGCTGCCCGCTGTGGTCGGAAAGACCGCCAGACCGGATCAACTCGTACCGGTGCACGGTGACGTCCGGCGTGGTGAACGCCCAGTCGATCCGCCACAGCGGCCAGCGGTCGTCCCAGGAGGTGGGGTAGAGCGATCCGAGCACCGGGGTGGCGTCGACGAGCCGGTCCGGCAGCAGGCGCAGGATGCCCATCGCCGGTGAGGCGTTGAAGTCCCCCGCCAGCAGGATCGGGTGCGGATTCCGCTCGACGTCGGCCGCGAGCGCGCGGAGGTTGGCCTGCCGCCGCTCGTGCTGGGTCCGGTTGAGGCGGCGGGGATCCGGGCCCCGGGGGAACGCGTGGACGGGAGAGTTGATGTGCGTGTTGTAGAGCGAGACGGTCTTTCCGCCGTCCCTGCCGTCCCCGCCGACGCGTACGTCCGTGCGCAGCGTCTTCACCGTGGAGAAATCCGGCAGACCCGGGTCGGGAGGTATGGCCTTGTCGCGTTCCTCCGACAACCACGGACGCAGGTCGATCCCCGACTCCAGGACGATCGGGAACCGGGAGACCGTCACCAGCTCGCTCGCCGCGGCGATGTGATAGCCGGGGAACTCCCGGCGCAGCCTGGCCAGGTCGTCCACCCGGATCGCCTTCGAGTCCTGGCCGAAGTAGACGTACTCCTGTAGGAGATACACGTCCGCCTTCTGGTCGTGCAGATACCGGTAGAAGTCGGCGATGTCACGTGGCGGAGTGCCGGTGGGCGGCGGCATCGCCGCCCCGTTCTCCGGCCGCTGGTCCCAATAGAACGTGTTCCAGGAGAACACCGTGATCGCGTCCGGCGGCGCGGGTGGGGGCCGGTGCCACAGGGCCGCGAGATTGAGCCCGCTCCCGCCTCCGCCGAGCACCAGGGAGGCGAGCGTCACCGCCGCGATCCACCCCCGTGCCTGGCGCGCCGGCAGGGCCACCGCGAGCAGCAGGACAGGGACGACCGCGAAGGCGATCGGCGGCACGAGCTCCGGAACCTGCCACCACCACACCCGGCCGGACAGCACGCGATGGAGCACCACGAACACCAGCCAGGCGACCGGCGCGGACAGCAGCGGCCAGGTCCTCCAGCGCGACCGCCACGCGGGCCGGGACCCTGCGGTCGCTGTCACGACCCGCGTATCGGTCATCGACGGCGACCGGGTCCGGAACGTGCGCGTGGCGCGGTCGTCGCGGTCGTCGCGGTCGTCATGGGCGCCGGGGACGTCGCGGGTGTTGTGAGCACCGCGGACGTCGCGGACGTCATGGGCGGGAACGGGCGAGCTGTCATGTCGTCGCCTCCCCGGTTGCCGGTGGCCGCACGAGCAGGTCGGAATCGTAGAGTCGGCGGAATCTGGCGGAGCAGAACCACTGCGCGACTCCGGCCGCCACTCCGGCGGCGATGGTCACGTTCACCACGAAATGCACCGTACCGTAGTAGAGCAGGAACAGCGGGCCGCGCCGCCGCAGCACGAACCGGTACATGCCGAGGTCCGCCAGGATCGACACGGCGAGGGCGAGGACCGGCAACGCGGCACCGGCCGGACCGAGCGCCACCGCCGGCAGCGTGACCACCGCCGCCAGGGCGGCGAGACTTCCACCGGCCCGGTTCGAGGTCTCGAACCCACGGGCGAAGCGCTTGCGCCGCGCGTACAGCGGCACCCGGGCGCGCCCTCGCCGAAACAGCTTGCGCAGCAACGTGAACAGCCGGTCGTCGTGGTCGTGCCGGGACCGCACCGCCGTGGTGAGCACCATGTCGTACCGCTGGGTGAGGCGGTGGCCGTAATCGACCTCCTCGGTCTCGCGCAACCGGGTGTTGAACGGCCCGACCTCGTCGAACACACTGCGGCGCATCGCGACCATCGCCGGGAAGAGAAACGAGATGGGCCCCTCGGAGCTCGCCGTCCAGTAGTAGTACTGCAGCGCCCGATACTCCTCGACGAGGCTGTCGCGGATCAGCGGCTCCGGGTCGTGGATGCTGCACACCGCCCCGAGCCGCGGATTCTCCGCGAGCATGCCCACCGCCACCTCGATGGCATCGGGATAGGCGGCCACGTCGGAGTCGACGAACACCAGGATCTCTCCACCGGTGTGGGCGGCGCCGAGGTTGCGCGCGCCGGCCACGCCCATGTTGCGCCCGGTGTGGACGACCCGGACACCGAGCCGTTCCGCGACCGCGACGGAGTCGTCGGTGCTGCCGTCGTCCACCATGATCAGCTCGATGGGCCGGTAGGTCTGCTCCCTCATGGCGCGCAGGCAGAGCTCCAGCGAGGCCGCGTAGTTGTAGTTGGGCACCACCACCGATACCAGCGGGCGGGTCATCGCTCACGCCCCCATCGCCGGCGCGGACGGGTTCGGCATGTCGTAGGTGCGCCGGAACCTGCTGGACAGCAGGCACTGCGCGACGCCGACGAACACCGCCACCGCGACGGTGACGTTCACCAGGAAGTGGATCGCGGTGAAGTAGACGGTGAACGCCGCACCGGCGTAGCGCCAGACGAAGCGGTACATCCCCAGGTCGGACGCGATGGAGCCGATCAGCAGCACGATCGGCACGAGCGCCCAGAGTGGGCCGAACAGCACCGGCAGCACCACGGTGACCACCGCGAACAGGGCGGCGAGCGAACCCCAGCCGCGGCTGCTGTTGGTCGGGCCGCCGTTGAAGTCCGGCCGGCGCAGGTACAGCGGAATGTGCAGGCGCGCGCGGTGGAAGAACTTCGACAGCACCACGCTCAGCCGGTCGTCGTGGTCGTGCGCGCCCCTGATCGTGGTGTCCAGCACGATGCGGTAGCGCTGGGTGATCCGGTGACCGTAGTCGGCGTTCTCACTGTGGCGCAACGCCGGGTTGAGCGGACCCACCTCGTGGAAGACCCTCGCCCACATCGCGAAGATCGCCGAATAGATCGTGGTGATGTCGCCCGCGTCACCGGAGATCCAGTAGTGCAGTTGAAGGCTGCGGTACCGCTCCACGCGGCTGTCGGGGATCAACGGCTCGGGCTCGTACGTGCCGCACACCACTCCCAGCGTGGGATCGGACGTGAGCAGCGCCACCGCGTTCCCGATCGTGTCCGGGGTGAGCGCCACATCCGAGTCGAGGAAGAACAGCACCTCCCCGCGTGCGTGCAGGACGCCGAGGTTGCGCGCCGCCGGCGCCCCGATGTTGGTGTCGGTGACCACCACCTGCACCCCGTGCCGGCGGGCCGTCTCCACCGAGTCGTCGGTGCTGCGGTCGTCGACGACGATCACTTCGATGTGCGGATAGTCCTGCCGCTCCAGCGCGCTCAGGCACAGGTCCAGCGTGCGGGCGTAGTTGTAGTTCGGCACGATGACCGAGACCAGCGGTCGCTGCTCATCCATGGTCGATGCCCCCTTCGGGTTGGCGGGCGTCCGCCGGCCGGGAGGGGACCTGCCCGGCGGACGCTCGCGCGCATTCGTGTCTTCTTCCGATGCTTGACATGGCTACTTGTCTCCCGCCGGTGCCGGTGCCGCTGCCGCTTCGGCCTCCGTCGCCCGCTCTGTCGCCTGCTCTGTCGCCAGCTCCGGTTCCGGTTCCGCCGCCGAGGCCGGAGCGCGCCTGATGGCGACCTCGGCCACCGCCAGCGCCGCCGCTCCCAAGGCCACTTCGCTGACCGTGGAGACCAACCGGCTCGCCACCGCCACCACCGCGGCGGCCGGCGCGGGCAGCACCACCGTCAGGGCGGCGGTCAGCACCGCCTCGCGGACACCGATCCCGTCGGGCAGCACGACCGTCAGCATTCCGACCGTCGTGGCCAGGGTGAACGCGCCCACGCACAGTCCCAGGGACCGCACGGGGTCGGCCCCCATCGCGACCGCGAGCAGCCACAGGTGCAGGCCGGTGACCGTCCACGACACCGCCTGCGAGACAACGGCCAGCCGTATCCCACGTGCCGACGCCGACCTGGTCGGGTCCGGCCGGCGCAGCAACCGCAGCAGAAGGTGCGCGCCGTGGTTGACCAGCTGCGGTCGTACCAGCACGACCACGACCAGCACCGTCGCCGCCGCCACCAGCCATGCCACCTGGGTGCCGAGCATCTGCACGCCCGCGAGCAGCCCGATCGTGAGCCCGGTCAGCAGGACGAGGCTCATGCTCAGCGCCGCCGTGCTCATCAACCGCCCGAAACCGACGCCGTTGGCCGTGGCCACCTTGGTCGCGGCGATCAGGCCCGGCACCTTCCCCGGCACGTACTTGCTGAGGAACGTCACGAAGAAGACGCGCGCCACCCGTGGTTCGCTCACCGGCGGGCCGAGCTCGAACAGCACCGCCCGCCACGCCAGATAGCCGAACCCCAGCCCGACCATGCTGATCAGCAACGCACCGGCGAGCAGGAGGCCGATCCGCCCGCCGTCGCTCCTGGCGAGCATGACCGAGACCACGCTCCAGTCCTGCCCGGCCAGCGCCATCGCCACCGCACCCACCAGGACCAGGGCGAACGCCGCCATCAGGGCGCGTACGAGCGCACGAGGCGGACGCCACGACAGGCGCCACGACCGGCTCTCGCTCACTCCGGCGCGCCGGCCGAGGAGACCGTGGTCAGGCCGGTCTTGGCCGGGTGCCCCTGGCGGCGGAGCAGCTCGAAGACGAGCCGTGGCAGCCCCGCGCCGGCTCCGAGGAAGAACGCCGTGTGATAGCAGAACTGCATCGAGGCCATGAGCAGCGCGAAGCCCGCGCCCCTGTAGCGGTAGGAGTATCGAAGGAAGTCACGGTTCACCGTCACGAACGCCGCCAGCAGCAGCGCGAGCACCAGGAGCAGCCACGGCGCGAGGAAGACGAACGGCAGCGTGAACAGGCTCAGCGCCGCCGAGACGGAGGAGATCCGTGGCGGCAGGCGGCGGGTGCGGGGTTCCGGCCCGATCATGTCAAGCCGGAATCCGATCGTGTCGTCGTCGTACAGCCGCCGCGCCCTCAACATGATCACCGGCAGGGTGCTGGCCCTGACGAACCGCTCCCACATGCACTCCCAGAACCGGTCGACATCGTCCGCTCTGGTGACCACGGTCGCGGTCACCACCAGCCGGTACTTGGACGGCACCCGGTTGCCGAACTCGAAGTCCTCACCGTCGCGCAACCGCTCGTCCAGCCCACCCGCCTCGCGGAAGACCGTGCGCGGGATCAGCGAGTTGGACAGGAACGTGGACACCGCCCGCTGGCGGTCGAAGTGCTCGGAGAAGACGCGGTAGCGCTCCACCGGGCCGTCGTCGAAGAGCGGTTCCTTGTCGTAGATCCCCTGGACCATGCCGCAGCCGGGCGTGTCCCGATAGGCGCGCACCGCGTTCTGTACGGCGTCCGGAGCCAGCGCCGTGTCGGAGTCCACGAAGAAGAGCAGGGGCGAGCTGCTGGCGTCCACCCCGGTGTTGCGCGCCGCCGAAGGCCCCCGGTTGCTCGGCAGTTCGATGATCGTGCACGGGAACTCCCGCGCGATCTCCAACGAGCCGTCCGTGCTGCGATCGTCGACCACGATCACCTCGGCCGGGGGGTGAGTCTGCGCGTACACCGCCTCCAGGCAGGCTCGGAGAGTCTTCTTCTTGTTGTAGTTCGGCACGATGACCGCGACGTCCTCGGGCCGCGCCGTCGCCGGTTCCGTCATGTGAATTCCTTCCGCGGCTCAGTGGCCAACCGATAGAACCGTTTGTTGAGGGCGGTGGTCGGACAGTCCGGCGGCTTCGGGCATCTCGTAGCGGTGCACGAGGAGGTCCGGCGTGGTGAGCACCCAGTCGATCCGCCAGAGCTCGGCGACTCCCGCGAGGTAGGTGACCGGGTAGAGGGACGGCAGCGCCCGGGTGTGATCGACCAGCTTCTCCGGCAGCAGCCGGAGCATCCCCATCGCCGAGGTGGTGTTCAGATCGCCGCCGAGCATCACCGGATGGTCGTTGGCCTCGATGTCCGCGCGAAGCGCCCGATAGCTCGCCTCCCGCCGGCTGTGGGCGTACTGGTTGGAGTCACGGGCCTCGCCGTCGTACAGCCGCCACTCGATCGGAGGCTGGTTGATCTGCGTGTTGTAGAAGGAGACGACCGTGTCGTTCACCTGGATGTCGGTGCGCAGCGTCTCGACCGTGTAGGAGGTCGGCCAGTCCCGCATCACCTCCGGCACCGCCTTCTGGTCGTCGGGCAGCCACCGGGTGATGTCGATCCCGCGCTCCCCGACGATGGGGAGCCGGGAGAGTGTGATCAGCTCCCCGGACGTCGCGACCTCGTATCCGGGGAACTCGCGCCGCAACTCCGGCAGCTTGTCGATGCGGAGTGCCATGTCGGCGGTCCACTTCGACGTCATCATGTCCCCCGCCGAGGTGTCGACGTACAGATACTCCGAGAGCAGGTAGACGTCCGCGTCCATCTCGCGCAGGTAGTCATAGAAGTCGGGTGAATAGCTGTTTCCGTCGGAGGTGCGCCAATCCTGGTCCCAGAACTCGGTGTTCCAGGTGACCACGGTGATCGCCCCGGGCGGTGCGGGCGGCGGGGTGTACCAGAGGGTCGCCACATTGATCCCGCTCTGTCCCGCGCCGAGCACCAGGGCGAACACCAGCACCGAGATGACCCGCCAGCGGACCGGGCGCGCCAGCGGCGCCACCACCAGCACCAGAACCGGCACCGCCACGAACATGAACGGCGGCATCAGGTCGAGCGGAGCCCACAGCGAGGTGCGGCCGCTCACCAGCAGGTGCACGACCACGAACAGCAGCCACCCCGTGGTGGCGGTCACCACCAGCCGGGTTCCCAGGCACCATCGTCGCCGCGGCCGGATGAACCGACCGAGGCGAGCCCACCGGCCGACCGGCTTCTCCGGGGGGATCTCCGTGGGCTGATCCTCGGTCAAGATGTCCCGGTCGCCCATCAGCACACCACCTCGGCACGTAGGTCAGGCCGGCGACAGCCATTGAAGATCCGCGATCACTTCCAGCGACACCTCAACGTACTGACCGGTTCTTGTCGCTTCCTTGTCGTCCGCGCCCGCGGAATCAACCGCGCCGCGGACCACACGGGCCGCGGCACAGGCCGCATGGAAAGGGAACCGTACGACGCGGCGAACCGGACGACAAGAATGAGACAAGCCGTCGCGGCTAGCGTGGACTGGAAGCAAGCCGGAAGCAAGGCGGTCCGAGGCCTGGCGACGAGCCACGGCCGGTCGACCGAGAACCCACCGGGGCAGTCCGCCCTGATCATCGGCCAACACCCCGCGGTTCGGAAAGAGCGGCCTTCAGCCAATGGAGCACCCATGAATCGAGAACGCCCGCTAGTCTCGGTCATCATCCCCAGCTTCAACCGGTCCCACGTGCTACGCCTGTGCCTACGTGCGATAAAGGAGCAGACCTACTCGCCCATCGAGGTCATCGTGGTGGACGACTGCGGCACCGAGGACGCGGCGGAGGTGGCCAGGTCGATGGGCGTCACCGTGCTGCGCACCGAGGTCAACAGCGGGGCGTCGACCGCGCGCAACCTCGGCGCGGAGCACGCCCACGGCGAGATCCTGCTCTTCCAGGACGGCGACATAGCACTCGACCCGGACAGCGTCGAGAACGCGGTGAACATCCTCAGATCCGAGCCCAGGCTGGGTGCCCTGGGCGGCATCCTCCACCCCGAGCCGCTGGCGACCAGAAGCCTCGCCGCGCAGTATCGCGCGCTGCAGATGTATCACTGGTGGATGCCGACCGACCGCCCGACCCTTGAGCTGCACGCCGCCGTGCTCGCCGTGCCGACCGAGGTGTTCAAGGAGATCGGCCCCTTCAACCCCCATCTGAGCGACACGGTGTCCGCGGACTACCGCTCCCGGCTGATGCGGAAGAACTACGAGGTGCGCATCACCGACGCCGTCTGCGGCCGGGCCGACCACGACTCCACACTGCGGATGATCGTGAGCAAGGTGTTCCGGCGCGCACGGGTGAGCGCCCGGGAATGGACCCGGGGCGAGACGCCCGGTGACTCCGTACCGCGCGCGTTCGGCGGTGTCCTGCTGGTCGCCGCCGTACCGGCGATCTCGCTGCCACTGCTGGTCGGTCCCGCCGGTGCCCTCGTGTCGCCGCTCCTCGTCGCCGCCGCCGTGGTCCTCGACGGCAGCACCTACCGGCGGGTGTTCGCCCGCCGAGGTCTCCTCTTCGGCCTCTACTTCGGCGCCGTCCATCTTCTGGTCACCTTCGTGGGAGCGGCGGGAGCTGGGGTCGGCGTGCTTCAGCGTCTCGTGGGAGGGCGGCCGAGTGTTCCCTGGGTCCCCCAGACCGGTGAGCTGAAGCATCAATGACGCGCCCCCGTAGCGGCCCCCTCGGATGCGGGGCCGCCGGGTTTCTCCAGCAGCGCGGCCATCGGAAGCAGCCAGGCCATCCGGGGAGTGCCCATCTCCCGGTCGAGCTCCTCGGGGCTGGGCATCCTGTCGTTGAGCGCGTGCGGTGGGACAAGATGGTGGATCGCGTGCGCGAGCAGGTTGGCCATCGAGTAACCGGGGTTGACCTCGTGCGCCCGGGTGAGGGCGACGCCCGCCAGCGCGGAGTCTCCCCGCTGCCAGGCGACCAGGCCGAGTAGCGAGGCCGCCGGAGGCACGAACCGCGGCTCGAGCCTCCGGGTCAGGTCGTGCCAGAGCCTGAGGTGCGCCTCGTGACTCTCCTCGCCGACCAGCGCCCATGCCTCGTCACGGATCCTGATCACCGCCAGGTCGATCCCCAGCCTGACCGCCTGCTCCTCGCCGAGCCGCCCTCCCGAGGCGTAGGTGACGATCGCCTCGCGAACCCTGGCCATGCCGTCCGCGACGAACTCCGCCGCGAACCCGTCGGCGTCGCGGCATCTGGCGAGCCTGCCGCGAAGCTCCGCCGTGAGACGGTCCGTCGCCTCGCTCATCGCCTCCCGCGCGGACCCGGCGATTGGGTCGAGCGAGCGCTCCAGGGTCTGCCTGTCCGGCAGGGCGACCAGCCCGTGCAGGACCGCCTCGGCCGCGACCGCGTCGGCCCGCCGCTCGTACGGCACGCCGTCGGCCGGGCAGCAGTCGGTCCGCGAGCACTCGTACGACCAGTAGCGACCGCCCTCCACCCGGAGCGCGTCGACGACGACGAGATCGCTCCGGCGGAACAGCGCCACGGCCTCGTCGACGGCCGGGGTCACCAGCGGGCCGGGACCGTACCCCACCAGGATGACCTGGGCGACGCCCTCCTTTCCGAAGAGCGGGACGATCTGGCCGAGAGCGCCGGAGCCCAGAGGCAGATCCCAGCGGACGGTGAGGTGCAGCCTGATCCTGGGCGGACTGCCCGTGAGTCCGATGACGACCAGGCTGTCGGCGGGGTGGAACCCCAGCAGGTAGGGAACGGCCCCCAGGACGTCTTCCGTGGAACCGAGCAGGAGCCGGGGCGCCGAGGCGAGCGGGGAGGGTGGAGACTGCGGAAAGAAGGACTCGGACGAGACCGCAGACGAAGGAGAGAGCGCTTCGAACGAAGCCGAGGAATCGTTCGACGAGGTCGGGAACCGAGGGAAGGAGGACTCGGGCGAGGCCGGGTGGTCTGGTGTCATGCCGGGAAGCCTCGCCGGAACCGGGCCACCGCTCCCGCCCCGAACGGCATTCTGTGGACAGAGCCCGCGACCGTCCACAGCCGGACGGCCCCCGTCACCCCTCACCTGGCCGCCGGCACCTGAACGGGACCCGCTGAAGGCCCGGTGACTCCCTTCCTGGAGTCGCCCCCTCAGACACCCCTGTCGACGCGTGGGCCCCCGGCCGTGCTTCCCTCAGGCAGGACGGCCGGTGCCAGACGGGTGCGGACCATGATGGCCGCACCGGCCACGGCGGCGGGCATCGCGACCACCGCGACGAACGGGATGAGGAAGAGCAGGAAGAGCAGGACCCCGAAGCCGAGCGCGGGGGCCTTGTTCCCCCTGAGCAGGCCGAATCTGTTCTTGCGCACCAGCCCTCTGCGCTCGAGGGCCAGGGTGGTCAGCTCGACCGTGAGGAAGAACCCGGAGACCAGGGCACCCAGAACCGGCACCACCGTCTGCCCGATCACCGGCACGAAACCGAGGAAGAAGAGCGGGATCGTGAACAGTAACAGCCATCCGAGGGTGATCACGCTGTCCCTGATGGATCGGGGGATCGACTTCCACAGCGGAAGGTCGTGGCCGGTCGGCACCTCCCCGTAGGTCTCCTCCACCTTCTCGGAGAGCTTCTCGTAGAAGGGGTCGCCCAGGATCAGGGTGATCGCCGTGAAGGTCACCACCGACAGGATCAGCCCGGCGACGAAGATCGCCAGTCCGACCAGTCCCCGCAGCGCGGTCCGTGCCCCCTCGCCCCATCCGTCGGCGAACGGCGTGCCCCACGCGGCGAGGTCCAGCGCGTTCGTGCCGAGAAAGTAGAGGCCGGTCACGTAGAGGGCGAACGCGATCAGCGCAGGGATCAACCCGAACAGCCACCAGCGCGGGTTTCGCGCGACCCAGCGCAGTCCCTGGAAGAAGAACCCGATGCCGTCCAGAAAGGAGCGGAAATGACCCATGGCGGAAGATTATCGGGATCGGATCCCCTTGGGAGGACGGTCGGCGATCCCGCGAACAGAGCGCGGACGGCAGATGTCCCGGGAAAAGAAGCCGCGGCCTCAGGGGCGCTGCCAGAGGCCGGGAACGGAGACCCCGAGGGTGCCCAGGAGGCGGCGGAGCAGGGGCAGGGAGATGCCCAGGACGTTGCCGTGGTCGCCGTCGATGCCGTCGACGAACCAGCCGCCACGCCCGTCCAGGGTGAAGGCCCCCGCGACGTGGAGAGGCTCGCCGGTGGCGACATAGGCGGCGATCTCGTCGTCTCCGGCGGTGCCGAAGCGCACCACCGTCGCGCCCACCTCCGCCGCCTCGCGCCCGTCCGCGACGTTGATGACGCAGTGGCCGGTGAGCAGTCGTCCCTCACGTCCGCGCATGTCGCGCCAGCGGGCCACGGCCTCCTCGGGCGAGGACGGCTTGCCGTAGGCACGACCGTCGAGTTCGAGGATCGAGTCGCAGCCGATGACCAGCCCGCTGCTCAGGCCGCCGGCGACCACGGTCGCCTTCGCGCGGGCCAGCGTGAGGCAGAGCTCACTCGGGCTGTCGGCGGTGATGGCGTCCTCGTCCACACCGCTGACGATCACTTTGGGATCGAGTCCGGCGCTGCGGAGCAGGGCGAGGCGGGCGGGAGAGGCGGAGGCGAGGACGATCTGGGTCACGGCGACCGAGCCTAGCGCGGCTCTCCCTGCCCTCTCGCCACGGACTCGGGTGACGCTATTTCACTCGAAGGGAGGAGACCGCGGTGTTGATGGCGCGCCAGTACTTGCTCTGGGTGTCGGGAATCGTGGCGAAAAGCATCGCGGGCTTGGCACCGGAGATCTCGGTCACGGCGACGGCGGCCATGGAGAAGCGCGTCTTGCCCTTCAGCTTGTACTTCACCCGGTAGGCGAGCAGCCAGCCGTTCTTGATCGGTTGCGAGGCGGTCCAGGTGATCCTGCCGCCCTTGGGGTGGTGGTTGAGCGTCCACCGAGCGGCCAGCAGCGCGGTGTCCTTGGACTCCCGTTGCACCAGGATCGGCACCGGGCAGCTCACGACCATCGCCCGGTGACCGGCCCCCTTCGCCTTCGGCAGCACCTGCTTGGTGGCGAACGGCGACGCGCCGAAGACCTTCCAGGGCTTGCCCAGGCGGACCAGCGACACGCCCGATCTTTCGTCCTGGACGCGGCGCTTGCTCTTGGCCGCCTTGCCCGAGAGGCGGCCGAGCCGCTTGTCGCGCGGCGGGTCGGGCACCCGGGGATCGGTGAGGGCCGCGATGACGGCGCTGCGGTCGGGCGCGGGCTCGAAGCCGTCGGACGCCGAGGCGGGGGCGGCCGTCTCGGAAGGACTCGGGCTCCCCGAGGGGGACGCCGACGCGGAGGGGGTGTCCGAGGGGGACGCCTGCGCGGCGGAGGCCTGCGTGGACGCCTGCTCCGACACCGAGGTGGACGGCTCCGCCGAGACTGAACCGGGCGAGGGGGGCGCGGCAGATGGCGCGGCGATCTGCCCCGTCTTTCCCTCGCCCGGTTGATCTGAGGAGCCCGAGGAGACGAAGCCGACCACCGTCGCGACCGCGGCCACGATCACCGCGACGCCCACGGCCAGGATTCGGTAGATCACGCGCATCGGCAGGTCGCCGATGCGGGACCGTTTCACGGGGGAATCCGGTAGCTTCGGGGGACTCTCCGCCACAATTTTCGGCATCTCCGACGTGGCCGCCTCGGCGGTCACGTATGTCGGCGCGGGACCCGTCTCCCGGGTCCCCTGAGTCCCACCCAACCCATCGAGCACGATCGGGAGCGTACGACAAATCCGGTTTTCCCGTGCGGGATCCCCATCACACTTCGGGAACGAGTACCTTTCTCGCCCCCGTGTCAAACGCTCCGCGACGAATTCGGAATGTTCGTGGAGTGCGAGGCCGGGCTCACCTCCGATGCCTCCTCCCGCGAGGCGGGAGCCGCACACCGACCTGCCGATCGCGCGCGCCGGCACCCCGGGCCCCTCACCGACCGCGGACGAGGCGCCGTACGGGAATCGAACTCCCTGAAGGGGTCACCGGCCGCCCTCGCGCAGCCAAGGGGCGTCCGCGACGACCGTACGGGAGCCGGGCTCGATCTCGGTGAATCCGGCGTCTCTCACCACCGGCAGACCCGAGGCGACCAGCCCGGCCCACGCGGCGGGATCGGCGGTGCGCACGGAGACCGCCGGACCCTTTTCCCGCCAGGCCCGTCTGGCGTCGTCCCCGCTCGCCTGCCAGGCGAGCTGGGCGGCGTGTCCCGCCTGGGCCATCGCCTTGCCGGCCGACATCGTCAGTCCCGGGTTGAGCCAGAGCACCACGTCTCCCGGTGGTCCCGGCTCGGAGGAGTCGGTGAGTTCGGTACCGGAGACCTGGAGCCTGGAGAGGTCCTTGGGCCAGCCGTCCAGCGGGACCGGCGGGTGGACGCGGACCTCGGCGGTGCCCGAGGTGACGGTGACACCGGGCAGGTCGAGCACCCTGCGCCACTCCGCCCCGCGCGCCCGCCGGACGACCTTCCTGAACCGGCTGCCGTCCCAGACACGTACCGCCTCGGCCCACTCGCCGCCGTCGAGAGCGCGCGGGTCGTCGAGCAGCGCCAGCACGGCCAGTGCCGCCGCCTCCAGGGCGTCGGTCCGCTCGGGCGGCGCGGAGCGTTCGATGCGCACCACGAGCGGGAGGACCCTCCTGTCCCGATCAGCGTCTCCGCCGTCCCCGCCGTTCCTGCCGGCCGTCCCGCCCGTCGCCCCTGTCGCGTCGTCCCCGGCGCCGGTCATGCGGTCTTCTCCGGCCACCGCGCGTCCGTTCCGGTTCCGTCTCCCGCGGTTCGCCCGCCTCGTTCTCTCACGCCTTCAAGGATGCCTGCTTCCCCGCGGTGGACTCCCCGCCGAGGGACGACTTCCTGGTGATGGCGATCGACATGACGGCGGCGGCGAGGCATAGGAGGCCCGCGGCGTACCAGGCGAGGTCGTAGGCGCCGAAGTGGTCACGGGTGATCCCCGCGGCGACCGCCGCGATCGCGGCACCGACCTGGTGGGAGGCGAAGACCCAGCCGAACACCACGGCCCCCTCCGGACCGTAGATCTGGCGGCACAGGGCGACCGTCGGCGGGACCGTGGCCACCCAGTCGAGGCCGTAGAAGATGATGAAGACGAGCATGCTCGGCTCCGCGGTGGCTCCGAACAGGCTCGGCAGGGCCATCAGCGACAGGCCGCGCAGCCCGTAGTAGACGCCGAGGAGGATGCGCGAGTCGACCCTGTCGCTCAGCCAGCCGGACGCGACGGTCCCGACCACGTCGAAGATCCCGACCAGGGCGAGCAGTCCCGCTGCCACGGGTTCTGCCATGCCGTGGTCGTGGGCGGCGGGGATGAAGTGGGTGCCCACCAGGCCGTTGGTGCTCATCCCGCAGATCGCGAAGCCTCCGGCGAGCAGCCAGAAGGGACGCGTACGCGCCGCGCTCCACAGCACGCCGAGTGCGCGTGAGGCGGCGCCTCCCACCCGTGCCGGCCGAACGGCGGGGGGTGCGGCGGGATCGGCGCCCAGGGCGGTGGTGCCCACCTCCTCCGGCCGGTCGCGCAGCAGGAACCAGACCAGGGGGACCACGGCGAGGGCGGCGACGGCGACCGTGACGGCCGCCGACCGCCACCCCCTGTCCGCCGCCAGATGGGCGAGGACGGGCAGGAAGACGAGTTGCCCGGTGGCCCCGCCCGCCGTCAGCACGCCGGTGACGAGGCCGCGGTGGCGGACGAACCAGCGTTCGGTGAGAGTGGCGGCGAAGACCAGGGCCATCGAGCCGGCGCCCAGTCCGACCAGGACGCCCCAGCAGAGGATGAGCTGCCAGGGGGCGTTCATCAGGATGGTGAACCCGCTGCCCGCGGCGACCAGCAGCAGGGCGTACGTCACAACCCTGCGCATGCCGAAGCGGTCCATGAGTGCGGCGGCGAAGGGCGCGGTCAGCCCGTAGAGCATGAGGTTGACCGAGACGGCCAGCGAGATCGTGCCCCGGGACCAGCCGAATTCCTCCTGCAGCGGTGTGATCAGCACCCCGGGCGTCGCCCGGAACCCCGCCGCGCCGAGGATGGCCACGAACGCGACTCCCGCCACGATCCAGGCGCGGTGGAGTCTGCGGTTGGGCGCCCGAAGTGTCGTTGTCATGCGCCCCATAATCGTGGGGCGGCACCTCGCCCAGCGAGTGGCCCGAGTGCCAATAACCGCAAGAATCAGGCCAGAGCCTCCTCGCTCACGGATACACCCGTGACGCGAACCCAGAAGATCTCCATCTCACATTTTGGGTGAATTCGCTCAAAGGTTACGTTTTTCCTATTCTCCTGACCTGAGGGTTTCGCGCCCGGCATGGTCACGGAGCGGGCACGATGCCCGTCCGGGGCTCGCCCGGTCGCGAGAGGTGACGATGCTCGACCGGCACGGGGGCCTTGCCGGGGACCGGGCGATCGAAGGGGTGGTGCCGTGTTCCACGCACGAAGGCCGGGAGGGTTTCTCGCGCTGCTCGCCGCCGGCTCGCTTCTGCTGGGCGCCTGCGCGGACGACGGCACGGCGGACGACCCCACGGCCTCGGAGTCGGGTCCACCGAGAGAGACCATCACCTACGCCTACGAGCAGGAGTTCCACTCCTACAACAACAACACCACCGCGGAGAACGCCACGCGCAACGCCGCCCCGCTACAGCGGGTGCTGACGGGCTTCTGGTTCTACGGCGAGAAGGGCGCGATCACTCCCGACAAGGACTTCGGGACGTACGAGAAGATCTCCGACGACCCGCTGAGCGTCAAGTACACCATCAACGACAAGGCGGTCTGGTCGGACGGCACCCCCATCGACTGCGACGACGTCATGCTGTGGTGGGCCTTTCGGTCCGGCAAGGTCAAGGGCTTCGCCTCCGCCGACACCACCGGCCTTCGGGACACCCGGATCCCCGACTGCGAGAAGGGCGGCAGGCAGTTCACCCTGGTCTACGACAAGCCGTTCGCGGACTGGGTGGCCGGAGGACCCGGCGCGACCGAGATGATGCCCGCCCATGTGGTCGCCAAGCAGGACGGCCTGTCGGAGGAGGAGTTCATCGCGGCGGTCAGAAGTGCCGACTCGAAGAAGATGGAGAAGGGCATCAGGTTCTTCAACGACGGCTGGGTCTCCGAGGGCAGACTGCCCGACGCCGAGCTGATCCCGTCCTCGGGGCCGTACAAGCTCTCCAAGCTGGACGCCGGGCAGCGGCTCACCCTCGTCGCCAACGACAGGTGGTGGGGCACCCCCGCCGCGACCCCGACGATCGTCGAGCGCTTCATCACCCTCGACGAGCAGGCCCAGGCGCTGCAGAACCGCGAGGTCCAGATCGTCGAGCCCCAGCCGGGGCCCGACGTGCTCAGGCAACTGCAGTCGCTGCGGGGCGTGAAGGTCGGCGTCTTCGAGAAGTACACCTACGAGCATCTGGACTTCAACTTCGACTCCAGCCCGTTCAGGGACAGGAGGCTGCGTGAGGCGTTCGCCAGGTGCGTGCCCAGGCAGCTCATCGTCAACACCCTGATCGGACCCGTCGCGCCCGCCGCCAAGCCCCTCGAGGTCCGCACCGTGGCCCCCTTCCAGGCCAACAGCGCGGCGGTCGTCGCGGCCAGCGGCAGCGCGGGCCTGTACGAGCGGCAGGACATCGCGGGCGCCAGGGCGCTGCTGCGCAAGGCCGGCAAGACGGGCCTGGAGGTGAGCATCGGCTACCAGACCCCGAACCCGCGCCGTACCGCGGCGGTCCAGCTCATCATCGAGGCCTGCGACAAGGCCGGTTTCAAGGTCGTCGACAAGGGTTCCGAGGATTTCCTCGGCAACGTGTTGCCGAACAACGGCTACGACGTGGCCCTGTTCGCCTGGTCGGGTTCCGCCCTGGTCAGCGGCTGGGCCTCCAACTTCACCTCGCCGGGAAAGTGCGACGCCCAGAACAAGGGGAGCAACAACGGCTGCTACTCCAGCGAGCAGGTGGACCGCCTCATCGCGAAGCTGAACTCGACGGTGGACCTGGAGGCCCAGAACCCGATCATCGGCGAGATCGAGAAGAGGCTCTGGAGCGACCTGGCCACCATCCCGCTCTTCCAGCATCCGGGCCTCAGCGCCTGGGACGAGAAGCTTCAGAACGTCGTCCCCAACCCCGCGCAGTCGACCATCACCTGGAACATGGACAAATGGCAGCTCTCATAGCGGATACGGCGCGGATCCGTACCTGACATCAGACGTCAGGTACGGTCGCCAGGATTGGCGCGAGATCCGGAACTCCACATGGGAGCACACATGCCTCGCGCCACAGGAACCTTCACCATCGACAGCTGGGAGCCGCAGACCTACGACGAGGCCGAGGGGGCGGCGCTCACCCGCGTGCACCTCACCAAGACCTTCGACGGCGACCTGGTCGGCACCAGCACCGCCGACATCATCACCGCGATCCCCCGGGTCGAGACATCGGCGGCCTACGTGGGCTTCGAACGCTTCACCGGCACCGCGCACGGCCGCGAGGGCACCTTCGTGCTCCACCACACGGCCGGGGAGGCGGGGCTGAGCTGGACGATCCTTCCCGACTCCGGCACCGGCGAGCTGCTGGGCATCCGGGGCGGCGGCCAGATCGTCAACGACGGCGGCGCCCACTCCTTCCACCTCGACTACGAGCTGGGCTGAGAACGCCTCCTCTCGCGCGCCGGCTTCGCACCCGGCGCGCGAGAGGGGCTCACCACCCTTTTGTCGGTTTTGGTGACATGTCACATCTCGCGTCAAGCCAATCGAGAAAGCCGCTTCCCCGCCGTTGACGCGCCCGTAGCACGTATGTAACCTTTGGCCAACACCACGCAAGAATATTGCAAAGCTCTGTTCGTTTTCTTGCTACTCATCGCAACTCTCCAGGGATGCACCGCGTCGTGCACCTGCCCCCCATTACGTGTGCGGTGAAGGTCCCACCTTCACGCCTCGGCCCCGCCGTGCCCGACGAGAGAAGAAGAAGGCGAATGAGAATGCTGTACAGACCGTTACGGCTGGTGGCGACCATGGTCGTCACCGGCTTACTCCTCGTCGTGGGGTCGGTCGTCCCGGCCTCCGCCGCGGCCGGACCCAATCTGTCGCCGGGCAAGGCGACCCTGGCGAGCGGCTCCACGGGCGGCTACCCGGTGTCCGCCGTCAACGACGGAAACCCGGACACCTACTGGGAGAGTCCCAACAACAGCTTCCCGCAGTGGGCGCGGATCGACCTCGGCACCGCCACGAGCGTCGACCGGATCGTGCTGAAGGTGCCCCCCGCGGCCGCCTGGCAGACCCGCACCCAGACGCTCTCGATCCAGGGCGGCGCCGACGGCAGCACCTTCAGCACGGTCGTGGCCTCGGCGAACCACACGTTCAACCCGGCGACCGGCAACACGGTCACGATCGACTTCGGTGCCGCGACCCACCGGTACTGGCGCGTCACCATCACCGCGAACACCGGCTGGCCCGCAGCGCAGATCTCCGAGTTCGAGATCTACGGCACCGCCACCGGCGGCGACGACCAGCGCCCGACGGCCCCCGGCAACCTCGCCTTCACCCAGCCCGCCGCCGGCCAGATCAGGCTGACCTGGAACGCCTCCACCGACAACGTCGGCGTCACCGGATACGACATCTACGCCGACAACCAGCTGCGGGGCAGCGTCGGCAACGTGCTGACCTACACCGACAACCAGCCGGCGTCGGCGACCGTGACGTACTTCGTGCGGGCCAAGGACGCGGCGGGCAACCAGTCGGCCAACAGCAACTCCGTGACCCGCGAGGGCACCGGCACCCCGGGATCCAACCTGGCGATCGGCAAGGAGATGACCGAGTCCGGCCACGTGCACTCGTTCGTCGCCGCGAACGCGAACGACAACAACCTCTCCACCTACTGGGAGGCCAACTCCGGCGCGTTCCCGAACACACTCACCGCCAAGCTCGGCGCCAACGCGAACGTCAGCTCCGTCGTGCTGAAGCTCAACCCCGACTCCACATGGGGGACCCGCACGCAGAACATCCAGATCCTGGGCCGCGAGCAGAACGCCACGGGCTACACCAGCCTGGTGTCGGCGCAGAACTACACGTTCGCCCCGGCCTCCGGCGGCAACTCGGTGACGATCCCCCTCAACGCCACCGTCGCCGACGTCCAGCTGAGGTTCACCTCCAACAGCGGCGCGCCCGGCGGGCAGGTCGCCGAGTTCCAGATCTTCGGTGTCCCCGCGCCGAACCCCGACCTCACGGTCACGAACCTCTCGTGGACTCCGGCGTCCCCGAACGAGACCAGCGCGATCACGCTGTCGGCCACGGTCAGGAACGCGGGCACCGCGCCCTCCCCCGCCGACAGCGTGAACCTCAACCTCAACGGCACTCCGGTCGCGACCGTCGCCGTCCCCGCGCTCCCCGTCAACGGCACCGCCACGGTGACCCACAACATCGGCACCCGCGGCGAGGGGAGCCACACGGTCAGCGCCAGGGTGGATCCGGACAACTCGGTCTTCGAGCAGAACGAGGACAACAACACCCTCACCGCGTCGTCACCGCTGGTGGTCTCGCAGGCTCCCGGCCCCGACCTGCAGGTTCTCGGCGTCACCTCCAACCCGCCGAACCCGGCCGTCGGAGCGCCGGTCACGTTCACCGTGGCGGTGAAGAACCGGGGAACCACCGCGACGGGCGCGACCACGGTCACCCGTGTGACGGTGGGAGGCACCACGCTCAACGCCAACACCGCGTCGATCGCCGCGGGCGCGACGGTCAACGTGGCCGTGAACGGAAGCTGGACCGCCACCGGCGGCGGCGCCACCGTCACCGCGACCGCCGACGCGACCAACGCCGTCGCCGAGACCAACGAGAACAACAACACGTTCTCGCTGTCGATCGTGGTCGGGCGCGGTGCGGCCGTCCCATGGGTCGAGTACGAGGCCGAATCCGCCGACTACCAGGGCACCCTGCTGGAGACCGACCCGCTGCGCACCTTCGGGCACACCAACTTCGCCACCGAGTCCTCGGGCCGCAAGTCGGTACGGCTGAACAGCACAGGTCAGTTCGTCGAGTTCACCTCGACCAACCCCTCCAACTCGATCGTGGTCCGCAACTCCATCCCCGACGCGCCGGGCGGCGGTGGCATCGAGGCGACCATCAGCCTCTACGTCAACGGCACCTTCTCGCGGAAGCTCACCCTCTCCTCGCGCCACAGCTGGCTGTACGGGAACACCGACGGCCCCGAGTCACTGTCGAACACCCCCCAGGCCGACGCCCGGCGGTTGTTCGACGAGTCGCACGCGCTGCTCTCGCAGACCTACCCGGCCGGCACCAAATTCCGGTTGCAGCGTGACGCGACCGACACGGCCGCCTTCTACGTCATCGACCTGATCGACCTGGAGCAGGTGGCGCCTCCGACGAGCCGACCGGCCGAATGCGCTTCGATCACCGACTACGGCGCGGTGCCCAACGACGGGCTCGACGACACGGCCGCCATCCAGCGGGCGGTGACCGACGACCAGAACGGCGTCATCGGCTGCGTGTGGATCCCGGCGGGACAGTGGCGGCAGGAGCAGAAGATCCTCACCGACGACCCGCTGAACCGTGGGCAGTGGAACCAGGTGGGCATCAGGAACGTCACGATCCGCGGCGCGGGCATGTGGCACTCCCAGCTGTACACCCTGACCGAGCCGCAGGACGTGGTGGGCGGCATCAACCACCCGCACGAGGGCAACTTCGGCTTCGACGTCGACAGCAACACCCAGATCTCCGACATCGCCATCTTCGGCTCCGGCCGCATTCGCGGCGGAGACGGCAACGACGAGGGCGGGGTGGGCCTGAACGGCCGGTTCGGCGAGAACACCAAGATCACAAACGTGTGGATCGAACACGCCAACGTGGGTGCCTGGGTCGGCCGCGACTACGACAACATCCCCGCCCTGTGGGGTCCGGGCGACAACCTGCTGTTCAGCGGCATGCGTATCCGCAACACCTACGCCGACGGCATCAACTTCACCAACGGCACACGGAACTCGCGGGTGTTCAACTCCTCGTTCCGCAACACCGGCGACGACGCCCTCGCGATCTGGGCCAACCAGGCGGTGAAGGACCGGGTCGTCGACAACACGCACGACAACCACTTCGTCAACAACACCATCCAGCTGCCCTGGCGGGCGAACGGCATCGCGATCTACGGCGGTTACAACAACTCGATCGAGAACAACCTGATCTACGACACCATGAACTACCCGGGCATCATGCTGGCGACCGACCACAGCCCCCTGCCCTTCTCGGGGACCACGTTGATCGCCAACAACGGGCTTTACCGCACAGGTGGCGCCTTCTGGAACGAGGATCAGGAGTTCGGAGCGATCACGTTGTTCCCGCAGGGCGGTGACATCACCGGCGTCACCATCCGCGACACCGAGATCCGCGACTCGACCTACGACGGCATCCAGTTCAAGACGGGCGGCGGCAACATGCCGAACGTCGCGATCACCAATGTGAGGATCGACAGGTCCAACAACGGGGCCGGCATCCTCGCCATGAGCGGCGCTCGCGGTAACGCGACGCTGACGAACGTGACCATAACCAACTCGGCCACCGGCGACATCGTGCGACAGCCGGGGACGACCTTCGTGATCACCGGCAGCTGACCCCCTCAGGTCCGGCACGTGAGGACGACAGGTCATGCGGCGTGCACCCCGGGAAGAACATCGGGGAGCACGCTCATGGCCGGTCGTTCTCAGCCGACGGTCCGCACGTAGTCGCTGGGGGCGACGACACCGTGACGCCCTTCGCGCAGGACCACCTCGACCACCGCCCTGGCGGCAGCGGAGAGGTCGATGTCACGCCCGACCCGCGCGATGAGCCCGTCGCCGACGGCCTCGATCCGCGCGACATCGGAGCCGAGGGCGAGATCCACCGCGGCCTGAACACCGGAGAGATCGACCCAGCACGAGCGGGCACGCACCCAGCCCGGTCCCCGTTCCGCCGGAGGGATCCCGAAGTCCGCCGGATCGACGTCGCCGTCCGCGGCGGCGACGACGAGCCGCTCGACTCCGCCGAGGATGTCGGCGGTCTCGTCGGCGGTGGCCAGTCGGGCATCGAGGCCGAGCCCGCAGCCGAGCTTGCCGTCCAGCCGGTAGATGTCGAACTCCGCGGGAGCGCCGAACACGCGATCGCCCACGCCGGGTTCCACGCCGGCCCTCGGCAGGATCGTATGAACGTGGCCGCTCGTGTTGTTGACGACCACGTCGCGGTGACAGCGCATGCCGCGGGCCCGTTCCGCCGCGCCCATCGTCTCGTCCAGTCGGACCGGGTCGTATCGGCCGTACCTGTAAGCCGTCAGGGCGGCGGCGTTCGTCCGCTGGACCGACCTCAGGAACGAGGAGGAGGCGCTGAAAGGAATGATCGTATCCTGGGCGAGCGTGCCGACGTAGTCGCGCAACTCCGGGGAGAAACGGTTGTTGCACAGGCAGTGCAGCTGACATTCCGGCTCTTGGGTCCAGCTTGTCAGAAGCGCCGCGAACGCGGCCATCACCACCGCCGACGGCTGCGCGCCCGTCTTCGCCGCGACGTGGACCACCGCCTCCGCGGCGACCTGGGAGCCCAGCAGGACGTGATGATGGCCGCGGGCCTCGGGAAAGCGGAAGGGCAGACCGAGCGAGCACAACGGCCTTTCCGCCAGCTGACGGGCCCAGTATCCGGTCGCCCCCTCCAGCTGGCGCTGCCCGGCCGGGGTGAGCTCGTAGGTGGCACGGTCGGCGGGATGGTACACGGCGGAAGGAAGCCGCCGATCCGCCAGCAGCGCGGCGAGTTCGGCGCGCAGAATCGTCATCGCCGACAGGTCCGCCGCCACGTGCGACACGTGCAGGACGACCAGGAGCGGAGATCCCGATCGGGTCACCACATTCGCCCTCACCGGGAGGTCGACGGCGGGATCGAAAACCCTGCCCGGCAGGAACCAGTCCTGGTGAGTGCCCGTGGCCTCGACCACCCTGGCGATGAGCGTCCCCGACGCGTGCACGAACTGCTCGCCGTCCCGCAGGAGGGTCCGCAGTGCCTCCTGACGACCGATCAGCGCACCCAGCGCCGCACCGACCGCGTCCATGGTGCTTCCCCGGGGCACACGCACAACCGTTGACAGGATGTCGGCCGGCCCCGGCAGATCCGGGCTGATCCAGCTCAGCACATTCCTCTGACCGGTCGTTATGGGCCATCGGCCCGATCGGGAGCCGGAGAAGCGAACTTTCAGGTCATTCATCTCCGGCCACTACCGGTCATCGCGGTCCTCCTTGCCGGGGGACCGCACAAAAAACCGCATAAAATCCCGCGCGTATTCTCCGGCGCGCGTTCCTGCCGGAGGTGGTTGTCCTGGTGAGTCGACCCGCCGCGTCGACAGTTTCCGCCGCGGCCGAACGGCTTGTTCAAGCCTTCTCCTTCGCACCCACCACGTTGCCGTCGAGACACACAGCAATATGGCACTCGACCAAATTTCTGGTCGAGTGCCATATTGAGGGTCGTCGTCGATCGGCTCGCTCCCGATATCGGTGAAAGAATGCTAAGGAGCGCCATTGGGAGCGTCAAGACGGTGAGCGATATTCGACTTCTTCTCTTTTCCGCCCCGGGCCGGGACCTCCCCGGCCCGGCCCTGCGGAGCGAGGACACCGTCCGGGGCGGACATAACGCTCCGGGAAATCGGCTTCACGGCCGTTCAGACGTTGATCTTTCCTGCTCCCGCACCGGAGGTGACGATGGACTTGACGGCGGACGCTCCATCAAGACCGTAGGAATACGGGATGGAGGCCACCGAACCACCCTGCTGCCCGCTGCCGGAACCGGTCAGATGGTTGTTGCGGGCCACCAGGGTGCCGGGTCCTGACGCGGCCTCGCCCAGGTGGTAAGGGTCGGGGACGTTCTCGAAGTAGTTGCCCTCGACCAGCACACCGGCGCCCTGAGTGGAGGCGACCCCGTATCCCCTGACGTTGGAGTAGTAGTTGTTGTAGACGTGCACCGGGTTGCCGAAGCGCACCCGGGGGTTGCGCTGGTTGGTGCCGTCGAGCCAGTTGTGGTGGTAGGTCACGCGCAGGTGGCCCCTGTCCTCGGAGCCGTTGTCGTCGCTGTGCCCGAGCAGCATGGCCTTGTCGTGGCTGTACAGGCGGTTCCACGACACGGTGACGTAGTCGCTGGCGCGCTTGATGTCGATGGCGCCGTCGTAACCGTTGGACAGCGTGTTGTGGTCGATCCAGACCCGGGTCGAGTACTGGACGTTGATCGCGTCGTCGTCCCAGTTCCTGAAGGTCAGGTTCCGGATGATCACATTGGACGCGTTGGAGACGTTCAGGCCACAGCCGACGATCGTCGCTCCGGAGTTACCGATGATCGTCTTGTTGGAGCCGATCCTCAGCATGCCCGAGCAGGAGATCGTGCCCGACACCCGGATCACGGCCGCGCCCGTCCCCGAGGCTGCACTCGTCAGGGCCGACGCGCTCGTCACCGTGGTGGCGGCCGCACTGCCACCACCGGTCGTGCCTCCCCCCTGGGTCGCCCAGCCGACCAGACCGGTGGTGTTGGGCGGCGGAGGCGTCGGAGTGGGGGTGGGTGTGGGTGTGGGGTTCGGCGACGGCGGGTTGGTGACCGAACCGGTGCACGCGACCCCGTTGAGAGTGAAGGAGGTGGGCACCGGGTTGGATCCGCTCCAGGTGCCGTTGAAACCGATCGTGGTGGCGGCACCGGTCGCCAGAGCGCCGTTGTAGGCGGCGTTCGCGGCGGTCACCGTGCTACCGCTCTGGGAGAAGGTCGCGTTCCAGCCCTGCGTCACGGCCTGTCCGGCCGTAAACGACCATTTCAACTGCCAGCCGTTGAGCGGGTCCCCCAGATTGGTGATCGTGACGCTCGCGCCGAACCCGTCGCCCCATTGGGAGGCCACCGAGTAGGCGACCTGGCAGCCGGGCGCCGCGGAGACCGACGCGGCGGAGACCGGCGCCGCGACCAGGCCCGCCGCCAGGCAGAGGATTCCCGCCGCGCTCCTGAGGATCGCCGGTCCTCGTTGTCGCAAGATCATGTTCTTGCCTCCCTCTTGGGCGCAGGACCGGAGCCGAACGCACTGAAACCCCAGGTCATTCACATGGTTTCGGTGAGCCAAGTTCACTTAACCCTTTAAGTCAAGGCATCCCTTCCGGGCCGGATCCGGCCAATCAGCCTGGCATGGAAACACCACATCTCGGCCAAAGGCGCACGACGCCCGCCGTGGACGCCTTCTGGCTGCTCGGAAGGGGAAGGTCATCCCATTGCCGACCCCTCAAGATGGTTGTCAAGGCCCTTTCGGTTCGTTCTCAGACCTCGCCCGCGCACGAAATCCCGAAGAAACTTTCATCACCGCCATGGGGCCACGCGAATTAGTGCAGAGCGTGGACAAATTTCCAGGAACGAGCCGACGGCGACACCGTACGGAATGCGCAAGAAGCGTCGCCGCCCCTTGATCACTCAAGGGCCGGCGCGATAATTCCCCGCTCCAAAGCTCACCCGAAGCCCGGCCGGCGATCGCAAGACCTCGGAAACGACGAAATCCCGCCCGATCAAGCGATCGGACGGGATCTCGTCGACCGTCACTGAGCTGACTCAAGAACGGTCAGAGGTGGAGCTATGGGGATTCGAACCCCAGACCTCCTCCATGCCATGGAGGCGCGCTACCAACTGCGCCATAGCCCCTCGTCGATGCCCCGGGCCTGACCCGGCGACCACGCCAGTGTATAGGAGATCACCCCGCACCCTGTAACCGGCGTAACCGGCGCGGGCCGCCCACGAGGCCGGCTCACGAGGAGCCGGCCCACTCGATCATGGAGTGCCTACGGGTGCCTATCGGAGCGACGCGGCCTTCTCGATCAGTTCGGCGAGCTCGGTCACCGCGGGGTCCTCGGTGGAGGCGGCCAGGCGGGTGGCGTGGGCGGCGAGATCACCGGGCGTGGCTCCGGCGATCCCCTCCCCGGTGCGGAGATACTCGGCGAAGCCCGCGGCCACCACGTCGACCTGGAACCTCGGCGTGGGCCCCTCCCACGGCGAGGTCGCCAGATCGCCCGCCGCGAGGGAGCGAGAGGCCTCCGCCGGGTCGCGGGTGTCGGGATCCTGCCAGCGCACGGTGGCGGTGGCCAGCTGTCCCGACGACCCCCCGCGCAGCCGGAGCTCGTACAGGGCCGTCACCGAGTGGCCGGGGCCGATCTCTCCGCCGTCCTTGCTGTCGTCACGGAAGTCCTCGGTCGCGAGCCGCCGGTTCTCATAGCCGATCAGGCGGTAGGACTCCACGACCGAGGGGTTGAACACGACCTGCGCCTTGGCGTCGCGGGCGCGCAGGTCGATGTTGGTGGCGAGCTGCTCGACGAAGACCTTGCGCGCGTCGTCGACGGAACCGACGTAGACCGCGGCGCCGTCGCCGTTGTCGGCGAGCCGCTCCATCAACTCGTCGCCGTAGTCACGGCCGACGCCGACACACAGCAGGGTGATCTTCTTGGCCGCGGCATCCTCGACCCGGTCGAGGATGCCGCGCCAGGTGGTGTCGCCGACGTTGGCCAGGCCGTCAGAGAGGAGGATGACGCGGTTGACGGCCACCGCTCTGAAGCTCGCCGCAGCCTCGGCGTACCCACTGGTCAGCCCCGCCTCCAGGTTCGTGGACTGCTGGGTGACGAGGCGTTCGACGGCGGCGTGGAGCTTCTCCTTGTCGGTCGCGGGGGTCATGGAGAGGATGACGTCCGCCTCGTCGCTGAAGGCCACGAGGGAGATCTGGTCGCCGGGTCCGAGCTGGTCGACGAGCTTGTGCAGGGCATCCCTCACCAAGTCGAGCCTGCCCGGCTCGCCCATCGAGCCGGACACGTCCACCACGAAGGTGAGGTTCGCCGGCCGCCGGGCCTGCGCGCTCGCCCTCCGAGTCTGCAGGCCGACACGGAGCAGCGCGGTGCCGTTTCCCGGGGTGCGGGCGCCGTCCATGTGCACGGTGAAACCGTCGTCCTCGGGTTCCGCGTAGTCCTGGGCGAAGGAGTTGACGAACTCCTCCGGCCTGACCTGGCCCGCCTCCGGCAACCTGCCCTCGGTGAGGGTCCGTTTGCTGTAGCCGTACGAGGCGGTGTCCACGTCGAGGGCGAAGGTCGAGATCTGTTCGGCGGAGGTGTCGCGCCTCCGGGTGGCCTCGCTCCTGGGAGTGGCCCGGACTTCGGACTCGGTTCCTGCGGAACTCTGATCTCCGGCCTCGGGGGCGGCGTCCGAGGGCATGGACGGGCCCGCCCTTCCGGATTCCGGCATCGGCTGACTGCCGGATCCGCCGCAGGCGGCGACGAACATCAGGGCGAGCAGCGCGAGCACGGCGAGGACGATGGTGAGCGGACGTGACTTCATGTCGCCTCCTGGGGATGCGTGTCATCCCCTACGACGACTCCTCTCCGCGGTCCGCCGGGAGCTTGACCCAAGCGAGCGCTAACCGTGTTCGGCGCGTGATCAGGGTTTCCAGGCCGGGTCCCGCCCGCTGATCCCGAGCGCCCGCTCGAACGGCGAGGCGTCGCGTGCCACGGGCACCTCCTCACCGAAGACTCCCAGGCGCCGTCCCTGCGGCGCCATCCCCTCGACGAAGGCGGCCACGACCTCGCCGGTCGCGGTGTCCACCGTGTAGTCCTGACCGGTGGCCCTGGCCAGGTCCCAGCCATGGATCACCGTGTCGCCCAGCACCAGCTGGAGCACCATGGCCATGGGCATCCCCATCGCGGGACTGGTGCCCTCGGTCACCCCGGGTTCCGACCAGGCGGCGAGCAGCGCGGCGGCCCGGTCCGCGAAGGGGGCGTGGTCGGCGTCCTGCGACGGCGGCTGCTCGCGGCGGGCCAGTGCCTCGAACATCGCGGCCGTCCAGGCCAGGTGGTCGAGCAGCTCCCGTACGTCGAAGCCGTCGCAGGGGGTGGGCAGGCCCAGCTGGTCGTCGCGGACGCCGCGGGCGACGGCCGCCGTGCCGGTGACGGCGCGTGACAGCATCTCGTTCATGCCTGCCATGCTGTCGAGCCGAACTCACAGCTGTCTTGAAAAAACGCGTCATAGGATCCTGCAGCATGCGCGTGTATCTCGGCCTCGCGGCCAAACACCCAGGAGCCGGAATACCCGAGGCGATGCTGCACACCGTGAGGGGCGCGATCGAGAGCGCGTTCGCCGTACCGCCCGAGGTCATCAGATCCCGGGAGTGGCACCGTCCCGGGATCGCGGTGTTCTCCTGGACCAACGAGCCCGACGACTCGCGGCGTCCTCCCCTGCTGGAGACCGGCCACGACCGGGTGACCGGGGTGAACGGTTACCTGACCGCACCGGGTGACGTGAACCGGCTGGCGGCCATGCCGGTGCTGGACACCGAGGCGATCGGCGGGTGCTTCTCGGTGTTCCGGGCGACCGAGGACGAGCTGTCCGCCGCCACCGCGGTCCACAGGATCTGCCCGGTCTACTACGCCGAGACCCCCGACGTGCACGTGATCGGCAGCCGGGCGCTGCTCGTCCACCTCGCGGGCTGCGGTGAGCGCGTGGAGTGGGACGTGCTCGCTCTGCAGTCGATGGTCAGGCAGGGATACTTCCTGTCGGACGAGACGCCCTACCGAGGGGTGAGCGCGCTGCCACCGTCCTCGTCGGTGACCGTCAGGAACGGCCGGCGTACGATCGTCACGACCCCGCTCCCCACGGCCGTGCCCGCGCCCGAGTCACGCAGGCAGAAGAAACACCTCGTCCGGGAGTTGGCCGAGGCGCTTCTGGCCACGGTGGAGCCGCTGCGCACGACCAGGGAGCCGGTGAACCTCGCCCTCACCGGCGGCAGGGACAGCCGCCTGATCGCCGCGGTGCTGCACGCGGCCGGCATCCCGCTGCGCGCGACCACCAACGGCCTGGACACCCATCCCGACGTGGTCATCGCCGGGAAGGTCGCCCGCGCGCTCCGCATCGAGCACACCGTCATCCCCCCGGCCCGTGTCGAGAAGAAGGACGCGATCGTCGTCGAGCACCCCCTCGCGCGGACCTACGAGACGTTGCGCGCCTGTGAGGGTATGACGTCGGCGTACGAGTCGATCGTCGGCTACCTCCCCTACAGCGCCAAACCCACCATGTCGGGGCAGAGCGGGGAGAGCCTGCGGGCCGGAAGCCTGCTGTTGCTCCAAACCGACCTGAGCGAGAAGGCGCTGCGCCGCCGGGTGGACGTGACCTTCCTGCGAGATCCCGCGCTGTTCACCGAGGAGGCCAACGAGCACGCCCGCGAACTGGCCGAGCCCTGGCGCAAGCGGGCTCCGCTGGAGGCGCTCGACCACATGTACATCTCCTACAAGGTCGGCCGCTGGCAGGCGGGGGCGCGGGCGGGATCGCTGCGCAGAGGCGACCAGGTCTGGCCGTTCTTCGACAACCGGGTGGTCCGCGCCGCGCTGGGTCTCGACCAGACCTGGCGGCTGTCGGAGGAGGTCATCTACGAACTGCTCGGCATCCTGGCCCCGTCTCTGCGGAACATCCCGGTCGAGGGCAAGCCGTGGCGGTTCACCGCGGGGAAGCGCTACTACCCCTGGCAGCGCAGGCCGCCGGCGCTGACCGCGCAGAAGACCGGAGGGGGCGGCTGGAACTGGCGGACCAGTCCCGGCGCCGAGTTGACCGGCCTGATGCGCGACCACGTCCTCGGCCGCCTGGACCTGCTGTCTCCCATCGTCAAGCCCGACGAGGTACGTAAGCTGTTCGCCGAACCCGTCCTGAAGAAACCCACCCACGCCTGGCACCTCTACACCGTGGCCACCATGCTGGGGGGCGAGTATCCGGGCAAGGAACCACAGGGTCTGCCGAAAATCCACATCCCCATCCCGTCGTGACGGGCACGCCCGCCGACGACACCCGCGGCATCCTGAACTTCGGGGCGGCCCGGTTCCGTTACGGGCGCCACGCGTGCCACCCGGCCCTGGCCCCCTTCGTCGAGCATCACTGGATCGTCCGCTGGGAGTTGGAAGAACCGTACGAGCAGCGGATCGTGTCCCACCCATCGGTGAACCTGGTCTTCCACGAGCGCGGTTCCCACGTGGCAGGGGTCATCACCGGTGACTATCTGGAGGTCCTGAACGGCACCGGGATCGTGGTCGGCACCCGCTTCCGGCCCGCCGGTTTCCGTCCCTTCCTCGGCGCCCCGCTCTCCACGATCACCGATCTCCGCGTCCCGGCCTCCCGGATCCTCGGTCCGGACGCCGACGCGGTGACCCCGGCCGTACTGGCCGCCTCCGACGAGGAGGCGGTGCGGGCGCTGGAAGGGTTCCTGCTCACGCGGCTCCCCGTCCGCGACCCCGTCGCCGAGCGGGCGGCGGACCTCGTCGCGAGCGTGCTCGCCGACCCGGCCATCGTCCGCGTCGGCGATCTGGCCGCCCTGCACGGGCTGAGCGTCCGGCACCTGCAGCGGCTGTTCAGCGACCGCGTCGGTGTCTCCCCCAAGTGGGTGATCCGCCGTTACCGCATCCACGAGGCCGCCGAGAGAGCCGGACCCGCCACCGACTGGTCGCGGCTCGCCGCCGATCTCGGCTACAGCGACCAGTCCCACTTCACCCGCGACTTCACCGGCGTCATCGGCATGCCGCCCACCGCGTACGTCCGCCGTCTGCCGAGGTGACGTCAGCAGGCGCAGGCGGTGCCGGAAACCGGCGGGCCTTCCGCACCCCGGCATCGTCTGGCCATGCGAAACCGCATGGATACACGCGGCAGCCCCGAGGTCCGGATCCGGCCACGGAATCTTGGCGCGAAACAATCCCATAGCGTAATTTACGCTTTATCCCATCATTGTTCACCTATCCGAACAATCACAGAAACGGCGACATTAATACTCTATAAAGATACTCAAATATCCGGAGCGTAAAGAAACGCGCGCCCTCCATCAAGCTTCCATTCCAGATTTGAAGCACACTTCTACGGCCTATCTCCTGGGCGCCCCAAGAATGTCCGCGCGGAGTTTTCTCTCAACGGGAAGGGAGAAACAACGCACGTGTCTACTTTCATGAAACGGACCCTTGCGGGCGGCGCGCTCGCCGGGGCCGTCCTGCTTCTGCACTCCCCTGTCCCAGTTTCGGCCGATTCGCAACTTCAGATATCGGCGCAGGCTCGCCACGACGAAATCCAATCCGCCAGAAGCACGCAGGGGGACCCCTGCCCTGTGGTGCTTTCCAGCATTTGCACGAACTTCGTATCCCTGCCCACCGTGATCCGCAGCAGGGATGTCATAACCACCGGAGCGATCATCCACAGGGGCCTGCAGCCCACCGCGAGCGATGCGATTTACATCCCGCTGTGCAGGTGGCTGGGGCTGCCGATCTTCCTCTGCCGAATCCCTGAGGGGATCCAGGGCCCAGCAGGTCCAGCAGGCCCAGCAGGCCCCAGGGGTCCGGTGGGCCCCCGAGGCTACACAGGTCCGGCGGGCCCAGCGGGGACTGACGGCGCACCGGGACCCGCAGGCGCTGACGGCGCACCGGGACCCGCAGGGCCAGCTGGTGCCGATGGCGCACCCGGACCCGAAGGACCCGCAGGACCGGCAGGCGCTGACGGCGCACCCGGACCCGAAGGACCACCCGGACCCGCAGGCGCCGACGGCGCACCCGGACCCGCAGGACCGGCAGGCGCCGACGGCGCACCCGGACCCGAAGGCGCTGACGGCGCACCCGGACCCGCAGGGCCAGCTGGTGCCGATGGCGCACCCGGACCCGAAGGACCACCCGGACCCGCAGGCGCCGACGGCGCACCCGGACCCGAAGGACCACCCGGACCCGCAGGCGCCGACGGCGCACCCGGACCCGCAGGGCCAGCTGGTGCCGATGGCGCACCCGGACCCGAAGGACCACCCGGACCCGCAGGCGCCGATGGCGCACCCGGACCCGAAGGACCACCCGGACCCGCAGGCGCCGATGGCGCACCCGGACCCGAAGGACCCGCAGGACCGGCAGGCGCTGACGGCGCACCCGGACCCGAAGGACCACCCGGACCCGCAGGCGCTGACGGCGCACCCGGACCCGAAGGACCGGCAGGCGCCGATGGCGCACCCGGACCCGAAGGACCTGAAGGACCTGAAGGACCTGAAGGACCTGAAGGGCCCGAAGGACCCGCAGGGCCAGCTGGTGCCGACGGACTCGACGGCGCTGACGGCGCACCAGGACCCGCAGGGCCCGCAGGGCCGACAGGACCCGCAGGCGCTGATGGCGCACCAGGACCGGCAGGCGCTGACGGTGCTCCCGGACCCGAAGGACCGGCAGGACCAGTCGGACCCGCAGGACCTCAGGGGCCGATCGGACCGCAAGGCCCGCCCGGAACGGCGACAACCAGCGGAACGGCTTTCGGTTACCCGATCGTCAGTACCCACATCGTCAGGGCGCCGATTGTCACCGCCCCGATCGTCTGGGCTGCTGCCGCTCCTCCGACCATCTGCACGGCCGTGAGAGTCTGCTGAGATTTTCAGCGGTCTCATGGAAACAGGTCGATTGAGGTGTTCCCGTCCTGCGGTTCACTTCGAAGGTCCCTAGGACCGGGAGAGTGAAGTCCGGAAACGGCCGCACCGGACGGGTAACCGTCAACTGAAATACGGAGAGGTGGGGGGGGGGGGGGCCCCCCCCCCCCCCCCGGGGGGGGGGGCGGGGGGGGGGGGGGGGCGCCCCCCCCCCCGGCCACCCCCACGGGCGGGGGCGCGGGGGGGGCGGCGGGGGCCGCGG
>NZ_JBEYID010000024.1:0-148504 GCF_040635605.1 Streptosporangium sp. NPDC006930 | reverse complement strand
CTTCACGGTCGAGTGGGGGGTTCGGGGAAGTCGACATAGATGGTCTCCGTAGTGGCCGGAGACCCAGGTGTCAACGATGTTCGTCAGTTTTAGATAGGGTGTCGACCGTGTTGAGCTGGTCTTATGTGGCCTGCTGGTTGACGCTGGAGCATCGGTTGATGCTTGACGCTGGGGGGCCGTGAGCTTCGCCCCGTGACCTGTCGCCCTCAGGGCTGCTGGGCTATTCGGTGGTGTTCTGGTCTTCGTCGGGTTGGCTGGCGAAGCTGCCGAGTCCTCGGACGGTGTAGATGGAACCCTCGGCGCGGAGCGCCTTCATCACCTTGTGGGCGGTCATGCGGGCGATGCCGAACTCCTGCATCAGGTCGTTCTCGCTGGGGACGCGTGAGCCGGGGCGGTAGGTGCCGGCGGCGATGCGCTCGCGGATGATCTCCGCGACCTGCTGCCACCTGGGCTGATCCTCACGCCATTCGATCATGAGACCACTGTAGGAACCTCTGCTCGACCGTCGTTCTCCGGATGGCCCTACAGTGCCCTATAGACATCCGTGAACTGCCCTCTCTACGCTTGACCCATGACAACAACGGGATACGACCTGGATGCGCTCCGTGTGAAGTTCCCCCACTGGGCGATCTTCTGTAGCGACAGTGGCGCGTTGTACGCCACCAGACGCGGAGTCATCCTGAGCGCGGCAGAGATCAACGCGGGGATCGAGCAGACGGTCGGCGCGGATGACCTCGACGGCCTCGTCGCCGCACTCCAGGAGCAGGAGACCCGGCGGTAAGCCATGATCAACGTCTCGCCTGGCATCGGGGCGTATCACGGAGTCCATCCCGCCGCCCCGCAAGCGGACTACGAACGCCTCATGTGGCGAGACTGCGCACCGCGCGCCGACAAGATCCGCATCCGCGAGCACACCTGCACCTGCCAGCGCATCGTCTATGAACTCTGCCAGGCAGGCGGACTGCTGTTCGTTCGGCGCATGTATCGCACCGATGCCGTGCTGATGCACGAGAGCGAGTGGCTACGGGCCGTCGATGGAGAGCGGTTGTGGCTGCGGATTCTGCTCGGCCAGGTGCGCTGACCGGCTTGGACTGCTGCGATGCGGAAGAGGGTGCGTCGGCATGGATCTGCGCTCCGGTGCCGCGTGTGTAAGCGCTTGTGTAGACCATGTCCAACTGACGGTGTAAGAGCCCGGCTAGATTGGCGTGATACCGAATCTCCCCTGTTCGCGGTGAACTTGCGACATCCCGAAAGGCGATCAGACGCCCGGGAAAGCAGGGGAGACCGTCATGAACGCAGCCACCGGAGACACCCGGTGGCCTGCCGACGCACCTCCTCGGCCACGGAGCCGTCATCTCGTCCGGCGGATGCCATGAACGACGAGATGAGGGCGCGGGTCGCCGCCTCCCGCGCCGCACAGGGATTGCCGCCCGTCGTGGAAGACCTGGCCGTGATCGAACGCGTCGCCGCCGTCTTCCGCCTCGTCGATGCCCCTGAGCCGCTGGCCGTGCCGGAGACGGCTGCTTAGGCGATCCACTCGAAGCCGAACCGGTCGGGATCCCAACGCTTGCGCGGGTTGGCCACTCCGACCGTGACCGTGCGGACGGTCGCGGAGATGATCGCTCGTCGCTGGGAGACGTTCATCGCCTCCCACCGGCTCAGCATCTCCTCGGCGGTGCCGATGAAGCCCAGCAGCGGGGATGTACGCGACATGCGGGCCAACTGCGCGCGCGACTTCTCCAATCGCGCGTCGATCGGAGCACGGGCGGCCATCCACTCCTTGCGGCTGATCTCCCGTGCCGCCCACGCCTGGGCCAGTTCCTCCAACTGCTCCTCGTCCGCCCGTACCTCCTCGGCCAGGCCGTCATCGTCTCCGGCCTGGTGCCGCACCCGCTTGGCCAGCTCGGGGGAGTCCAGCGCGGTCAACACCATGTCCCGCACGTGCTCATCAGTGCGGGCGGCGTTGGTCGCCACTCCACCGCAGGCCGCGGTGCCCGGTACGTTCGGACAGACGTAGCGCGGCACGCCGGAGCGGGGACGGCCGCTCATCCGCCAGCCACACCGGCCGCACCGCAAAATCCCGGACAGTAAATAGGTCCGCCCGGTGGCGGCCTGGGCACGGAAATCACGGGCCGGATCACTCAACAGGGCGCGAAGCCGATCCGAATCGGTGGCACTGATGATGGCGGGCCAGACGGCGTCGGCCACGATCTCACCCAGCAGCGGGCGCGTGGTCTCAGCGGCGCTGCGGGGCGTGTGCTCGCGCCGTCCGCTGATCCGCGCTGAGGCCAGCAGCCGACGCAATGTCGTCGGGATCCAGTGACCTCCGGCCGGAGTCGTGATCTCACGCTTTCGGAAGTCTCGACACACGCTCGACAACGACTCTCCAGCGAGCAACCGCCGGGCGGCCTCCCGGATCACCTCGGCTTCCTCGTCGATGACCGTGATGCGGTCCTCGGCGTAGCCGTACGGGCGCATCCCTCCGCCGGAGACCTTGCCCGCCTCGGCGCTCTGGCGGCGCTGACGTTTCTGCCGCTCGGCCTTGTGCTCGGCTTCATGCCGGGCGGCGGCTCCGAGCATCCGGGCGATCAGGCGCCCGGTCGGGGTGGCGAGATCGATCTCCCCGGTGACGGTGGCCAACTCGACGCCGCGCCGGTCGGCCAGGTCGATCACGTCTTCCAGCTCACGCGGGGAGCGGGTCAGCCGGTCGACGTGCCAGCAGACGATGGCGTCGACGCTTCCGTCTTCGATGTCGGCCAGCAGTCTCCTCCAGGCGGGGCGTGGGGCACCGGAGTAGGCGCTGACGTCGTTGTCGGGGTAGACGTCCACCACGGTCCACCCTTTACGTTCGATCAGGGCTCGGCAGTCGGCTTCCTGGCGGGCGACGCCCAACCCTGCGCCCTCGCGGTCCTGGCTGATCCGGCAGTAAATCGCGGCTCGTCGCATGGGTCACATAGATACACGTTGGTAGGCACCGGCGTGAGCTACCCCGTCGGCCTGACCTCCGTGGACAGGACTTCACGGAACTCGCCGACGGCCGGGCGGTCCTGCTGATCGAGCGGGATGGCGCGCAGCAGCATTCGCCCGGTCTCGATGATGTGGTTGCTGCGGTAGGCGACAGGAAGAGGGTCCATCACCGTCGCTGCTCGGCGGACCCCCTCGTCGATCGCGCCCTGGACGACCGTGCAGAGCGCCTCGTGCAGAGCGATGTTGGTCCGGTACTGGTAGTCGCCGGTCAACCTGAGCACGTTCTCCCGGGCTGTGCCCGCCCTGGCCTCGTCGCCCGCACCGGCATGGACCCAGCTCTGCGTGAAGTAGATCTGGTCTTCCTTCCAGAAGCCGAGCGAATCCCCGCGGTCCCCCTTCTCCGTCAGCTCGACAACGGCGTCCAGCGTCTCACGTGCCTCGGCATGTCTGCCGAGCAGCGAGAGGGCTTTCGCCCGGGTGGTCAGCAAGTCGACGGAGGAACCGCCGGCGACCTGCTCCGCGTTGTCGACGAGGCGCATGACCGTCTCCGGGGCGCGCTGCCCATAGAGCCCGTGCCCCGCCTCCTCGGAGCGGACCAGGAGGCGCACCTCCCGGTCCCCAGAGGCGTCGGCTGCGCTTCGTCCGGTACGCCACCAACGGACAGCGGCCCCATGGTCGCCCAGGCGGGTCAGCGCGTTGGCGTGAATGCTGGACAGCACGGCCAGGGTCCGCTGCAACTCGGTCACCTCGGCGGGAGATGACACCTCCATCTGCCGCCGTACCGTGAGCAGGTCGATGATGAGATCGGCCGCCACCTGTGCGGGCGGCCTGGTGCGGAGCGCGTGCAGGTGGTCGGCGGCGGATATCTCCCATTCCTCGCCGCTTCGGAAACCATGGTCGAGGGACAGTTCGAGGAGTTGGCGAACCGGCTCACCGGAGACGCCAAATATCCCAATTCCGGCACTGGCCGCGGCAATCTGCAAAAGCCTTCGACGTTCCATGTCGTCTCCATCTGGCGCCTTCCGGATGAAAATACCCTCGGATGGCATCACCAATTCATCGGCATTCGGTGGATTTGCGAACAACTCCCTCTCGGGAACCTCGAAGATCTGAGCGAGCAGCGCAGGATAAGGCTCGTTCGGCCGATGCTTACCGGCTTCCCAGGCGCGGACCATGCGGGTCAACGATTCTTGAGTCGGCAGGTGTTCCCTGGTACGGCCACCGGCGGCGTCGATCAACCGCCGAGCCATGTCCTTCAAGGACCATTCACGCGACTGCCGCTCTTCGCGCAATCGAACGGCCCACACAGGAAGATCGTTCATGTGCGCACCTCAAAGGCACAGGGGATGAGGGGGGGATATCCCCCCTCATCCAAAGTATCCTCTGTTGCTGAGTGGTCACGGAGCGTTTTCATGGAGCCCCCATGAAAAGGCGGAGCCCGCCCATGGCATCGCGCGCCAGGACGGGCTTCTTGATCAGGAAATGAGTCCTGACCCGTGAACAACTCCAATGCTCCGGTTCTCGACCGGACTGCGGCGAGCGACTGCTCCTGTTTCGCCGACGTGCCGCCGCTGCCGATGGGCTGCGCCGAGTGCGGACATGCCCCCTACGCCCACGGCTGCCCCGGCCGGGCCAGCGATCACGAGTACGCGCAGCCGACCGGTGCGCTGATGGCGATGCGCCTGGAGGCGCGCCGCACCGGCACGCGACCCTTCCCTCTCGTCGAGCGGCCCGTCACCACGGCGCCCGCCGAGGTCATCCCCCTGGTGCCCGCGCCTCGCCACTCCACCTCACCCGCCTCCATCCCGGACGCTCCCGCCGCGCCCGCGCCACCGCCCATGCGGACACCACACCCCACCCCCCGCCCAACCGCGCGGCCCGCTGCCGCACCACCCCGCCGCGACGACGCCCGTGTCGCCCGGCGTCCCGCACCCCGGCCGGTCGAGTCCAGACAGGACCGTGCGACCCGCCTCGCGCTCGCCCGCGACCCCCTCGCCCGCCGCCGAGCCCGCATCGCGGCCCGCGCCCACGAGCACAGCACTCCACCCCCGACCATGAGCCAACCGCCCACCCGGCCGCCGCTCACCCTGCTGCTGGACCCTCCCGACCACCAACACCAAACCTCCTGGCCCAACCCCGCCCTCACTTCCGGCCAAGTCCGCTACTTCCCAGACGCCCTCGCACCCAGCCCTCACGAGCCCAGTTGTCATGAGCGCCGACAGCAGGTCGCGGCATGAACACCACCCTGCAGCAGGGTGACCCCATGAGCAGGCGCGGCGGCGCGGCTCCTTCCCACATCCCCGCCGCCGCGCCACCACCCACCGGGCAATCACCCCGCAACCACGCCGCAGCACGCGCCAACGACCTCGCCACGATCCTCAACGAGGTGTACGGCATCCGCGCCGACATCCACCACCTGCGCTCCGGCAACGCCATCGTCTCCGTCTTCCTCGGCCTGCTCGCCTACAGCGACGGCGAGAGATTCTGGTGGACCAGCCCCGTACTCGACCGATCCGGCGACCACCTGCTCAGCGCCGCCTCAGACCCGGCCACCGCCGCCCAACACCTCGCCGCGCACTACCGGATCCTGCGCACCCGCCCCGCCGCCAGCCTCCTGGAAAGCGAGCTACCACTACTCACCGACACGATCCCGGCAGAGCATGTTGTCCCGCGCTGACGCCGACGCCGCACACGCCGCCCGGCAAGTACAAGATCACGCACCCACCTGGTGCGTCATCTGGAGCCTGCGCTTTCGCCGGTTCGAAGCCTGGGAATGCACCGACCCGGCCCAGTGCCGCACCGTCCACGCCAGCAGCGCCGCCGAACTGTGGGACCGGATGCAGCAGATTGACCTCGACCTGTGGCGTACCCGGCCCCGAGGTGACCGGATCGAGCCGACCACGGCTCCATGAACGGCGCGGCGGCACGGCGACCAGCCTCTGCCGTCGCGCTCCCCACCCCTGCGGGCGGTGACGCACAACCTGGGACCGCCCGCAGGGTCGGACGCGACCAGGCGACCCATCAGAACGCGGATGGTCTTTCTCAACGAGGGGAGACGAGGGAAACGCGGGGAAGGGGGGAGGGGGAGAAAAGTGCTCAACCGCGGGGTGCGCGGGAGTCGGGGTCAGGGGCGGGGGTGGCGAGGTGGATCCAGGGGTCGGCGATGACCCGGTGGATGACCTGGCCCGCGGCGCCCAGGGTGGCGGCGTCGCCGCCGAGGCGGGAGACGGTCAGCTCGGGGACGGCGCGGCGCATCACGCCCAGTCGCGAGGTCATCGTCTCGTGCGTGGTGCCTCGGATCCACGGGAACAGCGGGGCGAACACCCCGCCCAGCACGATGGTCCCCGGGTCCATCAGGTGCACGGCGGAGGTGAGGGCGACGCCGAGCGCCTGGCCGGCGCGTTCGCAGGCCTCCAGCGAGGCGGGCTCGCCCGCTCGGAGGCGCTCCAGCAGGGTGGTCACCCCGTCGGGGACCCCGGCGAGTCCGGCGGCCCTCAGCAGCGCGTCCTGTCCGGCGTACTGCTCCAGGCATCCCCGGCCGCCGCAGCGGCAGGCCGGGCCTTCGGGGGAGACGACCACGTGGCCGAGTTCCCCGGCGAGGCCGCGGGCGCCGCGGAACAGGGTCCCGCCGACCACCAGGCCCGCGCCGATGCCGATCTCCCCCGACACGTGCAGGAAGTCGCCGGGTACGGAGCCGAACCAGCGCTCGCCCAGGGCGGCGAGGTTGGCCTCGTTGTCCAGCGTGACGGGGAAGTTCAGCAGTTCGGAGACGCGGACGTCGTGCCAGCCGAGGTTGGGGGCCGTGTGGACGAGCCCGTCTTCCACAGGGCCGGGGACCGCGAGGGTCGATCCGGCGATGGTGAGGCCCTCCGCGCGAGCTTCGTCCACAGCCCTGTGGGCAAGTTGTTCCAGGTGGGACAGGGTTTCCACAGGCGAGGCGCTGCGGTTGTCCACAGCCTGTGTATATCTGAGCCGCACCGCGAGGGTGAGATCGACCACACAGGCGGACAGATAGTCGACGTTGATCTCCAGGCCGAGCGCGGCGACCCGCTGCCCGCTGAGCGCGACGGCCGTGCCGGGCCGTCCCCGCTCGCCGTCCCTGAGCGCGCCGGACTCGGCGACCATGCCCGCCTCGATCAGGTCGCCGACCATCTTCGACACCGTGGTCTTGGTCAGTCCGGTGATCTCGGCCAGCGCGGCCCGGCTGATCGGACCGCTCCTGCTTACCTCGCCGAGAACCACGCCAAGGTTGCGGGCGCGCATCGAATTGTGGCGTACAGCCTGTGTCATTGAGCTTCCACCTCTTGACGATCCCACCACACCGATCCATATTAAGTCCATAAAGTGGATTAAATCGGAGGAACAGCAGATGAGCGCCTACACCCCCAAGCCCGAAGACCGCTTCACCTTCGGGCTGTGGACCGTCGGCTGGCAGGCCCGCGACCCCTTCGGGGACGCGTCCCGGGCCCCGTTGGACCCGGTGGAGAGCGTCCACCGGCTCGCCGAGCTCGGCGCGTACGGCGTCACCTTCCACGACGACGACCTGCTCGCCGTCGAGCCCGACCGGGACAGGGCCATCGCGAACTTCAAGAAGGCGCTGGCCGAGACCGGGCTCAAGGTTCCGATGGCCACCACGAACCTGTTCACCCACCCCGTCTTCAAGGACGGCGGATTCACCAGCAACGACCGCGACGTCCGCCGCTACGCGCTGCGCAAGGTCATCCGCAACGTGGACCTCGCCGCCGAACTCGGCGCGACCACCTACGTCTGCTGGGGCGGGCGCGAGGGTGCCGAGTCCGGGGCCGCCAAGGACATCAAGGCCGCGCTCAGCCGCTACAAGGAGGGCATGGACCTGCTCACCTCGTACGTGATCGAGCAGGGCTACGACATCAGGTTCGCCATCGAGCCCAAGCCGAACGAGCCCCGGGGCGACATCCTGCTCCCGACCATCGGCCACGCCCTCGCGTTCATCAACGAGCTTGAGCACTCCGAGCGCGTCGGCCTCAACCCCGAGGTGGGCCACGAGGAGATGGCCGGCCTCAACTTCGCGCACGGCATCGCGCAGGCGCTCTGGCACGGCAAGCTCTTCCACATCGACCTGAACGGCCAGCACGGTCCCCGCTACGACCAGGACCTGATCTTCGGCCACGGCGACGTGAAGAACGCCTTCTTCCTGGTCGACCTGCTGGAGAACGGCGGCTACGACGGCCCCAGGCACTTCGACTACAAGCCGCTGCGCACCGAGGACTCCGAGGATGTCTGGGTCTCCGCCGCCGCCAACATGCGCACGTACCTGATCCTGAAGGAGAAGGTGGCGGCGTTCCGCGCCGACCCCGAGGTCGCCGAGGCGCTCGCCGCGAGCAGGGTCGCCGAGCTGTCCGAGCCGACGCTCGCCCCCGGCGAGACGATCGCCGACCTGAACCGCGACGAGTTCGACCTCGACGCGGTGGCGGCGCGCGGCTTCCACTTCACGCGCCTCAACCAGCTCGCGATGGACTACCTCCTCGGAGTCCGCGGATGACACTGGTGGCCGGGGTCGACTCGTCGACCCAGAGCTGCAAGGTGGTGATCAGGGACGCCCACACGGGCGCCCTGGTCCGCCAGGGACGCGCGACCCACCCCGAGGGCACCGAGGTCGACCCCGAGGCGTGGTGGCAGGCGCTCCAGGAGGCGTTGGCGCGGGCGGGCGGGCTGGACGGCGTCGAGGCGATGAGCATCGGCGCGCAGCAGCACGGCATGGTCTGCCTGGACGAGTCCGGCGAGGTCGTCAGGAAGGCGCTGCTGTGGAACGACACCCGTTCCGCCGGAGCCGCCGCCGACCTGGTGAAGGAGCTGGGCGGCCCGGAGGTCTGGGCCGAGGCGGTCGGCAGCGTGCCGGTCGCGTCGTTCACGGTGACCAAGCTCCGCTGGCTCGCCGAGCACGAGCCGGAGTCCGCCCGCCGTACGGCGAGGGTGTGCCTGCCGCACGACTGGCTCACCTGGAGGCTGGGCGGGGAGTTCGTCACCGACAGGGGCGACGCGTCGGGCACCGGCTACTGGTCGCCCGCGACCGGGGCCTACCGGACCGACCTCCTGCAGACGGCCTTCGGCGCCGTACCGGGCCTGCCCGAGGTGCTGGGTCCCCGCGACTGCGCGGGCGAGGTGCGGCCCGCAGCCGGTGTCTCCGGTGCGGGCGCGGTGCGGCTCGCGCCGGGTACGGGCGACAACATGGCGGCGGCCCTCGGGGTCGGCGCCCTGCCGGGGGACGTGGTGGTGTCGATCGGGACGTCCGGGACGGCCTTCGCGGTCGCCGAGGCCCCGATCGCCGACCCGACCGGTTCCGTGGCCGGGTTCGCCGACGCCACGGGGCGGTTCCTCCCGCTGGTGGCCACGCTCAACGCCGCCAGGGTGCTCGACGCCGCCGCGCGGGTGCTCGGGGTCGGTCTGGACGAGCTGGGCAGGCTGGCACTTGAGGCGCCCTCGGGGGCCGGAGGTCTCGTCCACGTCCCCTACCTGGAGGGCGAGCGCACCCCGAACCTGCCCACCGCCACGGGCTCGCTGCACGGGCTGACGCTGGCCACCTCCACCCCGGCGCACCTCGCCAGGGCGGCGGTGGAGGGCCTGCTCTGCCATCTCGCCGACGCGTTCGACGCCCTCGGGCTCGACCCGGCCAGGGTGCTGCTCATCGGCGGAGGCGCGAGGTCCGAGGCCGTACGGCGGATCGCCCCCGCGGTCTTCGGGCGGCCGGTGGTCGTCCCCGAGCCGGGGGAGTACGTCGCCGACGGTGCGGCGAGGCAGGCCGCCTGGCTGCTCGGCGGCGACGAGCCGCCGGCCTGGGAGGCGGGCAAGGTCGAGCACTACGAGGCCGATCCCGCGCCCGAGGTCAGGGCACGCTACGCCGAGGTCCGCGGCCTCGGCTGAGACACGGACACGGCGACCACACGGTCGTGGCCCCCACCACACGGCCGTGACCGCTCCCACCGCGCGGATCCGCGGTGGGGCGGCCGATACGGGTACGCGGTTCGCACCGCGTACCGCGAGGATCCACGGCCGCGTAGCCGGACACGGGGCACGCGGCCGTGGTTCGTACCGCGAGGATCCGCGGTGACGGGGCCGGGTACGGGCGCACCGCCGCGGTTCGCCCGGGACGGTTCGCCGCCTCCGAACAGGAGGCGGCGAACCGCGTACCAGGACATCTCGGGTGAGGACTCTCAGGGGCGCCTCAGGGTCGGATCAGGGATGCCGCCGGATGTCTGAAACGTCCGCCGGCGGACAGTCTTAGCGCATGCTCGCGTCGAAGAGGCTCTACCCCCTGATCGCATGTGCCGCGATCGTCGTCGCCGTCGTGGCCGCCGTCACGGGACTGGCCGAACCGGTCCTCTCCCCGAACCCGCTCGACCTGACGATCGGTGAGTACGCCGCCCTGGACCGCACCGGAGCCGCCGGGCTCGCGATGGCGGCGCTGGGGATCGCGGCCTTCGCGGTGGTGGCCGGGCTGCGGTCCGTGGGGGCGCCGGTGGACGCCCTGGCCGAGCGGCTGGTGCTGGCCTGGGGCGCGGGGCTCGTCGTCCTCGCGGTGCTGTCGGCCGTGCTTCCCGCCACGGGGACGGATCTGATCGCGCAGACGTACCGCTACCTGTCGATCGCCGTGCTGGCGGCGGTGCCCGCGGCGGGTGGCCTGACGGTGGCGCGGTTCGGCGAGGACGAGCGGTGGCGGCCGGTGGCCAGGCCGGTGGAGTGGCTCACGCTGGCCGGGGGTTTCGGGCTGCTGGCGCTCGTCTACGTGATGCTTCCCGGGCAGGGGATGTTCGTCGGTCTCGTCGAGTGGTCGCTGCTCGGCGCCGAGGTCGCGCTGGTCGGAGTGCTCGCCGTCCGGCTCGCGCGGCTGACGTGGGCGCGGGGCGCCGCTCACGCCTCACGCGCCGCCCTCGGCTGACTCATTCACTTCTGGAAACTCTTTCATCACATGTCACGAATAGGCTACAAATAGGGGGAGCCGCCAGTGCTATTGTCGTCGGCGATCTAGAGATTGCCCGGTCTCCCCGGGCGCTCCGAGAGCAAGCCGTTGAGGTGACATGGCAGCGAGCAGGTCCATCCGGTTCAAGGTCTCGGTGCTGTTGGTCATCCCCCTCGCCTCACTGGTCGGGGTGTGGGGTTTCGCGGCGGCCGTGACGGTCGGCGACTCGATGAGCCTGCTCTCCCTCAGCACGCTGTACGACGCCGTCGGCAAGCCCGCCGGAGAGCTCGGCGCCGCGGTCCAGCGTGAGCACCTCCTGTCGGCCGACTACCTGGCCACCCGCTCCGCCGCGGACCGCGACACCCTCGCGAGCCAGCGCCTCGTCACCGACCAGGCCCGTGACCGCCTGCGCCGGAAGACGACCGTCGGGGTGGCGCAGACGGCGATGTCCGACGAGATGAAGACCCGCCACGCCGAACTGATGCGCCAGGTGGACGGGATCGACGCGATCCGCGCCAGGATCGACACCGGGCGGATCGGCCCGGTGGGCCTCACCGAGGAGTTCGGCCGGGTGCCCGACGCCCTGCGCGGGCTCTTCAACACCCTGAGCCTCAGCGACGACCTCCCGCTCTACCGTCAGACGCGCAGCATCACGATGATCAACCAGGCCGTCGACCTGCTCACCCGCGAGCGGGCGCTCGTCGCGGGCCCGCTCGCGCTCGGGACCCCGATGACGATGAGCGAGACGCGGCTGTTCGCCAGGCTCGCCGACAACCGGGCCTTCCTCATGGAGCAGGCCCTCCCCGACCTCTCCCCCGGGCTGCGCGCCCCCTTCTCCGAGCTGATCGCCTCCTCGGCGTACGCCCGCTTCACCGCCCTGGAGAACCGCCTGCTGTCCGGTGCCGCCGAGGTGTCGTCCGCCGCCTGGCGCTCCGCCGGGGACGAGGTGGACGCCTCCTACCGGCGGTCCCTCGCGGCGGCCGTCCCCCTGGTGGTCGAGCAGGCCACGCCCGTGGCCGTCGGCGTCTTCGTCCGAGCCGGCGTCGTCGGGGTGCTCGGCCTCATCGCGGTCATCGCGTCGGTGCTGGTCTCGTACCGGATCGGTAGCGGGATCACCAGGGAGCTCGCCGACGTGCGGCGGGCCGCCGCCGACCTGGCGCAGGTGCGGCTCCCGAGGGTGATGGAGAAGCTGCGCCGCGGCGACAGGGTGGACGTGGAGGCGGAGGCGCCCGCGCTGAAGCCGTCGGGCAGCACCACGGAGGTCCACGACGTCGCCGCCGCCTTCAACAGCGTCCAGCGCAGCGCCCTGGACGCCGCGGTGGAGCAGGCCAGGCTGCGCGAGGGCGTCTCGCAGGCGTTCCGCAACCTCGCCCGCCGGAGCCAGTCGCTGCTGCAGCGCCAGCTCAAGCTGCTCGACGGCATGCAGAAGCAGGCCGAGGATCCCATCGCGCTGGACAACCTCTTCAGGCTCGACCACCTCACCACCCGCATGCGCCGCCACGCCGAGGGCCTGGTGATCCTGTCCGGCGGGGCGGCGGGCCGCAAGTGGCGCTCGGCGGTGCCGATGGAGGACGTGCTGCGTGGGGCGGCCGCCCAGGTCGAGGACTACACCCGGGTGCTGATCTACCCGACGGGCGGCACCACCCTGATCGGTAACGCCGCCGCGGACATGATGCACCTGTTCGCCGAGATCCTGGAGAACGCCACCGTCTTCTCCCCGCCGGCCAGCCCGGTCTCGGTACGGGGCGAGCTCGTCGCACGAGGCTTCGCGGTCGAGATCGAGGACAGGGGACTCGGGCTGACCGACGAGAAGCGCGCCGCGATCAACGAGCGTCTGGCCAGCCCTCCGGAGTTCGACCCCGCCGACACCGACAGGCTGGGCTTCGCGGTGGTCGGCCTGCTGGCCGCCAGATACGGGGTCGAGGTGACGCTGCGCGCCTCGCCGTACGGCGGCACAGGGGTGGTCGTCCTCATTCCCGAGATTCTGCTCGGAGACCCGGAGCCCGTCGAGGAGCCGCCGGTTCTCACCGTCATCGGCGCGCGGCCCGAGTCGGCGGAGCGGCGCTCGGAGACCGTCGTGGAGCGGGTGGAGCGGACCGGTGACTCCGGTGAGGTCCCGATCCCCGCCGACCTGTGGCAGCCGGGGCGGCGCGGTGCCGACGGCCTGCCCCGCCGGGTGCGGCAGGCGAACATGCCGCCGCGCCAGGCGCGGGAGTCCCGCCCGTCAGAGGCCGCGTCCGGCTCGGAGGTCGAGGAACGGTCACCCGAGGAGGCGAGGGCGCTGATGAGCGCCCTGCAGTCCGGCTGGCAGCGTGGACGCGCCGACGACGAGGACGGCGGTGCCGATCGATGAGCCGGGAGCGCGGGAGCGGAGCCGCGGGATCGGGTTCGCGGAGCCCCGCCCGGAGGCGTCGGGCGCGTCGGGGTGACGCCGGTGTGAGCGAAGTCGCGCCGGTTCCGGTGCTTCGGAGTCACGCCGGTGGGAACGGACCGGCAGGAACGGATTTACCGAGCCGGTGGGGGCCGGCGGCAGGCGAGACCATCGCAGGGGAAGGGGTTTGACCACGTGCCGGGTGAGCTTCATTGGCTTCTGGATGACTTCGTCACAAGTGTGGCGGACGTCTCGCACGCACTGATCCTGTCCAACGACGGGTTGATGATGGCCTCGTCCCGAGCGTTGAGCAAGGAGGACGCCGAGCACCTGTCCGCGGTCGCCTCCGGCTTCCAGAGCCTCGCCAAGGGCACCAGCCTGCAGTTCGGCGGAGGCAACGTGCGCCAGACGATGGTGGAGATGGACTCCGCGTTCCTGTTCGTCACCTCCGCGGGCCAGGGGAGCTGCCTCTCGGTCCTGACCACCGGCGCCGCGGACGTGGGGCTGGTCGCCTACGAGATGGCCCGCCTGGTCACCCGCGTCGGCCAACATCTGGCCACAAGCCCCCGGGTGGGGGGCCAGTGAAGGACGACGTCGAGTGGGTCGACGAGGAGGCGGGTCCCGTCGTCCGCCCCTACGCGATGACCGGTGGACGCACCCGGGCGTCGTCCTCCTCGCTCGACATGCTCGCGGTGGCGGTGGCGACGGGAGCGCCGGTCGCCTCGGGGGCGAACCTGGGCTCCGAGCACCGGCGGCTGCTCAACCTGGTCAAGCGGGCACGCCCGATCGTGGAGATCGCCTCGGACGCGGGCCTGCCCATCGGCGTGATCAGGGTTCTCCTGGGCGACCTGCTGGACCAGGGCCTGATCCTGGTACGGTCGCCGCTTCCCGCCGCCTCCATGCCCCCGGAGAACCTCCTGAGGGAACTGATCAGCGGCCTGCGCGCCCTGTGAGGTCCTCCGCCTTCCGGCCCTGAGCGCCCGAGCCGGCGCCCGGCCCCGTCACGGGGGCCGGTTTCGCACCTCGTCCGGCTCTTTCAGCTCTGGCTGGCCGTCAGCACCCTCAGTGAGTGCTCCACGAGCGTCACGAGCACCGTCTTCGCCGAGACGCGGCGCCGCACGTCGCAGAGCAGCACCGGTACGTCCACGTCGAGGTCCAGGGCGACGCGCACCTCCTCCGCGTCGTGCCGGTCGGCGCCGTCGAAGCAGTTGACGGCCACGATGAACGGCGTGCCGCGCTGTTCGAAGTAGTCGATCGAGGGGAAGCAGTCGGTCAGCCGCCGGGTGTCGGCGAGCACCACGGCACCCAGCGCGCCGTAGGACAGCTCGTCCCACATGAACCAGAAACGCTCCTGGCCGGGGGTGCCGAACAGGTAGACGACCAGCCCCTCCCTGATCGTGATGCGGCCGAAGTCCATCGCGACCGTGGTGGTGGTCTTGCCCTCGACGCCGTCGACGTCGTCGATGCCGATACCGCGGTCGGAGAGGACCTCCTCGGTGCGGAGCGGCCGGATCTCGCTGATGGCGCCCACGAGCGTGGTCTTGCCAACTCCGAAGCCACCCGCGATGAGTATCTTGAGGGCGACGGGTTCGTCAGAGGGCCCGAAGTCCATTGATCACTTCCTTGAGAATGCGCTCGCTCGCGGAGGCGCGCCCGATCGAGATGAGCTTGTGGTCCTGCAGGTCGCCGAGCAGGACCCTCACCACGCCGAGCGGCAGGTTGAGGTCCGAGGCGACGTCGGCGACCGAGGTCGGAGTGGTGACCATGGCGAGGATGCGTTCCTGTTCGGGGCTTGGGACGAACCCCCCGGTAGGAGCGCCGCGAGTCGAGGTGACCATCGCGACCAGGTCCAGCTTGTCACCGGAGGAACGGGTGCGACCCCCGATGAGGGCGTACGGCCGGACGATGGGCCCGGCGTCCTCGTCCATCCAGTGGGTCATCCAGGCCTCCGGTACCGGGCTCGGGGATCCAGCGGTCCGCCGAAGACGCGGCCGGCGCGGCCGTCCGCTCCCCCCCTCATGAGAGACCTTGGCGTGGGTTGGTGGAGATGTGCTGGCCGACCCGCTTGACCAGCATCGCCATCTCGTACGCGATGTGGCCGACGTCGGCGTCGGAACTGCTCAGCACGGCCAGGCAGGTGCCCTGCCCGGCGGCGGTGACGAACAGGAACGCCGACTCCATCTCCACGATGGTCTGGCGCACCTCACCTCCGCCGAAGTGGCGTCCCGCCCCGCGCGCCAGGCTCTGGAACCCGGCGGCGACCGCGGACAGATGCTCGGCGTCCTCGCGCAGGAGCCCCTTCGAGAATCCGACGGCGAGCCCGTCGGTGGAGAGGATCACCGCCTGGCGCACCGCACCCACCCTGGTGGTCAAGTCGTCGAGGAGCCAGTTCAGCTCGCCGGTGTTGGTCAATTTTCCGGTCACTTGTCCCCCTTGTCGCCTGTCGTATGGTGCGCGAAGTCATTGTCCTGCTCCTCGCGACCGCGTCGAGACCCCGCCTGGAAGGCGGAGAACAACGCGCGGGCCTCCTCCGGCGAACGCTCCTCGTTCGGTTCCGCGCTCGGCTCGGGCTCGGCGGGCTCGGCCTCCTGGCGGAGCTGAGGCGCCAGGTTCGCCTGTCGGATCCTGCGGGGCAGGCCACCCGGCCCCTTGGAGGGCTGTGCGGCCGTCTGGCGCGTCGGACCGCCGTTGCCGCCCCTTTCCTCGGCGGGGGCCTCCCGGGGCGTCTCGTGGGACTCACGGGACTCCTGAGGTGTCCCCCGGGGCGACGCCGTGGGAGGCGCCTCGCGTGAGGCCGTGTCCCGGCCGGTGTCCCAACCCGTGTCCCAGCCTGTCTCCCATTCGGGCTCCGGGCTCGCGGGCGGGGACGGTGTGCGGTCGGGCAGGTCCGACACCACGCTGAGAGAGGGGGCGACCGGCTGCTCAGGCTGGGGCGGCCTCGGGGAGGTCTGCCTGTTCCTGCGCGGGAGTCCGTTGCCGCCGGCCGGAGGTGCGAGTGCCCCCGGCTGGGCGGGGACGTACGGCTCCGCCTGGCGTCCGGCGACGCGCTCGGCGGGGGACGTCCGCTCCGCGGTGAGGGCGAGCGGCGGGTCCTGCTGGGCGATCACCGAGCGGGGGATGAGGACGATGGCCGTGGTGCCGCCGAACGGCGAGCCGCGCAGGATGACCTGGATGCCGTGCCGTGAGGCGAGCTGGCCCACCACGAACAGGCCGAGCCTGTCGCTGTCCGCCAGGTCGAACTCCGGCGGGTTGGCGAGCCGCTCGTTGATCGCCTCGTACTCCGCGACGCTCAGGCCCAGGCCGCGGTCCTCGACCTCGACGGCGAATCCGTTGGCCACGACGTCGCCGCGCACGGTCACCGCGGTCTGCGGCGGCGAGAAGATCGTGGCGTTCTCGATCAGTTCGGCCACCAGGTGGGTGATGTCGGCGACCGCGGCCCCGTCGAGCGAGATGTCGGGCACCGGCGCCACGCTGACCCGGGTGTAGTCCTCGACCTCGGCGATCGCGGCCCGCAGTACGTCGATCACCGGCACCGGCTTGCGCCACGACCGGCCGGGGGCGGCGCCGGACAGGATGATCAGGCCCTCCGCGTGCCGCCGCATGCGGGTGGTGAGGTGGTCCAGCCGGAACAGGTCCTGAAGGCTGTCGGGGTCGGTCGCCCGGCGCTGCATGCTGTCGAGCAGGGTGAGCTGGCGGTGCAGCAGGCTCTGCTTGCGCCTGGCCAGGTTCACGAAGACCTGGCTGACACCGCGCCGCAGGTTGGCCTGGCCGACGGCGGCCTCCACGGCGGTGCGCTGCACCGAGCCGAACGCGTGGGCCACGTCGTGCACCTCGGTCGAGCCGCCCGCCTGGATCGGCGGCGCCTCGGCACGTACGTCGACCTCCTCGCCGCGCCGCAGGCGGTCCACGACGTGGGGGAGCCGCACCTCCGCCAGATCCAGGGCGGCCGAACGGAGCCCGGCCAGCTCGGCGGCGAGACGGCGGCCGAAGCGGACCGAGATGATGATCGACGCGACCACCGCGATCAGGCCGACGCCACCGGCGATCACGATCCGGGCCAGGACACCGGTGGCGACCCCCTGCGCCCGGTCCGCCAGGGCCTCGGCGGCGGCGAGGTTGACCTTGTCGAGCCACGTCGTGAGCGCGTTCGTGGTCGCCTTCCACGCGCTCGCCTCGGGGGGAAGCCGGTCGCCGGCCGAGGAGATGATGGCCTTCTCCAGGTCGGTGAACTTCTCGAAGGTGGCGGAGGCGAAGGTGTCGCGGTACTGCGTGCCCAGCTCGGGATCCAGCGCGGCCGCGCCCCGGTTGTGCAGGAAGCGCCGGGTGGAGACGTACTCGCCGAAGGCCCTGCGCTCCTCCTCCGACAGCCGCCTGTCGATCAGCGCCCCGCTGATCAGCGCGTTCTCCCTCTCGATCATCTCGTAGGCGTTGCCCATCCCCTGCATGGCCGAGGCCTGCTGGAAGATCGAGAGATCGGGCAGCGCGACCATCTGGTCGTACACCAGAAAGACGGAGTCGAGGATCTGGTTGTAGTTCGACAGCGCGCCCAGCCGCGTGTGCTGTCCGCTGTCGACGCCCGAGCGGATGCTGGGGAGCCTTTCGAGCCTGCGGACCAGCTCGCTCAGTGAGTTGTTCAGTTCCGGGCTGCCGGAATCCTCGGCCGCGGCCGCCTTGAAAGCGCCGACCGCCCGGTCGGTGCGGGCGCGCTGCTCACCCATTCCGCTCGTGAGGACCCGGGAGCTGATCGCCACCGACGACAGCGTCCGCTCGGCCTGGAGCTGTAGGCCCAGGTCCGTGGAGGTGACGCCCACCGTCTGGTACACGGTGTTCGACCTCAGCAGCGCGAGACCGTCACCGACGGTGAGGTTGAGCACGAAGCCCCACAGCGCGCTCAACGACAACAGAGGCAGGAGCAGCAACGAGAAAATCTTGAACCGAATCGAGCGGTTTCTAGAGCCCATGTCCACTCGTCCCAACCTCTGAGCGTGTGGAGGCCCGTGCCGCTTTAGGGGTGATTACGCCTCCGGAAGATCGCACAGGAGACTAGCACCGAATAGGGTTTTTGCGCAGTGGAGGATCCGATGATTAGTGTGATTACCGGGGCTAGTGCCGGAATTGGCGCGGCTGCCGCGGTGGAGCTCGCGAGGCGCGGGCAGACCATAGTTCTGGTCGGCCGTAATCCCGACAAGACGGCTCGGGTGGCAGAAAGGGTGCGGGAGGTCTCCGGGGTGCTCCCGGATACGTTTACCTGCGATTACACCCTTTTGGCTGATGTGCGTAGATTGGGAGCCGAACTGCTCTCCCGCTACGACCGGATTGACATCCTCGTCAACAACGCGGGGGTCATGACGACCGAGCGCACGTTCACGCGCGACGGCCACGAGACGATGATCCAGGTCAACCACCTCGCCCCCTTCCTGCTGACGAACCTGCTGCTCGAACGGGTCACCGGGCGGGTGATCACCACCAGTTCCCGCGCGGGCAAGACCGGAGGACTCGACCCGTCCGACCTCAACCGCGAACGGCGGCGCTGGAGCGGCTGGCTCCAGTACGGGGACACCAAACAGGCGGGAGCCCTGTTCACCGTGGAACTGGCCCGCCGCCTCCAGGACACCGAGGTGACCGCGACCTGCTTCCACCCCGGCGTGATCAAGACCGAGTTCGCCCCGTCGACGTTCATGATGTGGATGGTGAAGAACATTCCCGGCATGGGGCAGACCGTCGAGGAGGGGGCGAGCACCATGGTCCACCTCGCCACCCATCCGGACGGCGCCGCCCACCCCGGCCGCTACTTCGCCAAGAGCGCCCCCGCGGCCGTTCCCAGGAGGATGAGCGATCCCGCGCTGGCCCGCGCCCTCTGGGACGCCAGCGCCGCCGCCGTCGCATAACCGCCCACCCGTACGCGGCCCCTTCGACGGGCGCTCTCGCGACCTGACCTCGCGACGGGCGGGCCCACGACGTACGGCCTCACAACGTACGACCTCGCGACCTGACCTCGCGACGGGCGGCCTCACAACGTACGGACTCACAACGCACGGCCTCGCGTGCGCGGCGGGGATTTCCCCGCGCGTCACCGGGCGTTCGCCGGGTGTTGGGCGGGTCCGGTTACGGTCCCGGGCTGTGAGCGTCGCAACCCCGCTGCGGGCCGCCCTCCCGCCCGCCGCGGTGAGGGACCCGTTCTTCGACAACGCCAAGTTCCTCGCGATCACCCTGGTCGTGTCCGGCCACCTGATCGAGGACCTGCGGGACGTTCCGGTCGCACACGCCGCCTACTTCTTCGTGTACACGTTCCACATGCCGCTGTTCATCGTGCTCAGCGGCTACCTGTCACGAAATTTCACCTTCTCGTCCGGCAAGGCGCGCAAGCTGATCAGCACCCTCGCCGTCCCGTACGTGATCTTCGAGCTGATCTACTCACTGCCGCGCCTCTTCCTGTACGGCAAGCTCGACATCAGCCTCCTCGACCCGTACTACCTGACCTGGTTCCTGATGTCGCTGTTCCTGTGGCGGCTGTCCACGCCGGTCTGGCAGCAGCTGCGGTGGCCGCTCGCGGTCGCGGTCGGGCTGTCGCTGCTGTCGGGGATGAGCAGGCTCCCCGACGAGCTGTCGATGAACCGCACCCTCGGCCTGCTCCCGTTCTACGTACTCGGGCTCATGCTGCGGCCCGAACACTTCGAGTGGCTCAGGAGGCGGTGGGTCCGGGTCGCGGGCGCGGTCACACTCGCCGCCGGCGCGGCCCTCGCGCTCGCCACGCACACCGTGGTGAAGACCGAATGGATCCGCTGGCGGCACGCCAACGACGCGATCGGGGTGGACGACCTCACCGGCAGCCTGATCCGCCTGGGCATGCTGACGGCGGGTGCGGTGCTCGTCGCCGCGTTCCTCGCGGTCACCCCCTCCGTGCGCACCTGGTACTCGGGACTCGGCATGGCGACCATGTACGCCTACCTCCTCCACGGCCTGGTGGTGAAGGTCGCCGAACGGTTCTACGGCGACTGGGCGCAGACCGTGGCCGGGGTGACGGCCGTGGCGCTCTTCGGGGTCGCGCTCGCCGCCCTGCTGTGTACGGCGCCGGTGCGACGCGTCACCCACTGGGCGGTCGAGCCCGGTATGAGCTGGGCCTTCACCAAGCTGAGAAAACCAGGCTGAGAGAACCGGGTGGAGCGGCCCTTCCGACCGAGACCGACCGAGACAAGGGCGGCCCTTCCGATCGAAACCGGCCGGGCCAAGGTCGGAGCAGGGACGCCGGAGTCAGGCCAGGAGCGGTCCGCGGGAAGGACGGGAAGGGCGGGAGGGCCGCGAGGGCCCGTCCTGGAGCTCCGCGACCGCGCGGTAGGCAGCGGTGACGGCCGCGTCGGCGCGGGCGGCCGGAACGGAGTCGGAGTTGGCGATCGCGATCCGGCCGTGTGTCCTGCGGGCGACGGCCGCAGGGGGTTGTCCGTCGGGGTAGAAGTCGAGGTCCCACGGGGTGGCGTACTCCGGCGCGTAGCCGTGTCCCCACCGGTTGACCGTGATCGCCTCGATGTCACGGGCCGCGTCGAAGCCCCCGGGCCCCAGCAACCGGGTGAGCTGGTCGCGGATGCTGTACTCCAGCTGCTCGTACGGCGTCTCGATCAGGGCGTACCGCCCGGCGACCGAGCCCTGCGCGGGGGACACGCCGGGTGTGACGGGGGTGCCGACCAGGTGCGCGGTGATCGGCTCCTCGGGCCTCCTCGGGCACCGGTAGGCGCCGACGTCCGCCGGGTCGTCGAGCTCGGCCACGCACCAGCGGGCGCCGGTGAACCGGGCGCGCCTGATCCCCATCCTCCGCCAGGCCCGCCAGTCGCGGAGCTGGACCGTCGCGTACAGCAGGGGCACCTTGACCGCCCGCCCCAGGGCCGCCCGCTGCTCGGGCGGGAGGTCGTCGACGAGGTAGGGGATCATCGAGTTCCAGCAGGCCATGATCACACCGCCCGCCCGTACGGTCCTCACCCGCTCGCCGTCGAAGTAGCCGACCGTGGCGCCGCCGGCCGTGCCGGAGGGGCCGTCGTTGGCGGCGGAGACGACCGGGCAGGACAGCCGTACGCGGACCCGGTTGCCCGGCCGGTCGAGCACGCCGTAGTCGAAGCTCGCGGTGGTGATGTCCTTCACGCCGGAGGCCGTCGCGAAGCCGGGGATCATGCGGGCGGCCATCATCCTGACGATCGCCTGGTTGCCCTCGGGGAAGCGCCAGGCGCGCGGTTCGCCCGCGTCCCACTCCTTGATCACGGTCGGCGAGTTGTACCTGGACGGCTTGGACCTGTCGAGCCCGAGCCCCTGGAACCCCGCGTACCGGTGCTCGTCGGCGCTGCCCCATGCGTCGATCGCGCCGAAGGCGTCGGAGCCGTAGCCCCACTCGTCGCTCGGCATGGTCCTGACGAACGCCAGCACGTCCGGGTGGACGCCGCAGACCTCCCTGAGGAAGCCCGAGTAGGTCAGCCGGGCCAGCCGCGCCTGTTTCTCCTCGGCGGACAGGCCGGGAAACCAGTCGGGCGGATCGCCGTACAGCATGAGCAGGTCCCGTCTGGCCCGCTCGGCGACGGGCAGCTCGGCGATCCACTCGGGAGCGCTCCTGCCGGGCGCGAGCACGACGAGCCTCTCCGCGCCTCCGGCGGGGAACGCCTCCCGGTCGCAGAAGACGCCGTCGTGCATCCCCAAATTCGCGTACGGCTCCCGGCCGGAGGGTGCCCCGAGCCCTTCCGGGTGGATGCCCAGTTTGGCGAGCAGGTCCTTGCCTTCGGCGGTCCACGCCGACGGGTGCTCCATCGACCGCGAGCCGCCGTACGCGACCAGCGGCCCCTTCCTGGCCGCCGGGCGGAACTCGTTGCGCAGGGCGTGCCCGCCGATGTCGTCGTGGTTGTCGAGGATGAGGATCCGCGCGCCGGGCTCGCGCTCCAGCCACCGGTGGGCCGCGCTGAGACCGCTGATCCCCGCGCCGACCACGACCAGGTCGTAGTGCTCGCCGGTGGGTTCCGGGGTGCCCACGTACGGCCAGAAGCGCCGGTCGCGGAGGGCGTGGGGCACGCTCAGCGCCTCCGCGGTGTCGCCGCGCAACCCCGTGAGGGACGGCGGACAGGAGAGCTCCAGATCCTCCGGAAGCGCGGAGTGGGTGTCTCCCCGATCGGCCCCGGGCAGCGAGCACGCCGCCGCGATCCCGGTGGCCGTGATCACCCCATCGAAGAAGTCCCGGCGGGAGATGAGCCGGTCCATGCCGAGTTCCAGGGTCTTACGTGGATTGATCTCGTGAGGATCTGTCATGGGGTGATCATCACGATGTGAATGGATCGGTGGGGCCGCCTCGCTGCGTTTTCGGGAAGTTTTTACCCGGGCCATTAACGCGCTGTCGCGACATGTCCTACATGAGAGTCATGTCATGGCGGCCGGGAATTAAGCGGGGAGATGGGGCCTTGGCCGATCCGATCCGGGAAAAGCCGCGAGTGGCCCGGTACGCGCCCCACGTCGCCACCGGCCGATCCCTCCCATTCTCGCTGCTCCGCGCTCTCCGGGGGCCCTCCCGAGGACTCCGCGAGGCAGGGAAGACGTGCCATCCGGATTGCCGGATAATCCATAACCATATGGTCATTCGACTTGTTACTCGTATAAAGTGAAGCGAGGGATCCGGCGCCTCCATGTCGCCGGGTGATGAGGCGCGGCACGCCGGGGGGCGGCCTCCATACCTCCGTGCCTTCGTATTCGCTTTTCCTTTTGACGGATGCCGCGGGGGAGTATCACGTGGTCGGAAAGCACGGAAGAGTCACGGGAAGGATCGGCCCCGGCCTGGTCGGGGAGGTGATGGTGGAGGTCCGCGGGGGTGTCGAGGCCTTCTACGCCCATCCGACGGTCCCGGACGAAGAGATCGCCCCGTCCTCGATCGTGGTGATCGTCGAGTTCTTCCCGCCGCGCACGATCTACGTCGCCCGCGCGCTCCCCTGATCCACCCCGCCCCCCCGAATCTGATCTCCCCACACCGCGGAGGCCGAGATGCCCATGGAGTACCTCGTCATAGGGGGCCTCGCCCTAGTCGCCCTTCTCATCATCACCCTGCTCTTCAAATCCGTCTGGCGGGTGGCGGAGCCCAACGAGGCGCTGATCATCTCCGGCCTCGGTGCCCGGGGTAACTCCACGGGCGCCGACAGTCTCGGATTCAAGATCGTCACAGGCAAGGGCACCGCCGTGCTCCCCGGTTTCCAGACCGCGCGCCGCCTGCGCCTGGACAGCCGCGCCACCAACCTCCAGGTCTCCTGCGTCACCCAGCAGGGCATCCCGGTGGTCGTACGGGGCGTCGTCATCTACAAGGTCGGCGACGACCTGCACTCGATCGCCAACTCGGCCCGGCGCTTCCTGGACCAGCAGGACTCGATGAACGGTGCCATCCACGAGCTGTTCACCGGCCACCTGCGCTCGATCATCGGCAACCTCACGGTGGAGGACCTCATCCTCAACCGCGAACGGCTGACCGGCGAGACCCGCGCCTCGGCCGCCGACGAGATGATCAGGCTCGGTCTGATCGTCGACTCCCTGCAGATCCAGGAGATCGAGGACGGGACGGGCTACATCACCAACCTCGGTAAGCCACACGCCGCCAGCATCGCCGCCGCGGCTCGCATCGCCGAGGCGCAGCGCGACCAGGAGGCCACCCAGGCCGAGCAGATCGCCGCGGCCAACAAGGCCGCGGCCTGGCGCGACTCGAAGATCAAGCAGGCGGTCTACCAGGCCGAGATCGACGAGGCCCAGGCCAGGTCCCGCCAGGCGGGGCCGCTCTCCGAGGCATCCGCCCGGCAGGAGGTCGTCGTCCAGGAGACCCGGGCGGCCGAGCTTGAGGCCGCGCTGGCCGAGCAACGGCTCCAGGCCCAGATCCGCAAACCCGCGGACGCCAGGGCGTACGAAACCGTGACGGTCTCCCGGGCCGAGCGTGACGCCCGCATCGCCCAGGCCGAAGCCGAGGCGCGCGAGACCGAGCTCCGCGCCGCCGCACAGGCGTCGCAGGTCAAGCAGGCCGCCGCGGCCGAGGCCGAGTCCGTGCGGCTGCGCGGTATCGCCACCGCGGAGGCGACGAAGGTCACCGGCTTCGGCGAGGCGGAGTCCGCGAGGGCCCGCGGCCTGGCCGCCGCCGACGCCTCCAAGGCGCAGGGGCTCGCGGAGGCCGAGGCCGCCAGGGCGAAGGGGCTGGCCGTCGCCGACGCGATCCGGGCCCGCGCCGAGGCGCTCGCCGAGAACCAGGAGGCGGTCATCGCCCAGCAGCTCGCCGAGAAGTGGCCCCAGATCGTCGAGGCGGGCGCGAAGGCCTTCGGCAACGTCGACCACATGGTCGTACTCAACGGCGCCCAGGGCATCGAGGAGATGCTCGCCAAGGCACTCACCCTCGGCGGCGCCGGCCTCGGCCTCGCCCGCTCCCTCCTGAACACCGTCACCCCCACCGCCATCCCCACCCTCGAACCCACCCCTGCCTCCGCCACGGCCGCTCCCACCGGAACCACCGGAACCACCGGAACCACCGAGGCGAGCGAGGCCACAGAAACCGACGAAACCGATAGGACCCCGGCAACCGATGGGGCCACGGCAACCGGCGGGGCCACGGCAACCGGCGGGGCCGCCCCCTCAGAAAGATCGGAAAGAGGAGCCACGCCCCCAGAAAAACCTGCCGCCCTCGCCCCCTGACCCTCGACGTCACGGCTCTTCGATGCCGAAGACGAGCGTCCCCCTCACCGTCGAAGAGCCGACTTCTCCCCCTCCGAACCCCCGGCTTCGCCCCCCTCTCCCCGATTTCTCCGGCGGATTTTCCCAGCCGATCCGCACGGATGACAGATTTTTTCTGGGGACCCCCCGTAGAGAACGGATGGGGGCCGTGTGGCTTTCGTGGCAGGTGAAGCCGGGTCTCCTCCGCGGCGAATCGAGGGGCACAACCTGCCTGAGACCTCCGCGCAACGGATTCGTGACCCGCGGCCATTAATTCGGAGCACCCCGTTATGTGTTGTTCCTTTTTCCTAGGGCATACGCCTGGCAGTTGAGCAGACAGGGAGAGTGGAACATGACAGTCACCGGCATCATCACCGCCATTGTTATCGGCGCCATCATCGGTGCCCTGGGTCGGCTCGTCGTGCCCGGCAAGCAGTCCATCCCGATCTGGCTGACCATCGTCATCGGTATTGTCGCGGCCCTCATCGGCACCGCGATCGCCGGAGCGCTCGGGGTCGCTGCCACCTCAGGTATCGACTGGATCGAGTTGATGATCCAGATTGCCCTCGCCGCGGTCGGCGTCATCCTGACGGTGAGCCTGTACGGCAGGCGCGGCGTCCGGTAGTCCGTGACCCGGGGCGGCCGGTTTCCACGGGGAGATCCCGAGGAAATCCGGAGACCACCACCCCGGTCACCCCGACGGCCCCGCCCGGATCCTTTCGGGCGGGGCCGTCGCTGTGTTCCCACCCCAGCCGATGCGGTACCGCCGTCATGCCACCCGGACCCGAACCGGTGAGGACCGATTTCTCGGAAAATAAGGCTTTATTGACAATATAATTTGTCGGAGATAGTCTGCGGACATGCAGGACATCGCCGTGATCGAAGACTCCGCCGCCGCCGAGATCTCGCTGGACCCCATCCGGGCTCGGCTGCTGGCCGAGCTGAGCGAGCCCGGCTCCGCGACCATGCTGGCGGCCAAGGTCGGCCTGCCCCGGCAGAAGGTCAACTACCACCTGAAGACGCTTGAGGCGCACGGGCTCGTCGAGATGATCGAGGAGCGGCGCAAGGGCAACGTCAACGAGCGCATCATGCGGGCGACCGCGGCCTCGTACGTGATCTCCCCGACCGCGCTCTCCTCCGTCGAGCCCGACCCGGCGCGCTCACCCGACCAGCTCTCGGCGAGCTGGCTGCTGGCCGTCGCGGCCAGGCTGGTCCGCGACGTCGGGGCGCTCATCACCGGCGCTGCCAAAGCACGCAGGCGCGTCGCGACCTTCGCGATCGACGGCGAGGTGCGCTTCGCCTCGGCCGCCGACCGGGCCGAGTTCGCCAGGGAGCTCGCCGGGGCCGTCACGGCCCTGGTGTCCAAATATCACGACGAGTCCGCAGAGAAAGGCCGCGACCATCGGATCGTCGTCGCCCTTCACCCGAGCGTGAAGGAAACCCGTTGAGCCACCCCCTTCAAGGAGCGAATCCATGCGTACCGTGATCGTCGAGTTCATGAGCCTGGACGGCGTCGTGCAGGCGCCGGGTGGCCCCGAGGAGGACACCGACGGCGGCTTCGCCCACGGTGGCTGGTCCCACCCGTTCTTCGACCCCGAGGTGGTCGGCGGTGCCTTCGACGGCGCGCTGAGCGGGGCCGAGGCGCTGCTGTTCGGGCGCCGGACGTGGCAGACCATGGCCGCGGCGTGGCCGGGGCGGGCCGGTGACCCGTTCGCCGACCGGATGAACGCCATCCCGAAGTACGTCGTGTCCCTGACGCTGGGCGACGACGAGCTGACGTGGAACAACACCACCCGAATCCCCGGTGACGAGGCCGTCGCCCACATCAGGAAGCTGCGCGAGACCGAGGGCGGCGACCTGGTGCTCATGGGAAGCCCCACCCTCGCCCGCACCCTCCTGAGCGAGGACCTGGTCGACGAGCTCCGGCTCATCGTCATGCCGGTGATCCTCGGCGGAGGCAAGACGATCTTCCCCGACGACGGCGGCCTGCACACGTTCGAGCTGGTCTCCACGGTCACCAGCAAGGCGGGCACGAACGTGTGCGTCTACCGCCCGGCCGGCTGAATCCCCGGGACGTCCCGGCGACCGGAAGGTGACCGGTGTTCGTCGGTGAGGATCAGCGAGCCGCCACGTTACCGGGGCGTCTGGGCGTCACCGGGGTGCCTGGGCGTCACCGGGGTGCCTGGGCGTCACCGGGGTGCCTGGGCCTCCGTGCTCCCCGTGGGCGACACGAGTTTCCGAGGGTGGCGGACACCCAACGAGGTGGAAGCTTTCCGAGGGTGGGGAAACCCAAGGAGGTGGAAGCGCCGGGGCTCGGTCAAATGGTCTCATCCAGCTGTTCGGCCAACCGCTGCAGACCACCCTTGATGAGCTGCCCGTACTCGTCGTCACCGAGCGCGCCGATCGTGTCCCGCGCCTGCTGGAGGTGCTTGCGGGCGAGGTCGAGGTCGCCCAGCTTGCGATAACAGTCGCTCAGGTTGAGGTGCAACGACGGATACAGGCCGGCCACGGAAATCGCCACCCCGGCCTGGGCCGCCTGCTCGTCGGTGACCAGGTCGGCGGCGGCGAGAGCTCGCAGATCCCACATCAGCTCCTCGCGCACGTCGTCCTGCACGTCGGCCATCGAGTGGGCGAGGACGCAGACATGCAGCGGTTCGCCTTTCTCGCCGCCGATGTCGTCCCAGATCTGCGCGAACAGCTCGCGAGCGGCGTCACGCTGCCCTTTGTGGTGATGCAGCTCCACCCCCTGGCCGATCCGGGTGAGCGTTGGGTCGATGATCACGAGCGACTCCTTCACAGGCGAGGCGGTGGCGCGCAAGTCTACTCGCCCGACGCCGCCTGACGATCTTCGATTTTCCAACCCGTTCGGTATGTCAGCCGACGCAGGAGAACCTCGGCGGGTCCTCGCCTGCCGCGACGCTCCAGGCCGTAGGCCGCGACCACGGTGATCAGCCAGACGCCGAGCGCGTAGCCGGCCACGGAGGCGCTGTGCAGGTGAGCCCCGACCCCGAGACCCCATGCGGCCAGCACCGGGGCGCAGAGCAGCGATTGGGCGAGATAGGCCGAGAGTGACCGCCTGCCCAGCGCGACCACCGCGGTGGACGCGAGGCCGGGGCGTCGCCGACGTCCGAGCCGGTGCCCGACGAGTCCGAACGCCGCCGCGTAGCCCAGCCCGGCGGGCAGGCCGGTAACCGTCTGGGACATCTCGAAAACGAACATCGACTCTTCGGGGATCCTCAGCACCCCCATGACCGCCGCCGCGTGCGGCAGTCCACCCAGCCAGCCGATGGCGATGCCGACGGCGGCGACGCGGCGCAACAGTGACAGGTGCTCGCCCGGCTGTTCCAGAATCCGCCGCCGGGCCGCCCAGAAACCGAGGACGATCGCGACGGGCACGACGAGCCCCAGCAAGCCCTGGCCGACCACGACCATCGGCCAGAAGGCGAGGCGCCCCGATGCCGCGGCGAGCGGATCGCTCTCGGCACTGCCCGCAGATCCCAAAGACAGATAGCCGAAGATTTCGGGGGACGACTCCAAGTAGGCCCCCACCACGCTGAGCAGGGTCTCCAGTATGAGGATGCCCGTGCCGATCGCGGCCCAGACGAGCAGCGTGCGATCCTTCCTGCGCAGGAACAGCCCGGACAGGAGAAACCCGGTCAGGCCGTACGCGCCGAGAATGTCCCCCTGCCACAGCAACGCCGCATGCACGAACCCGAACAGGAACAGCCACAGGCTGCGACGACGCAGCAGCGTCAGCACGGCCGACTCCGAGTGCCCGGCGGCCCGCTGGCGTGACAGGAGCTGCACCATGCCGTAGCCGAACAGGAACGCGAACATCGGATAGACCCGGAAGTCCACCCCGACGATGGCGGCCACCTGGATGATCCTGTCCAGCGCCGAGCCTCCGGGCGGATGGATCGTGGTGGCTCGGATCTCTCGGCCCCACAGATACCAGGGAGTGTTCGCCACGGCGATGAGCAACAGCATGAAGCCACGGGCGAGATCGGGTGCGAGTGCGCGCTCGCCGCTCCGCACCGGGCCGCGGATCGGGGCGCTCCTAGTCGCCATGAGGGGGCGGACCTCCCGCCGTGCCGCCGTGACCGAGCGGGAGCCGTTGCTCCCGCCGAGCCGGAAACCGTGCCGAACGGGCTGCTCCAACGGCAGCATCGATGAGCGAGCGCGAGGGCGTCGACGATTCTTCGATCACGCAAAGTCACGATACGGCGACAGCTGGTACGGAGAGGCGCGATTCGGGAGAGTGGACGCCTCCTGAGCGGCCCTACCTCCGAACAACGGCCGGCGAGCGTTCCACCCGTCGATGACAGTCGCGGTGATGCTGCCGGGGCCACCGTGGTCGGTCTCCGGTTCGCCCCCACGGAACCGCTGCGGTCAGATCTTCGCGCCGACCGGCTGGGGGTCTCCAACCCGCCCTCACGAAACCCTGCCCCTGGCGCGAAAGGCCGTGGTCTTGACGCGGTTCTGGCAGGCGGTGCCGCAGAACCGGCGGGTGCCGTTGCGGGAGACGTCCACGTAGACCCGGTCGCAGTGCGGCGCCGTACACACGCCGAGACGGTCGTGGTGCTCGCTCCCCAGCACGATCGCGAGCCCGGTGGCGCAACTCGCCGCCCAGTCGCCGGTCATGGTGCCGCCGGGACCGTGGAAGTGCAGGTGCCACGGCTCTCCGTCATGTCGTTCGAGCATCGGTCGGGCCCGGGTCTTCTCAAGAAGATCGTTGACCCGCAGGGCTGCGGCATCGACGTCTCCTTTCGCGACGGCGTCGAAGACCATGCGCAGCCGGGCCGCGATCTCGGCGAGCTCGCCGGCCTCCACCTCGGTGACCTCCCGATGGCCCGGGTAGCCGGTGCGCAGGCCCTCCGTGGCGGCGGGAGCGAGATCGCGCGGCGGTGAGAAGTCGCGGCCCCGCCTCTCTCCAGGCGTCAGTTCGTTGACCAACCCCACCGCCACGCGGACGATCGAATCGGTGTGACTGTTGAAATCCACTTGACCAGTCACATCCTCGCGTTCTAGTTTGTAACTGTCATAAGCTTAGATGACAGTCACAAGGAGACTATGGTGCTCACCCACGATGCCGCACTTGAGTGGATCGCACGCTGGGATCGTCAGCAGGAGGGCTACCTGCCCGACCGCGAAGAGCGCTTCACCGCGCTGATCGACGCCGTCGAAGCGACAGGCCGCCCAGATCCGCTCGTCATCGACCTCGGATGTGGACCGGGCTCGCTCTCCGCCCGTCTCCTGGAGCGACTGCCCCAGGCGACAGTGATCGCGGTCGACGCCGACCCCCTGCTGCTCGGCCTCGGCCGGGCCGCCTACCCGCACCTCACCTTCCTCTCCCTCGACCTGCGCACCCCCGGATGGACCGGATCCCTCGGCCTGGACAGGCCGGCCGACGTCGCGGTGAGCACCACCGCACTGCACTGGATCTCCGGGCCCGACCTCCAGAAGATGTACGCCGAACTGGCGACCGTGCTGCGCCCGGGCGGGCTCCTGCTCAACGGCGACCACATGGAGACCGACGACACCACCCCGGCCATCGCCCGTCTCGAACGCGCCGTACACGACCGGGAGACCCAGCGCGTGTTCGCCGGCGGCCACCCCGAGGACTGGCGCCAGTGGTGGGATGCGATCGCCGCCGATCCCGCCTTCGCCGAACTCCACACCGCACGCACCACCGCGGGAGCCGACCACCACGGCTCGGAGTCCTCCCTGCTCTCCGAGCACGTCGACGCCCTGCGCGATGCCGGATTCGCCGAGATCGGCACCCTCTGGCAGCGCGGCAACAACCGCCTCCTCTGCGCCGTCCGCCACTGACCCGACCACCGACGCCCCCACAGCCGAGGGCGGAGAACCGCGATCAGGCGGAAAACGAGTGGTGAGCCAAGAGAGCGAACCACGCCGAGCCCGGTGAAATCACGGCGAGTCCGCTGCGCTCCTTTCCGTACCGGCGCTTCAGCTACGGCGACGGACCCCGAACGACCCCGTACGGATTGCTTCAGCGTCCCCAGCGCACACTGGGCGGCCCGTAAGAAAGCCACTACGGACCGCACCACCTACGGCGAGACGGGCCGTGTGCGGAGGTGGGTGGGTGTTCCGGGCGGCTTATAAAAATCCGCAACCAGCGCGCCCGCCAGGCCGGAGGCCTGACCCACCAGACGACCACCAACGACGGCCGCCCGGAGCACCCGCCCACCGGAGCGCGCACCCACCTTGAACACCGGCCGGACACCCAGACCCGTCACCAACGACGGCCGCCCGGAGCACCCGCCCACCGGAGCGCGCACGCACCTTGAACACCGGCCGGACACCCAGACCCGTCACCAACGACGGCCGCCCGGAGCACCCGCCCACCGGAGCGCGCACCCACCTGACACGTCGGCCCCCAGCCGTCGTGCCCATGCCGCAGGAAAACCTTCGGGAACCGTCCAATCCCTTCGGGAACCGCCCCACCAACGTCAGATCATGACGTGCGCTTCCGGATGCCCGGCGAAGGAGAACTGCGCGTTGCGGGTGAGCTTGATGTCGTCGGCCTGCCAGGTGTGCAGGGACTTGTCGCCACTGCGCCAGTAGACGAAGTTGAACCGGTCGGCGGAGTAGATCTTGACGCGGTCCTCCTTGAGCCGGCGGACCAGGCGGGTGTCCTCGCCCCGGGTCACGTCCTCGAACCCATAATGCCGGAACATGTCGGCCTTGCCGAGGAAGGTGCCGCCCTGCACCAGGAAGGCGTACCGGTGCTCCAGCCCCGGCAGCCGAAGCATCGTGGTGTTGCCGCCCTCGAAGTACGCGTAGTGCGCGCCCTTGCCGACCAGTTCGGCGTCGGAGTAGTCGAAGGCGCGGGCCAGGTCCGACAGGTAGTGCTCGCCGTACAGGTTGTCGTCGTCCATTTTGGCGATCAGCTCGCCCTCGGCGGCGGCGATGCCCATGTTGAGGCAGGCGCCCAGCGACAGCGACGAGTCGGCGGGCAGCACCACGACATCGGTGATCCCGGCCATCCGCGCCTTGTCCGCCACCACCACGGGGTCGATGGCGAGCCCGTGCAGGACCATGACGAGCTGAACCGGACGGTGGATCTGCTTGGCCACCGAGGAGATCGCGTGCTCGATCTGGGAGGCGCGGTTGGTGGGCAGGACCACCGAGATCGAGCGGGTCCGCGGCTGCACCGGTCGACCGAGGATCCCCAGGATCTGGTCCACGCGGTGCGAGAACAGGTGCTTGTCGAAGACCTCGCGCATGGCCAGGTGCCCCTGACGGGCGCGCAGCTCGGGACTGTTGATCAGGTGCAGGACCTGGTTGTACGACTCCAGCTCGTCGCGGGCGATCGGGATCAGTGACCCGAAGGTCTCCTCGATGGCCCGGGACCAGCCGGAGACCACCGACGTCGAGCAGGCCGAGAGCTCGAAGACGCGGCGGGCGCACATGGTCGGTGAGTCGAGCACCGAGTTCACGTTGAGGAAGACCTTGTACATCTTGTACGCGGCCAGCATCTGGTCGTACGGCAGCTCGCCCACGATGTGCGGGACGTACTCCTTCGGCCAGGCGTACTTCTCGTCGACGGTGCCGTTTCGGGCGAAGATGTGCAGCCCGAGCTCGCGGATCGGGGCGAGGACGGTTTCCATCTGCTCGCGGCGCTCGGGGTGCTTGTCCCTGAAGTACATGCCCGCGAAGACCACGTCGTTGACGCGCCCCTGCTTCTCCTGGATGGGATTGTGCACCCGGGGCTGCGCGGCGAACTGCAGGACGTCGACCCGGTCGTGACCCAGCACCTCGCGGTAGCGGGGGACCATGTCGCCGTCGCAGGTGAAGACGTAGTCGAACAGCTTGGCCGTGTCGATGAAGAAGTCGAAGTTCGGCGGGTCCTCCTTGTTCCAGAAGACCGTGGGAATCCCCTCCGCGCGGCACCAGTCAATCAAAGCGATCAGCTCGGGCTTGGGAGCCTTCGTCCCGGTCATCTGGTAGCGCCAGCGGCCCTGGTTGCCGTGCCAGGCCGACTCCACGAACAGCAGCTCGGGACGACGCTCGGCGAAGATCTCCGGCCAGTCGCGGAGCCCGAACTCGATCTGGTCCCACTCGTACTTGAACGCCATCCGGGAGAAGTCGTCCAGGATGACCGCGACCTTCATGTCGGGGCGGACAATCGGACCGGCGGGCCACTTGACCTGCGGTACGTCGACCACGGGCCCCTGCCGGTCGAGCTCCTCGACCACCTCGGTCACCGGACGGGGCGGCTTGGGGCCCTTGCGGGCCTGCATCGCGGAGCGCAGCTTGCCCGGCAGCGCGGTGACCCCCGGCCCCTTGGCGGACGTCAGTGCCTCGGCCACCCGGTAGGGGCGCTGCACCTTGGTGGACTCCAGTTTCCACTGCGCGTAGTCGGCCCGCGCCTCGGCGATGGCGAGCCGTCGCTCCAGGTCGTGGACGCGCTCCTCAAGGCGTTCGACGACCTTGCGTTCCTCGGGCAGCCAGTTGATCGGTCCGAGACGCTGGAACTTCGGCTCTTCTGGGGTCTCATCGCTCATGGGGAATCGCCTTTGTCAGAGGTCGTGCCAGCGTACGACCAAAGTCGTAGCCGAATGGCCGTTTTAAAGGGATTTGGGCGATACGGATTGACCGGCCGGCGAGAGGTTGCCGCCACGCAGCCAGCTCTCGATCACCCGGGCGATCCGGGGACCGGCCTTACCGTCCCAGAGCGGAGGCAGCTCGCCCGACGGCGTTCCCGAGCCCTCGGCCAGCGCCAGGTCGGCGGCGGCGGGCAACTGCGCGGGGGTGACGAGCCGGTTGGTGCCGTGCGTGATGGTGATCGGCCGCTCGGTGTTGGGCCGCACCGTGAGGCAGGGCACACCCAGCATGGTCGTCTCCTCCTGCACGCCGCCGGAGTCGGTGACGACCAGCGTCGCGCCCCGCACCAGTGACAGGAAGTCCACGTAGCCCAGCGGGTCGACGATGAGGAGGTTCTCCCCGTTCACCAGTCCGGCCTCCGCCAGACGGGTCCGGCCGCGCGGGTGCAGCGGCACCACGACCGGCAGGCGCTCGCTCACCGAGAGTACGGCGTCGACGAGATCCTTGGCCGAGGCCGGGTCGTCGACGTTGCCGGGACGGTGCAGGGTGGCGACCGCGTACCGCTCGGGAAGGCCGAGCCGGGAGCGGACCGGGGCGGGGTCGAGGTGGTCCAGCGCGGAGAACAGGCTGTCGATCATCGGGTTGCCGACGAGGTGCACCCTGGCCGGATCGACGCCCTCGGCGGCGAGGTGGGAGAGCGCGTCCGGCGAGGTGGCGAAGAGGATGTCGGACAGGCCGTCGGTGACGACCCGGTTCACCTCCTCGGGCATCTCCCGGTCGAAGGAACGCAGGCCCGCCTCCACGTGCGCGGTCGGCACGTGGAGCTTGGCGCAGACGAGGATCGCGGCGAGCGTCGAGTTCACGTCGCCGTAGACGACGACCAGGGTGGGACGGTGTTCGAGCACCACGTCCTCCAGGCCGACGAGCAGGGCCGCCGTCTGCCGGGCGTGCGAGCCGGAACCGACGCCGAGGTTGGCGATCGGCTCGGGAAGACCGAGGTCGGCGAAGAAGACGTCCGACATGAGCGCGTCGTAGTGCTGACCGGTGTGAACGATGCCCTGTCGCACCCCGAGCTCGGTGAGGGCGCGCACCACGGGAGCGGCCTTCACGAAGTTCGGGCGCGCGCCGAGCACGTGCAGGACGAGGGGATTATCGGGGCTCTGAGCAGCGCCCGGACGGGCAAAGTCCCTCATTGACCTCGCCTTTCATGCGGCAGTGGGGCAAACGTTGCCTATGGTACGGTCACGGCGTGGTATCCGATGCCAACAGGCCAGACTCCCCCTCGGTTCCAGCGAAGGTTTCGGCGAAGGATCCGGTGAAGTCCCCGGATCCGGTGACGCCCTCGGTTCCGGCGACACCCTCTCCCTCGGAGACGCTCCCGGCCGTTGAGACCCCCGCAGTGGACACGCCCACGGAGCCGCCGCCCCCGCCGAGCGCGGAGACGCCCTCGCCCGTGGACGCGGCCCCGCTCTCCGACGTGGACACGACGCGGAAACCCGACGCGAACACGACGCGCGAACCCGACGCGGACGGCACCACGGAACCGGACACGAAGCCGGCGGAGACACCGGAGACACCCACCCTCCCGGACACGCCCTCCGCCCCGGACACCCTCCCCGTCTCCGACATGCCCACCGTCACGGCGAGGCCCTCGGACGAGGACGAGGAGAAGGTCCCCGCGTCGCTCCCGGCCTCCCCGGACTCCCAGACGCCCCCTGGCTCCCCTGCCTCCCCGAACTCCCCCGTCTCCCCGGTCTCGGCGAAGTCGGCCAGGGCCGGGCTGCGCGGCCTCATCAAGGGCTTCGTCCAGCACCCGGTGATCGTTTCCCGGGTCGTGGCGACCAAGGTGAAGTCCGACCCGGTACGCGTGGCGCAGGCGGCGGCCGAGACGCTCCCGCCGAGCGTCCGTCCCGTGGTCGGCCGGTTCGCCTGGCCCGTCGCGCGCCGCGCCAAGATCGTCGTACGCAAGCTCGGCATGCGCCTGGTGAAGGGCCCGTGGAGCGAGGCGAAGGAGCACTTCGACTCCGGCCGGATGAGCGAGGCCGCCGCGGTGCTGCAGGGTCACACGCGCTACCCCTTCATCAAGCGCCGGCACGCCTACTACGCGGGAGAGCTGGCCGCGATCCAGCCGAACCCGATCCCGCCCAAGGCGAAGGTGATCGTGGGCGAGCGGTTCCCCGGCAGGGTGCTGCACTGCGTGACGAACGCGCTGCCGTACACGCAGGCCGGATACACCGTCCGCACGCACCGCATCGTCACCTCGCAGAAGGCCGCGGGGCTCGACCCGCACGTCGTGACCAGCTGGGGCTGGCCGATGATGCAGGGGCACGCCGACGCGACGCCGTACGAGGAGATCGACGGCATCCCCTACCACCGGCTGATCCCGAGCGGCGAGGTGCCGTTCGAGAGCCAGGGGCGGATGATCCGCGGCGCCGGAGAGGTGACCGAGCTGGTCAGGACCCTGCGACCGCAGGTGCTGCACGCCGCGACCGACCATCGCAACGGGTCGGTGGCGCTCGCGGTGCGCGAGCGTACCGGCACGCCGATGGTCTACGAGGTGCGGGGCTTCCTCGAGGAGACCTGGGCCTCCCGCGACCCCAAGCGCATCGGCAGCCAGCGGCACGTGCTGCAGCGCGACCGTGAGGCGTTCATCATGCGTTCCGCCGACGCCGTGGTCACCCTCGCGGAGACCATGGCAGACGAGATCGTCGAACGCGGGGTGCCGAGGGAGAGGATCTATCTCGCGCCGAACGCGGTGGACGACTCGCTGCTCAGTGCCGAGTACGACGGTGCGGCGTTCCGTGCCGCGTACGGCATCGAGCCCGGCGAGATCGTGATGGGCTCGGTGTCGAGCATCGTGGCCTACGAGGGTTTCGCCACCATGATCAACGCGGCTGCGCTCCTGCGGGACGAGGGCGCGCCGGTGAAGGTGCTTCTCGTCGGCGACGGCGTGGAGCGGGCGGCGCTGCTCGAACAGGTCGAGGAGCTGGGACTGGGCGACATCGCGATCCTGCCGGGACGTGTCGGTCCCGACGAGGCCCTGCAGGCGCAGGCGGCGATCGACATCTTCGTCTGCCCCCGCGAGGACCTGCGCGTCTGCCGGCTCGTCACGCCGTTGAAGCCCGTCGAGGCGATGGCTCTCGGCAAGCCGGTCGTGCTGAGCGACCTGCCGGCGCTCTCCGAGCTCGTGGGTTCGGAGGGGGCGGGGCTTCTGGTGCCCCCGGGAGACCCCGAGGCGCTGGCCAAGGCGATCGCCGGACTGCGCGACGATCCTGAGCGAAGGGCCGGGATGGGTGAGGCGGGACGGGCCGAGGTGGCGGCGAAGCGTACGTGGAGCCGCATCGCGGAGACTTACCGTGATATTTACCGATCGATTGCTGGATGATGGTCTCGTGTTGGTAACAGGGAGACCAGCCGTTTGCGATGCGTTCAATCGCATTAGGCGTAGCTCGTTCGGACTTGAGATAGCCTTTGCGACCATGAAGTGTTGTTTCCGGCGTTCCAAGGTCATCCAGTGACTGCCTACGACCTGGCCATCATCGGCCTGGGCTACGTCGGCATGCCCCTGGCCAAGGAGGCCACCGCGGCCGGTCTGCGGGTCGTCGGCTTCGAGGTCGACGCCGCGAAGGTCGAGGCCCTCAACGCGGGCACGTCGTACATCGACGACCTGACCGACGCAGACCTTGAGCACATGCTGGCGGGAGGCTTCACCGCCACGCTGGACGAATCCGTACTGGCCGACAGCCGGACCGTCGTCATCTGCGTGCCGACCCCGCTGGACGAGGACCACCGCCCCGACCTGTCGTCGGTCGAGGGCGCCACCGCCACCGTCGCACGCAACCTGCGCGCCGGCGCGCTGGTGGTCCTGGAGTCCACCACCTGGCCCGGCACCACCGACGAGGTCGCCCGCCCCATCCTGGAAAAGGGTTCGGGTCTCGTCGCGGGCACCGACTTCCACCTCGCCTTCTCGCCCGAGCGCATCGACCCGGGCAACCCCAAATACGGTCTGCGCAACACCCCGAAGGTCGTCGGCGGTTACACCCCGGCCTGCAAGGACCGCGCGGTCGGGTTCTACGCCCAGTTCATCGAGCAGGTCGTGCCGGTGAGCGGCACCCGCGAGGCCGAGATGGCCAAGCTCCTGGAGAACACCTACCGCCACGTCAACATCGCCCTCGTCAACGAGATGGCGATCTTCTGCGACGAGCTCGGTGTCGACCTGTGGGAGTCGATCGAGGCCGCGGCGACCAAGCCGTTCGGGTTCCAGAAGTTCCTCCCCGGACCCGGCGTCGGCGGGCACTGCATCCCCGTCGACCCTTCCTACCTCTCCTACACGGTGCGCAAGCTGGGCTACCCGTTCCGCTTCGTCGAGCTGGCACAGGAGATCAACGAGCGGATGCCGTCCTACGTGGTGGCCCGCGTGCAGCGACTGCTCAACCGGCAGCGAAAGCCCGTCAACGGCTCCAGGGTGCTGCTGCTCGGTGTCACGTACAAGCCCGACATCGCCGACGAGCGTGAGACCCCGGCCCTGCCGGTCGCGCGGGCGCTGCTCGAGCTGGGGGCGGAGCTCGTCTTCGCCGATCCGTACGTCAAGGAGTGGCGGGTCGACGACGTCGACGTGCCACGTGAGGAAGACCTCGCCAAGGCGGTGGCCGAAGCCGACGTGACGCTGTTGCTCCAGCAGCACGCCGCCTTCGACCTGTCGACGGTCGAGGACCATGGCAAGCTCGTGCTCGACACCCGAGGCGTGCTCGCCGAGGGTGAACGCGTCGAGCGGCTCTAGCGACGGAGGGCTGCGCGAAGTGCACGTGCTCGTCATGACGGTGGTGCATCACCCCGAGGACGCCCGGATCCTGCACCGGCAGATCCGCGCGCTCGTGGACGCCGGTCATGAGGTCACGTACGCGGCCCCGTACACGGCGCGGGGCGTGATGGCCCGCTCCTGGGTGAACGGCGTCGACCTCCCCCGCGCCGCCGAGCGCAAGCGGTTCGCCGCCGTGCGCGCCGCGCGCAAGGTGTTCAAGCGTATGCGCGGCGAGGTCGACCTCGTGGTCATCCACGACCCCGAGCTGCTGCTCGCGGTGGTGGGGGTGCGCAAGCGGCCCCCGGTGGTCTGGGACGTCCACGAGGACACCCCGGCGACGCTGTCGCTGAAGCCCTGGCTGCCCGCGTTCCTGCGTCCGCCGGTGCGGTTCCTGGCCCGCCTGCTCGAAGGCACGGCCGAGCGGCACCTGCACCTGCTGCTGGCCGAGACCGCGTACGCGGGAAGGTTCCGCCAGGCGCACCTGGTGGTGCCCAACGAGACCTGGGTGCCCGACGAGGTGACGCCGCCGGGCGACGACCGCGTCGTCTACCTCGGCTGGCTGTCGGGCGCGCGCGGGGTACGCGAGGCGATCGAGGTGGCCCGGCTGCTGCAGCCGTACCGGGTGGCGGTCGAGCTGATCGGCTACGCCGACCCGCAGTCGCGGCCGACGCTGAACGAGGCGGTGGCGGAGGGCGTGCTGGAGTGGCGTGACTTCATGCCGAACGACGAGGCGCTCAAGCGGCTCGACGGCGCGCTCGCCGGGCTCTCCCTGCTGCACGACGAGCCCAACTACCGGCACTCCATGCCCACGAAGATCGTGGAGTACATGGCGCACGGCATCCCGGTGATCACCACTCCCTCGCCCCGCGCGGTGGAGCTGGTCGAGCGCTACGACAGCGGCATGGTCGTGCCCTGGCAGGATCCCAAGGCCGTGGCCCAGGCCGTGCTCTTCCTGCGAGACGACGTCAGGGAGCGGTATGCCAGGGGCGCCCGAGGGTATGCGGCGGCTCGTGCGAACCACCACTGGCCCAACTCGGCCCGCCGTTTCGTCGCTCAGCTGGAGGCGTGGGCGGGCGTCAAGAGCTGATTGTCGATACGGCGAGGCCCGCGGTGTCCGTCCGGCTCCTTATGTCTGCCTGATCACAAGAACGGTAGTGTCCTGAACGTGCGCTGGCTCATCGCTTTCCTGGGCGTGGCGATCCTCGCGGGTGTGGCGGCGTTCGTGGTGACCACGCCCACCGGGAACGGCTCCCCGACGGCGGGAGGCTCGTCGCTCACGGCCTCGCCCTCACCCTCCACCTCCGCCACCCCCTCGGTGCCGGTGCCGGAGGTGACCGAGTTCACCGACCCGTGTGGGACGTTCGACACGACGATGCGCTGGCCGTACGCGGTCACCGGCTACTGGCTGGTCCCGACCACCGACCACTGCACCTGGCGCCGGCAGTTCGGCGCCATCCACGAGGTGGGCGGCGACACGGTGATCCGGATCGGCTGGGGCCTGCAGGCGCGCCGCCTCGACAACGACGGCCGGATCCTCGACGGCCAGGGGGACGTCGACGCCCGCTACGAGCCGTGCGAGGAGAACGGGGTCCCGTGCGCGCTGGCGGCGGAGAACGACCTCAAGGCCGCCAACCCCGGCAACCGGGTGAGCTGGACGTTCGTCTACCGCACCGACGAGGCGTTCGGCCCGGACCTGTTCCGCTGCCCCGAGTTCGAGCGGAAGATCGTCACCGACAAGACCGTCTTCTACCGGATCGTCGCCCCCGACGACGGCACCGACGACCCGAGCTGCGAGAACATCCGTTCCAAGGGACGCGGCTATCACGTGATCCTGGTCGCGGCCGCGCACGAGGACAGCCTCGCCGAGCTGCTCGACCTCGGTGACCGGTTCGGCGTGAAGGTCTACCCGGCGCTGCCGCTCGCCCCCCGCGACCCGGCGCAGAAGACCCAGGCCGCCAAGCAGGGCACGGACACGCTCACCACCCTCACCCGGCGGATCATGCAGGACTACGGGGCGCGCTTCCAGGACCGGACCTCGCTGGGCGGTTTCTACCAGCCGTTCGAGCTGCAGATGCGCGAGATGAAGTACGTCGGCGACTCCGACTCCGACCACCCGACGCTCAGGGTCTACGCCTCGCAGCACGAGATCGTCGAGCAGGAGATGCCCGGCAGGCCCGTGCTCGTCAGCCCCTACCTCGACGCCCGCAAGGAACGGCCGTTCAGCGCCACTCCCAAGCAGGTCGCCAAGGGCTTCGAGGCCCTCGTCAGGACCGGTGTCGGGATCATCGCCCCGCAGGACAGCCGGGGTACGGGCAAGGTCGGATTGTTCTGGGCCGACCAGCGCGAGGAGAAGATCGACGAGCGGCTGAGCCCGGTCGTCAAGAAGAAGACCAACGGCGAGGCGTACCACGGCTCGACCCGCGACTACTACCGCGAGATGTCCCTCGCCAGGACCAGGATGATCGAGCAGGGCTTCAACGTGCAGCTCTGGGCCAACGTCGAGGCCTTCGAGCCGTCGGGCGAGGAGCCGTGCGCCGCGGGGTCCGACCGAGGGCGCACCGACAAGGAGCGGCTCGACACGGCCGTGGCACAGGTCGGACGCTACGTCTCCAAGGTCGTCTCCTACATGTGGAGCGACTTCTACACCTGCGGCTCCCCGTCCCTCGCCGAGGAGATCGCCCGCGACTACAACCGGCCCATCGCCGCCGACGCGATCCGCATGCAGCGCGACATCCAGGACGGCATGGAGATCCGCGGCTACAACATCCCCATGGGCTCCAAGGTGACGATCACCTGGGAGGGCCAGGAGGAGCCCCGCGTCGTCGACGTGGCCGGGGTGAACCTGACCGAGCCGCCGCCGGACCTGCCGGTACGGATGGAAACGGCGTGGATCCCGTTCGACTGGACCCAGGTGCCCGAGGACACCTGGGTCAGGGTCTCGGTCGCGGCGGCCGACGGACGCGCCGCCACCGAGACGTTGCACGTCCGCGTACGGGTCTGACCGGTGTAACGTGCCTGCCATGGTGCCGCGCATTCCCGTCAGCGTGGACCTTGTCGTCCTCACGGTGCGCCGCCAGGTGCTGAGCGCGCTCGTCTGGCGGCGCGACAAGCCGCCGTACGAGGGACGCTGGGCCCTGTCAGGCGGTTTCATCCAGCTCGACGAGGACCTGCCCGCGGCCGCCGCCCGCGTCCTCGCGGAACGGGCGGGCCTGCCGGGCGCCCCCGTGCACCTGGAGCAGCTGCAGACCTACGGCTATCCCGACCGCGACCCGCGCCAGCGCGTGCTGAGCGTGGCCTACCTCGGCCTCGCCCCGCACCTGCCGACCTCCACCGAGGCGCACATGAGCTGGCAGCCGGTCTCCTCGCTGCTGCGCGAGATGGCCTTCGACCACCGGCGCATCATGATCGACGGGATCGAGCGGGCCCGCGCCAAGCTTGAATACACCCCGCTGGGCGCGGCCTTCTGCCCGCCGGAGTTCACCGTCGCCGAGCTGCGCCGGGTCTACGAGATCGTCTGGGGCCGAACCCTCGACCCGCGCAACTTCCACCGCAAGGTCACCAAGGCCGAGGGCTTCCTGGTGCCCACCGGCGGCACCACCACCCGCGACGGCGGACGCCCCGCCAAGCTGTATCGCCGCGGCCCCGCCGTGGCGCTGCATCCCCCGATGCTCCGCTCTCTCAAGGAGTGACCGGAGCGAGCCCCGTCGTGGTGAGCCGTGGAGCCCTGCCGACGATCAGAGGCCGTCGATCTCCGTCAGGTCGACGTCGACGTCGAACGGGACGCTGACCTTCAGCCGGTCGTGGTGGATCCCCATGAGCGCGTAGGCCTTGGTGGCCGGGTCCAGCTCGTAGACGTAGACGACCGGGCGGCCGTCCTTCTCCTCGACCCGCCAGAAGTGGTCGATGCCCGCCTGGGCGTACAGGACCGGCTTGCGCTCCCGGTCGCGGATCTCCGACTCGGCGGAGACGACTTCGACGGCGAGGACGACGTCGGCCGGCTGGTAGGTGGTCTGCTTCAGATCCAGGTCGCCATCGACTCGGGTCACCACGAGATCGGGCTCGGGGCGTTGGCGCTTGCCGAGTGTCACCGTCATCTCCCTGCGAACACGCAGTCCGGACGGAACCGCTTGACGCAGCGTGTAAATCAGGAGATCCACGATGAGTGAGTGGAAACGGGTCTGGGGGCTCACGAAGACGAGAGTGCCATCGATGAGTTCCGTGTGGGGAGGGATCCCTCGAAGCCGGTCGAGGTCCTCGGCCGAGAAGCCCTCTTTGGGAGGGAACACCCAACGGGGCAGCGGCTCCAGCTCGGGCGACCCCGTCTCGTCCGCCTCGGCGCTCGGCCTGTCGGCCAGCGATGCGATGCTCATGTCGTCCTCCCGGTCGGGCACGCCTCTCACCTCCAGTGTTACAGGATGCCCCATCCGCCCGCTGCTCATAAGGTAAGGCCATGCCTCGTTTCCGCGCGATCCTGGACACGATGCCCGCCTACCGGGCGGGCAAGGCCGTGGTGTCCGCCGACGGCCGGTCCTACAAGCTCTCCTCGAACGAATCCCCCTACGAGCCGCTGCCCTCGGTCGTGGAGGCGGTCGCCAGGGCGGCGACCCAGATGCACCGCTATCCCGATCCGGCGGCCACCGAGCTGACCGCGGCGATCGCCGAGAAGTACGGCGTCCCGGCCGAGCACATCGCGCTCGGCGCCGGCTCGGTGACGGTTGCCCAGCAGCTCTTCGAGACGGTGAGCGAGCCGGGCGCCGAAGTGATCTACGCGTGGCGGTCCTTCGAGGCGTACCCGCTGCTGGCCGACCTGGCGGGGGCGACCTCGGTGCGGGTCCCGCTGCTGGGCGAGACGCACCATCTGGAGGCGATGGCCGACGCGATCACCCCGCACACCCGCATGATCTTCGTCTGCAACCCGAACAACCCCACGGGCACGGTCGTCCACGCGGCGGAGCTTGAGGCCTTCCTCGACCGGGTGCCGGAGAACGTGCTCGTCGTGCTCGACGAGGCCTACCGCGAGTACGTCAGGGACACCGGGGTCACCGACGGGCTCACCGTCTACGGCGACCGGCCGAACGTCGCCGTCCTGCGCACCTTCTCCAAGGCGTACGGCCTGGCCGGGCTCCGGGTGGGCTACCTGATCGCGAACGAGCCGGTGGCGTCCACCGTCCGCAAGACGATCGTGCCGTTCGCGGTGAACCACCTCGCCCAGGCGGCCGCGATCGCCTCGCTCGCCGCCGAGGACGAGTTGATGGAGCGTGTCGACGTCGTGGTCAAGGAGCGCGACCGGGTCCGCGAGGCGCTGATCGGCCAGGGCTGGGAGGTGCCGGTGAGCGAGGCCAACTTCGTCTGGCTGCGGCTGGGGGAGCGCACGCTCGAATTCGCCGGGGTGTGCGCGACCGAGGGTGTCGCGGTACGGCCCTTCGCCGGGGAGGGCGCCCGCGTCTCCATCGGCGACCCCGAGGCCAACGACACCTTCCTCGCCGCCGCGGCGGCCTTCAAAGGCGCCTGACCCGCCGGACCCGCGCCGGGCGCCCGCGGCCTACACGGCCGCGGGCTCCGGCTCCGCGGGCTCCGGCTTCGGCTCCGGCTCCGCGGGCTCCGGCTTTCCCCGCCGCCGCTCCGTGGAGACCACCAGGGCCACGCCGACGACGATCACCACGCCGGCCGCGATCATCGAGCCGGTAACCGGTTCGCTCAGCACGAGGGCGCCCAGTGCGACGGCCACGACCGGGTTGACGTAGGCGTAGGTGGAGACCAGCGAGATCGGGGCGTTGCCCAGCAGCCACACGTACGCCGTGAAGCCGACCAGCGACCCGACCATGATCAGATAGATCAGCGCGGTCCACGACCGTGCGGAGACGACGGAGACGTCGAGATGCTCGCCCATCGCGGCGGCGGTGAGGGCGAGCCCGACACTGCCCGCCGCCATCTCGACGACGCTCGCGGCGAAGGGGTTCGCGGGCATGGGGATGCGGGAGGCGAGGAACGAGCCGACCGCCCACGACAGCGAGGCCAGCAGGATGATCACGACTCCGACGCCGTCGGCCACGTTGCTCCCGCCGCTCAGCGACAGCACCGCCACGCCGCCGAACCCGATGAGCACCCCCACGAGCGTCAGCACCCGCGGCCGGTCCCTGAACATGATCCTGAAGATGACGAGCCAGAGCGGGGTCGAGGCCACCAGCAGCGCGGCCAGGCCGCTGGAGATGTGCTGCTCGGCCACGGCGACCATGCCGTTGCCTCCGTTCAGCAGCAGCAGGCCGACCAGCGTCGCCCCGCCCGCCTCCCTCCAGGTCATCCGGAAGGCATCGCGTCCCTTCACCAGGAGCACCACGAGGCCCAGTACGAGCGCGGCCGTGATGAACCGGGCGGCTCCGCTGAGCAGCGGCGGGATCGTCTCGATCGTGATCATGATCGCCAGGTACGTGGAACCCCACACCACGTACACGATCGCCAGCGCTCCCCAGACGAGAAGCGTCTTACGGCTGTAAGCACCGTCTTTGCTCATAGCTCATGACAATAGTGGCTGACACCGACAATCCGCTCGCGAGTTTCGGACCTTGAGACGCGCTTCCGCGGGGCGTGACCCGAGTGGTTTTCCTTGACGCCGCGCCGGCGGATCCGCGCCGAGGGGGATCGCGGCATCGGGGTCCCTGCCGCGTCCTCACCGTGCCGGGGTGGACCGTAATCACTGGGCCGTAATGAACGCCGTAATGAACAGGATGCTGTGAACAGGCAAAAACAAACAGGCCGGAATGAACAAGCCGCAGTGAACACGTCCCGGTGAACGAGCCACGGTGAACAAGGTTTCGTGAACACGCGGCGACGAATCGACAACGCTACGTCACGCCGCGCCACGTCGAACGGTCCGGGCCCGGCAGGTCACGCCACGCCGGGGTCGGCGTGCCGTGACCCGGGAGGTCCCGCCGCCCGGGTGCGGCGGAAACCCTCCGTGCCGATGGAGGCGTAGGGCTCAGCGGGCGCCGAGCTTCTCCACGATCAGCCGGTACAGCTGACGAGGACGCCCCGGCTGGGGTGTCCGGTTCGGCGGAAGCGGCCACGCGAGTCCCTCGTCTACCAGCGTGCGCAACAACCGCCGTGCCGTACGCGGGGTGACGCCGAGCATCTTGCCGGCGCCCTCCGCGTCCACCACCGTGTCCCCACCCTCCAGTTTGGCCGCGAGCCGGGCCAGGACCTCCACGCCCTTCGGCTTCAGCGCTCCAGCGCCCTGAGGGGGCATCCTGGGGGCCGGGATGAGCGCCCTGCCCTCACGGTCCACCGCGAAGCCCTGGGCCTGCTTGCCCGCCTGTGTGCGCGCGAGCGCGGCCCTGGCGTGCGACTCGGCGTCGTGGGTGGTGCGGCCCATGCCTACGCCCACCTCGACCGCGAGGCCCAGCTCGTCGCGGACCCGCGCGGCGAACGGCAGCACCCGGAAGCCCTCGGTGGCCGCGGCCACCGAACCGCGGGTCGCGGTGACCATGTAGCTGTGGTCGTCGACCGCGGTGACCGACGCGTTGATCCGGTTGGCCTCCTGCACCAGCAACCGGTGCAGGGACAGCCGGAGCTCGTCGCGCCAGTAGCGTGGCGCGGCACGGCGAACCGGCTCGCGCAGCGTGGGCACCTCCACCAGGACCACGGTGAGCTGCGACTCCTCCAGCCTGTGGTGCGCGCCCAGCAGGGCCGCCGTGTGCAGCGCCGTGCGCACCGCGGCGGAGGTGGGGCGGATCCTGACCACGGGCACCCCGGCCGTCTGAAGGCGGTCGGCTACCGCGGGCAGGCATGTGAGCGCCCCGCTCGTGCTGCCCTGGCGGGCGAGGCGTTCATGGAAGGCCGCGATCGTACCGGTGGCGCCCGGTTCGTCGCGGCTGTGCACATCCCCTGCGGGAAGGCTCAAATCGTGGTACGCCTCCTCGACCTCCGCCCTGCTCAGCACGTCGACGCTGACCCTGCGCGGGTCTATCCGCTCGTCCAGCGCGGCCCTCGCCAGCGCGGCGATCAGCGCGGCGCCTCCGAGCTGGACATACGTCGCGGGCATCGTCAGCACCCCCGATCGCCGTGCCAGATCGTAGGGGACCGGGCTGGCGAACAGGCACGCGTCCACCCCTGCTCCCAGGCGGGTGACCTTGTCGGCGGCCTCCTGCTCGTCGCGGTATGCCGCCGCCACCAGGCGGCAGGGTAACGGGGCGGCCGCATGCCCCATCAACATCACCCGTTCAACGAGGTCATGGGGGCCCACCACACCGATAGTGAGGTCCGGTGTCATGGCACCCGGGCGTGACACTCGTGGCGCTTCTTCGGCCCGCTCGACCAATGTTCGTCCCATCATGCCGTCCGTTTGTTTTCGGCTCTCTTTTGGAACGATCGCTTGCGAGGGCCGTAATGTCACGCCCGATTTGCGGCCAATTCCGGAAGCCACTTCCGGGTTAAAGCCATGACTGGCATCGTTTACACAGGTCAGAGCGGTTTTTGAGCGTCTCAAACCCGCTCATTATGAAGCTGAAATCTCTTGCCGCACGTCGGCCCCCAGGGACTGCATGCGCTCGGCCAGATAAGAGTGCCCGCGGTCGATGAGATATCCCGATCCGATGACGGTCTCCCCCTCGGCGGCGAGGCCCGCGAGCACGAGCGCGATTCCCGAACGCAGATCGTGAGCGGTCACCTCTGTTCCGGTGAGTGGAGTGGCGCCGCGAACGACAGCACTGTTCTCTTTCACTTCAATGTCGGCGCCCATCTTGTTCAGTTCTGAGGCGAGAGCGAAACGCCCATCGAAGATGCGTTCATGAATGTAACTCGCGCCGTCGGCGAGGCACGCGACCGTCATGATCGGCGACTGCAGGTCCGTGGCGAAGCCGGGATAGGTGTCGGTGATCACGTTGATCGGGCGCAGCGGGCGGTCCCTGCGCACGTGGAGCACCGCGCCGTGGTCGGCGAACTCCACCCCCATCTGCTCCAGCTTGTAGCGGACCACGCCGAGGTGGTCGAGGTTGGCGCCGACCAGGTTGACCTCTCCGCCGGTGACGGCGGCGGCCATGGCGAACACGCCCGCGTCGAGGCGGTCCGGCATCACGGTGTGCTCGACGGCCTGGAGCTCCTCCACGCCCTCCACGGTGATGAACCCCGTGCCACCGCCGCTGATCTTCGCGCCCATCCGGGTGAGCATCTCGATCACGTCGAGGACCTCGGGCTCCAGCGCCGCGTTCTCGATCACGGTGGTGCCGCGCCCGAGGGCGGCGGCCATGATCAGGTTCTCGGTGCCGGTGTGCGAGGGGGTGTCCAGGTACAGGGTGGCGCCGGTGAGCCCCGACGACTTGACGTGGATGACCGAGTCACCCTCGTCCACGATCGCGCCCAGGCGCTTGTAGCCCAGGTAGTGGAAGTCGAGGTTGCGGCTGCCCAGGTTGCAGCCCCCCACGCCCTCGATCACCGCCTCACCGAGCCGGTGCAGCAGTGCGGGCACGAACAGCACGGAACCGCGGAAGCGGCGGGCGATCTCGGCGGGCAGGACCGGGCTGCTGAGCGTCGAGGCGTCGATCACCAGTGTGCGCTCCGCCTCGTGGAGCTCGACCGTGGCGCCGACCCTCTCCGCCAGCTCGACCGCGCGGCGGACGTCCTCGATGATGGGCACGTTGCGCAGGACCGTCCGGCCTCGGGACGCCAGCAGCGCGGCACCGATCATGGGCAGCACGGCGTTCTTGGCACCCTGGATGAAGGCGGTTCCACGAAGTGGGTTGCCACCGCGCACGCGGTAACGGACCATGCGTCATGCTCCTTGAAGTGATGTGGGTGATTCGTGTGGCGCGGGGCGGCAGCCGAGGTTTATCCGGTCAACAGTAGTCGTTGGATGCCCCTGAACCGGCCACTTCGAGGGGGAACTACCCCTCGAACGGCCGACAATCCTTGGCCTCCCGTCGTCCCCGGGCCGTTACCTGCCTTTCGCGCCGCCCGCGGTGGTGAGGGGGGAGGCGGCCGAGAGGAGGTTGTCGGCCCGCTGGTCGACGAAGCGGGTGACGACCTGCTGGCCGTACCCGAACGCCATCGCCCAGACCAGGATCGCGGGCTGCGAGCCGAGTCCGGCGAAACCCGGCACGAAGCCCGAGTTCAGGATCAGCAGACCGAGCACCGCGGTGGCCACCCCCGCCGGCGCCTTGAGAAGGTTCTGCACGACCGCGAGCGAGTATCGGGTGGACAGCTCCGAGCGGGTCGAGAGTGAGGCCGCGGTGGCCAGCGCCGCGCCCAGCATGCCGATCAGGGCCACGAGAGGGACGTCGCCGTGCCCCGGCCGCAGACCGCCCGTCGGGCAGATCTGGGCGGGCATCAGCCCCTGGGTGCGGATCACCGACTGGTCGCCGCACATCGGGATGACGTTCGGCCAGATCGCGCCGATGACCACCACGCTCAGCACGATCAGGGACAGCATGACCACCCCGCCGAGCAGCAGGTTGCGGAAGCTGCGCACCCGCCCGGTCTCCATCGCCTGCGCCGTGTACGCGGCCCGCAGCACCGACTGCATCAGCGGCCTGTCGTTCTCCGACAGGTCCCCCGCCGCGAGCCTGGCCTGGAGGTGGACGAGCCGGGGGTCGTCGCCGGGCAGATAGGCCCGGCCGATCGCCACCACCTCGGGGGCCCGCCCGCACAGCTCCGCCGTCGGCAGCACGCCGTACAGCATCACGGTCGCGCTGTTCACGTTGGACCAGGCGCCCTCGATGGCCTGGCCGGTCAGCCAGCGCCGTACGCCGTGCGTGCTGCGCGCGTACGTCTCCGCCCGCGCCAGGTGCGTGCCGATGCCCTCGCCCACCGAGGCGAGCTGCCCCGCCTCGTCGCGCAGCGTCAGGGCCCGCTCGGTGTCGGCCCTGATCTCCTCGCTCCGGGTGGCGACGTACACCCGCCAGGTGCCGGGCCAGCGCAACACGCCGGTGTCGCCGATCCGCTCGGGGGGCAGCGCGGGATCGAGCGACATCGTTCCTCCGGGGGGGAGCGGCCTGGGACGGGCACTGACTGCCCCAGGCTTACCGCGACATGCCGATCAGGCGCTACGCATCCCGGAAAACCGGGGCTCGGGCATGCCGATCAGCGCGCTGTTCGCCTTTGGCAAAACCCGGACCCGGACGTGCCGACCGGGTCTCGCGGCCCCCCGGGAAACCGGAGGCTCAGACGCCGCGGCCCGCGATGTCGGTGCGGTGGTGCGAGCCGCGCATCCGGATGCGCTCCACGGCCTCGTAGGCCGCCGCCCGCGCCGCGGGGACGTCGGGCCCCGTGCCGACCACGCTGAGCACCCGGCCTCCGTTGGAGACGATCCGGTCGCCGTCGAGGGCGGTGCCGGAATGCAGCACGTAGGCGTCCTCGACCGGGTCGGACAGCCCTTCGATCACGTCGCCCTTCACCGGCTCCGCGGGGTAGTTCTCCGCGGCGATCACCACGGTCACCGCGGCGCCTTCGCGGTAGGAGAGCGGCCCGAACCGGTCGAGCGTCCCGGTCGCGCAGGCGAGCAGCAGGCCCGCGAGGGGCGTCTCCAGCCGGTCCAGCACGACCTGGGTCTCCGGGTCGCCGAACCTCGCGTTGAACTCGATCACCTTCGGACCCTTGGACGTGAGGGCGAGCCCCACGTACAGCACCCCCGTGTACGGCGTGCCGCGTTTGGCCAGCTCGGTCACGGTCGGCATGACGGTCTCGGCCATCACCTGCTCGGAGAGGTCGTCGGGCGCCCACGGCAGCGGCGTGTAGGCGCCCATCCCGCCGGTGTTGGGACCCTGGTCGCCGTCGTAGGCGCGCTTGTGGTCCTGGGCGGGCTGGAGCGGCACGGCGGTGGAGCCGTCGCAGAGCGCGAACAGCGACACCTCGGGGCCGTCGAGGAACTCCTCGATCACGACCCGCCCGCAGGCGGCGGCGTGCCGGAGCGCCTCGTCGCGGTCGTCGGTGACCACCACGCCCTTGCCCGCGGCCAGGCCGTCGTCCTTGACCACGTACGGCGTGCCGAACTCGTCGAGCGCGGCGGCGACCTCCTCGGGCGTGACGCAGGTGTGCGACCGGCCGGTGGGAACGCCCGCCGCGACCATGACGTCCTTGGCGAAGGCCTTGGAACCCTCGATCAGCGCCGCCTGCCGCGAGGGCCCGAAGCAGGGGATCCCCGCCTGCCTGACGGCGTCGGCGACCCCGGCGACCAGGGGTGCCTCGGGGCCGATCACGACCAGGTCGGCTTCGAGACTCCCGGCCAGCTCGGTGACCGAGGCCGGGTCGGTCGGCGTCACCGGGTGCAGGGTCGCGACCTGCGCGATACCCGCGTTTCCGGGAGCACAGTGAACCTCGGTGACCTGGGGGTCGGCCGCCAGCGACCGGCACAGGGCATGCTCACGCCCGCCGGATCCAATCACAAGAACGCGCACTCGTCAGAGCCTATCGTCCTTGCGGCGTCGCCCTCGGGCCCGTGCCCCACCAGGGCCGCACTCCCGGCGGTCTCGTGTGCCGGGAGCCTCGCGTTCCGGGCGGTTCACGCTTCGGGAGGCCCTCGCTCCGGGCGGTTTACGCTCTGGAAGGCCACTCTCCGGGACGCCGGCGCTTCCGGTAGACCCGTGCCCGTGGCGGATTCGAGAACTTTTCCACAGGCTGTGGACAAGTCGGAGCACTCCCGGCTGGGGAAGGTGCCGTAAAGGGCGTGTGAATTTTGTCTGGTTACGCATGATCGACTGTTGAACCTGGGAGTAAGCTGAGAGTCATCCCCTCAATCGTGTTAGTTTTGGGTGGCTTTGCGTGTCTATTGCTGATTGGAGGTGGTTCGGGATGTCCTCTGGCGATCCCAGCAGTACGTGCTCGCGCACGCCTGCTGTGCGCACCCTCGACCACCCCATCTCGGTGCCCGACCGGCGCCACACGCATCACCCTCCTCACCGGGGGTGACATCGCATCGCGTGTGGATCCCGCCAGGTTGGGCGGGAAAGGCTCGCCATGCGCTCCTCGCTTCTTTTTCCTCGCATCAAGCACACCCGTACGATCCGTGCCGCGCACACGCCCGCCGTCTCGATCCGTGAGCGGATGACCGGCGTCTGCGTCCCGCCGAGCGACTCGCTCGTCGAGTACGCCGCGTACATCGGCGGCAAGAAGATCGACGCCCTGGGCATCCCCGACGCCCTGGAGCTCGTCCGTGCCCACAACGCGGCTCACCACCAGGGCTCCGACGCGGTCTCCGACGGGGGCTCCGGCGGAGGTTCCAGCAAGGGGAACGCCTTCGTCTGGGTCGGCCTGCACGAGCCCGACGCCCCCGAGGTCGAGTGGCTCGCGGAGGTCTTCGCCCTGCACCCGCTCGCCGTCGAGGACGCCGTCAAGGCTCACCAGCGGCCCAAGGTCGAACGCTACGGCGACTCGGTGTTCGTGGTCCTGAAGACCGTCGCCTACATCGACCACGAGGTGCTCACCGCCACCAGCGAGATCATCGGCACCGGCGAGCTCATGGTGTTCGTCGGCCCCGACTTCGTGGTGACCGTGCGCCACGGCAGCCACTGCCCCCTCTCGGAGGTGCGCGCGCGCCTTGAGGACAAGCCCAAGCTCCTCAACCGCGGACCCACCGGCGTGCTGCACGCGATCGCCGACCACGTGGTCGACAAGTACCTCAGCGTGGCCGACCGCATGCAGGCCGAGCTGGAGGACGTCGAGGCCATGGTCTTCGCCGACGTCAGCGCCCGCGACATCGGCCGGATCTACAACCTCAAGCGCGAGATGATCGAGATGAAGCGGTCCGTCATGCCGCTCCAGTCGCCGATGTCCACGCTGGCCCAGCGACGGATGATCCCCGCGGAGATGCGCGAGTATTTCCGCGACGTCGTCGACCACCTGGCCCGCGTCTGCGAGCAGGTCGAGTCGTCCAACGAACTCTGCAACTCCATACTGCAGGCGGCGCTCGCCCGCTCCAACGCGCTCGCCAACGAGGACATGCGGAAGATCTCCTCGTGGGTCGCGATCATGGCCGTCCCCACGATGATCGCCGGCATCTACGGCATGAACTTCGAGCACATGCCGGAGCTCGACTCCGTCTTCGGCTACCCGGTGGTGATCGGCGTGATGGTCATCGCCTGCACGCTGCTCTACCGGGGCTTCCGCCGCAACGGCTGGATGTGACCGGGGCGCTCCAGTCGGCCCCGCTCCACCATGGTTTCCGGCGCGACGCCCGGATATGACCCGATCTCTCCCACCGGCTCTCAGGCGCTCAGAGGGCGCGCGGGGGTGATCGGCCGGGGAACGGGCATGCCCCGCTCGGTCCACAGGGCGATCATCCGGTCGGGATAGTCGGTGACGATCGCGGCCACCCCGAGGTCGAGCAGCTCCCCGGCCCGTCCGGGCTCGTTCACGGTCCACACGGCCATCGGCAGGTCGGCCTTCTCGGCGCGCCGGGCGAACTCCTGGTCGACCATCACGTGCTCGGGGGAGAGCGTGGTGCCCCCCGCCTCGACGGCGGCGGCGGGGACGTCGCCGCCGAAGTCCTCCAGATGGAGGCCGTCGAGCCACACGCTGTCCATGGTGGCGCGCTCGATCAGGGCGTACCTCGGGGTCGCGGGGGTGAGCGATCGGGCGATCCGCAGGACGCGCCAGTCGAAACCGAGGATCGCCGCCCTGTCCAGCCTGCGGTGCCGGTCGAGCTCGGCGACGACCATTTCGGTGAACTCGGCGGGGTCGGCGCTCAGCTCCGGCCTGGTCGGGTCGGACTTCAGCTCCACGTGCACCCGCACCCCGTCGGCGCCGTACGCGTCCATCAGGCCCAGCACCGAACCCAGGGTCGGCATCCGGGTGTTCGGCACCGGCACCTGCGTCGCGGCGAAACGGTCCTCGGGGTGGCGCGGCACCCGTATCCCGCACTCCAGCGTGCGCAGCTGCGCCAGCGTGAGCGCTCCGATGGACCGGCCCACGTACGGGAAGGCGGGGTCGTCGCGGAAGGCGGGACGGACGTCGGCGCTGGTCACCGGGGAGACGGTGAGATCGTGCGTGAGCACCAGCCGCCGGTCGGCCGTGAGCGCGACGTCGAGCTCAAGCGCGTCGACACCCAGTTCGAGGGCGTGGGCGAAACCGGGCAGGGTGTTCTCTGGACGGAGCCCGCGGGCGCCGCGGTGACCGTGAATCTCGGCATGCACACAGGGACCTTATCCACCTCGCGCGCCGATCGTCCGGTACGGCTCGCGTCTCGGCGACGCCGTTCGCGAGCCGTACCGGTCCGAACTAGATCATCGAGTGGATCTGGAGCGTTTCCGTACGGCCGGGGCCGACCCCGACGGCCGAGATCCTGGAGCCGCTCATCTCCTCAAGGGCCTTCACGTACGCCCGCGCGTTGGGGGGCAGATCCTCGAAGCTCCTCGCACCGGTGATGTCCTCCTTCCAGCCGGGGAACTCCTCGTACACCGGCTTGGCGTGGTGGAAGTCGGTCTGGGTCATCGGGATCTCGTCGTGGCGGACGCCGTCGATCTCGTAGGCGACGCAGACGGGGATCGTGTCCAGGCCGGAGAGCACGTCCAGCTTGGTGAGGAAGTAGTCGGTGACGCCGTTGATCCGGGTCGAGTAGCGGGCGATGACGGCGTCGAACCAGCCGCAGCGGCGGTTGCGGCCGGTGGTCACCCCGTACTCGCCGCCGGTGGTGCGCAGCCACTCGCCCATCTCGTTGTCGAGCTCGGTCGGGAACGGGCCGGCGCCGACGCGGGTGGTGTACGCCTTCAGGATGCCGATCACGCCGGTGAGCCGGGTCGGCGGGATGCCGGAACCCGAGCAGGCGCCGCCGCTCGTCGGGGAGGAGGAGGTGACGAAGGGGTAGGTGCCGTGGTCGATGTCGAGCAGGTTGCCCTGCCCGCCCTCGAGCAGCACGACCTTGTTCTCGTCCAGCGCCCTGTTGAGGATGAGCGAGGTGTCGGCGATGTGCGGTGTGAGGCGCTCGGCGTAGCCGAGATACTCATCCAGGACCTTGCCCGCGTCGATCGCCCGGCGGTTGTAGATCTTGGTGAGGATCTGGTTCTTCTCGCCCAGCGCGACCTCGATCTTCTTCTGCAGGATGCCCGGGTCCAGCAGGTCCTGGACCCGCACGCCCATCCGGTAGATCTTGTCGCCGTACGCGGGGCCGATGCCCCGCCCGGTCGTGCCGATCTTGGCCTTGCCGAGGTAGCGTTCGGTGACCTTGTCCAGGGCCTTGTGGTGGGGCATGATCAGGTGCGCGTTCGCGGAGATCAGCAGCCGCTCCGCGGAGACCCCCCGGGCCTGGAGCCCGTCGATCTCGCTCAGCAGCACCCCCGGGTCGATGACGACGCCGTTGCCGATCACGGGGACGACGTTCGGGGAGAGCACTCCCGTGGGAAGCAGGTGCAGCGCGTACTTCTGGTCGCCGATGACGACCGTGTGGCCCGCGTTGTTGCCTCCCTGGTATCTGACGACGTAGTCGACCTGGTCTCCAAGCAGGTCGGTCGCCTTACCCTTGCCCTCATCGCCCCACTGGGCACCAACGAGAACGACAGCCGGCATCGTGAGTCTCCCACCACAAAAACGAAAACCCCTGACGCAATCGCGACAGGGGCTCTTGCGTGGAGAGAATACCCGACCGCGCCCGAAATGGGGATCTCCCACCTTGGGAAAGAGGGTTCGGCGGGAGATCCCAGGGACGAATCGGAAGCTGACCCGCGGCTCAGCGGGACAGATCAGGGGCGGAACCGGCGGCTGAATACCCGCAGATCAGCGGCTGGTCAGCTCCTCGGACGCCTCGGCGCTCGAATCCTTCAGGAACTGGAAGCACCGCTCGGCCTCCTCCTTCTCCCCGATGCTCTGGGCGGCGCGGGCGAGCGCGTGCAGGCAACGCAGGAACCCCTGGTTGGGAAGGTGCCCCCACGGGATCGGGCCGTGCCCCTTCCAGCCCGCCCTGCGGAGCTGGTCCAGGCCGCGGTGGTAACCGGTGCGGGCGAAGGCGTACGACGTCACGGCGTGCCCCGCCGCGAAGGACTCGTCCGCGAGCACGGCCCAGACGGCCGGGTACGCGGGGAAACGCGCGGCGACATCGGATGCTTGGGCGCTGGTCTCCAGTGCTTCCCTGGCCTCCGTCAGGTCCGGTAGCAGGGTGGGCGGCGGGCCGGCGAGGAGGTTCTCGTGCGATTCCATGACGACAGTCCTACCCGGTGGACCCACCTCAGGCCAAGATCGGCCCCCGGAGTCTTTCCGGAAGCCGACCTCGTTGTCTCTGCTGTGACCCTTTTCTGGGCTTAGGAGAGCTTGGTACCCGCGGACTTCAGGTGCTGGGCGGCCTCGACGATGCGCGCCGCCATCGAGGCCTCGGCGGCCTTGCCGTACGAGCGGGGGTCGTACGCCTTCTTGTTGCCGACGTCGCCGTCGACCTTGAGAACGCCGTCGTAGTTCTTGAACATGTGGTCGACGATCGGACGCGTGAAGGCGTACTGCGTGTCGGTGTCGATGTTCATCTTCACCACGCCGTAGGAGATGGCCTCGTGGATCTCCTCGAGCAGCGAGCCGGAGCCACCGTGGAAGACCAGGTCGAACGGCTTCTCCGCGCCGTACTTGGCGCCGACCGCGTCCTGGATCTCCTTGAGCACGCTCGGGCGGAGCTTGACGTGGCCCGGCTTGTAGACCCCGTGCACGTTGCCGAAGGTCGCGGCGAGCATGTAGCGGCCACGGTCGCCCAGGCCCAGGGCCTCGGCGGTCGCGAGGGCGTCCTCGGTGGTGGTGTAGAGCTTCTCGTTCATCTCGCCGACGACGCCGTCCTCCTCGCCGCCGACGACACCGATCTCCACCTCAAGGACGATCTTCGCGCGGGCCGTCTTCTCGATGAGCTCCCGCGCGATGTCCAGGTTCTCCTCCAGCGGCACGGCGGAGCCGTCCCACATGTGCGACTGGAAGAGGGGGTCCTCGCCTCTCGCCACCCGCTCAAGGGAGATGTCGAGCAGCGGGCGCACGAAACCGTCCAGCTTGTCCTTGGGGCAGTGGTCGGTGTGCAGGGCGATCGTGACGGGGTAGTTGGCCGCGACGACGCGGGCGTACTCCGCCAGCGCCACCGAGCCGGTCACCATGTTCTTGACCGTGGTGCCGGAGAGGAAGTCGGCGCCGCCGGTCGACACCTGGATGATGCCGTCGCTCTCCGCCTCGGCGAACCCCCTGAGCGCCGCGTTGAGGGTCTGTGATGAGGTCACGTTGATGGCCGGGTAGGCGAAACCGCCTGCTTTAGCCCGGTCGAGCATCTCGGCGTAGACCTCTGGAGTAGCGATAGGCATCGTGTCATCTCCCTGGAGACGGCTATGAACAGCTGGCGCGGCTATGAAGACATAGCCCGCAGGCCAGTATTCCGGAGTTTCTTCCCGGTCGGATAGCTCGGGTACCACTTCGGTGCGTACCGAGGTGTCTCCGACCGTCTCCCCAACGGTATCCCCGGCCCCCTTCCTGCCGGAGGACCGGGACCCGCGGCACCCCTCGCCCCCTCCCCACCAGGCAATCCCCGGCGCGGCGCTTCTCGGCCCCTTTCCCCGCGGGGACTCAGCGGCCGTGGCACGACCCGGACGAGGTGCGGAAATACGCCCTCTCTGACGGATCCGACCAGGTGGTTCGTGAAATATCCTCACGAACCGCTAACCTCCACAGTGTGGGACGCCACAGGTCTGACCCCATGGGCATCGCGCGCCTGGTCCTCGTCGGACTCGCGGTGCTGGCGGTCGTCGCCCTGATCGTGCTGGGAGTCCTCTCGCTGGCCGGAAGCCTGGGCTCCGGCGCGCCGACGGCGTCGCCCGCCCCCTCGGACGCCGTCTCGTCCGCCGTCGCCTCCCCACCCCCATCCGCCACCCCCGAGCGCGTCCCGACGGTCCTCGTCGAGTGCCTGCGGGAGCGGTGCCCCACGGTCTTCGTGAAGATCAGCGGAGGTGACGTGCTCCTCGACAGGGAGATGGCCCTCGGGGAGCAGTTCCGGTCCTTCGACCCCAAGGTCGATGTCGTCCTCGCCGACTCCGCCGCCGTCCGCGTCCAGGTGAACGGTGCCGTCCGCTCCCCGGGGAAGGCGGGGGAGCGCCAGGAGTTCACGGTCTCCCGCTAGCCCCGCCTCCCGCATCGTCACAGGCGGCGAGTCGTACCCGACCCGGCGCCCCGGATCGATCGCGAGGGCGCGCGGACCGGAGGGCTACCCCCCGCGCCGCTTGACCGCGACGCGACGGGAGAATCCCCGGCCCTTCAGGCCGGGGAGGAGGTCAACCCGTTTCCCGCTAAGCCAGGCCGAGGTCGGCCAGGGTGTAGGCGGTCAGGTACGGCAGTCCGGCCTCGGCGATCGCCGAGGAGGCTCCCCGGTCCACGATCGTGGCGACCGCCACGACTTCGGCGCCCGCCTCGCGCAACGCCTCCACCGCCGTCAGCGGGGATCCACCGGTGGTGGAGGTGTCCTCCACCACCAGCACCCGACGCCCCGACACATCCGGCCCCTCGACCCTGCGCTGCATGCCGTGGGTCTTCTGCGCCTTGCGGACCACGAACGTGTCGAGCCTTCCGCCTCGCGCGGCCGCCGCGTGCATCATGGCGGCCGCCACCGGATCGGCGCCCAGCGTGAGACCGCCTACCGCCTCGTAGTCCAGATCCTTGGTGATGTCCAGCATGACCCGCCCCACCAGCGGCGCCGCCTGCCCGTCGAGAGTCACCCTGCGCATGTCCACGTAGAAGTCGGCCTCCATGCCCGAGGACAGCACGACCTTGCCGTGCACCACGGCCTTGCCCTTGATCTCCGCCAGCAGACTCTCGCGATCGCTCATGGCACAAGGTTAGGGCGACCGGGGAGCCCGCCCGATCGGGGCCCCGCCTACGAGCAGGCCGGCCGTAACGTCGATTTCGGCCCGTGATGGCAAAAGTGCGATCCGGGTTTACTCGCGGCGCGGACTGCGGGATTATCCGGCAGGCAACTCCGGGTAATGGTGAGGTCACAATGGGTGCGGAAACATCTCAAGGCGACGCCGAGCTGCTGGCTGCCACCAGGAACGGCGACGTGGCCGCCTACCGGCTGCTCCATCGGCGACACGCCCCCGCGACGCGTGCCCTCGCCCGCCTGCTCCTGCCGGGTGAGAGCGAGGCCGAGGACCTCGTAGGGAAGGCGTTCGCCGAGGTCCACCACGTGATCGCCCAGGGACACGGCCCGGAACAGGCGTTTCGCGTCCATCTGTTCACCGTCCTCCGCCGTACCGCCGACGACCGCTCCGGTACGGACGGAGGCACACCGGCCGTACCGGAACGGCCGTCACGGGAAGTCCTCAAGCGGGCCGACGGCGAGGACGGGGCCGACGAGGGGGCCGTAGAGCGGGCGACCGGTGAGGTCGCGGATGAGTCCGATGAGGAAGCTGTCGAGCGGGCGACCGGTGAGATCGAGGGCGGGGCGGAAGAGGAGACCGTCGAGCGGACACTCCCCGCAACCGGGGAAGAAGCGAACGGAGAGACCGCTGAGCGGCCCACCGACGAGCCGGGCGGGGAGACCGGTGAGCGGCCCACCGGTGAGATTGGCGGCGAGGCGGACGGGGAGACCGACGAGCGGGCGGACGGCGAGGCAGGACCCTTCGATCCGCGCGCGTTTCTCGTCGACCCGTCACTGCGGGGCCTGGAACGCTCGCCGGTGGCGAGGGCGTTCCTCTCCCTGCCCGAGCGGTGGCAGTTCGTCCTGTGGCACGCCGAGGTCGAGAGGCTCAGGGTCGAGGACGTCGGGCTTTTGCTGGGTCTGACCGTGAACGGCGCGGCCGCGCTCGCCCACCGGGCGAGGGAGGGGATGCGCCAGGCGTGCCTGCGCATCCACCTGGCCGAGACGTCCGCCCCCGAGTGCCGGCCCGTGCTGACCAGGCTGGGCCCCCACACGCGTGGCGGCCTGGACAGGGAACAGAGCAGGGTCGTCGAAAGGCACCTGGAGGGCTGCTCCGGCTGCCGCGCGGTGCTCACGGAACTGACCGGCATCGGCCACGGCGTCCGCTCCGTCATCGGCCCGCTCGTCGCCGGTCCCGCGTTCCCCGCCTACCTGACGGCGCTCGCCAGGATGGGCGCCACGGCGGGGGGCGGCGGGCTGTCCGGCCGCTGGCGGAGGGCTCCCCGATCCGTACGGCGCGCCGTCGCGGCCGGTGCGATGGCCACCTCGGTCATGGTGGCCGCGGCCCTCGTGCTGGTGTCGACGGAGGAGCCCGTCCGATGGCCGAGCACGGCCTCCGAGCCGATCGTCGTGGCCCCGGTGCCCGACTCCCCGGACCCGGAGGTGCCGGAGACCTCCGAAGGCCCCGTACCGTCTCCGTCGGGACGGTCGGCGAAATCCGGCCGCGGCTCCGAGGAGACCGGAGCGGCGCCCGGATCCGTTGCCGGCGCGCCCCCCGACGGCGAGTCCGGTGAGACGGGCCCCGGGGACAGGGCCGGTGAGTCCGAGGGGGGCGCGCCGGCCGGAGCGGGGCCGGGCGGTCAGACGGGTGCCTGGCTCGCTCCCCGCCTGGTGGCCAGGATCGACGCGCTCGGCGCCCTCGTCAGGTCCGAGGCCGGAATCGTCGTGGTGCGGCTGCGTAACGCCGGCCGGGGGCAGAGCGAGGAGGTCGTCGCCGACGTCGGGCTGCCGCGAGGTGTGACGCTGCCGTCCGGGTCCCGCCGAGGGAACGCCGTCGGCGGCGTCACACCGGTGGGTACGGTCGACGGCTGGTCCTGCCGGGCACGAAACCGGGGCGCCCGGTGCGTCCGCGGCCCACTTCCCGCGGGCCGGGCCACAGCGGTCTTCCTCAGGGTTCTGGTGTCGGATGAGGCGGCCTACGGGACGTCGCCCTCGGTCACGGTCACCACCGCGGGGACGCGGGTGGAGGCGAGGTCACGCAGCAGGGTACGGGCGACGGGGGCCCCGGCCAGGTTCGCCACCGACGGCCGGGTCGCCGTCTCCGCGATCGGCAACACCCTGGTGGGCTGCGCGCCCTCGGAGCCCGCGTGCGAGGCCGCCCGCTCCCGGCGGGGCGGCAGACGCGACAACAACAACTGGGAGATGCGTCTCATCGATCATGACGAGGATCCGTCGACGAGCAGTTCGAGCGCCGCCCGGCTCGCCCTGCCGGCGGCGAGCAAGGTGGTGTGGGCGGGACTCTACTGGTCGGCGAGTGCGCCACCAGGTGGGCAGATCAAGCTCAAGGTGCCGGGTGAGGGCCGGTACCGGCAGGTCAGGGCCACGCAGGTGGTCGAGAGGGAGCTGCCCGCGGGGCGCGGTTACCAGGCGTTCGCCGAGGTGACGCGTTTGCTGGGCAGGGTTCGCGGGACGTACTGGGTGGCCGACGCCTCGGTGCGGTCAGGTGTGGCGCGTCACGCCGGGTGGAGCCTGGTGGTCATCGTCGCCGACCCGCGCCGGCCGTACAGTCAGGCCGTCGTCGTCGACACCACCGAGGTGCTGGACGGGGAGAATCGCTCGGCGCGGATACCGCTCGAAGGGCTGACGCCCTCCGGCGTGCCCGCGAGGATGTCCCTGGTGACCTGGGAGGGTGACGCGGGCGTCGCGGGCGATCGGGTGAGGCTCGGCGGCCGGACCCTGCGGCCCGCGGGTGGGGAGCGGGACCCGCGCAATCCCTTCGACGGGTCCGCCGTCGGGGCGCGGGGCACCGGCACGACCTTCGGCACGGACGTGGACCGCTTCCGGGCGCCCCTCGGCCGTGACCCGGTACTGGAGATCAGTACGCGCGAGGACGTTCTGCTGTTCGGCGTGGCGGCGGTGAGCGTGCGGACCGCCCCGTGACGGCCCTCGGTGGTCGGCGACGCGGTGGAAGGTGAGTCGTCGGCGGTGCGGTGAAAGGAGGGGCCGGTCGTATCCCTGACGAGGTGCATCGCTGACGGAAGGAGAGTCGTATCCCTGACAAAAGGGGCACGCCGCGCCTGTGGGTTCGTTGTGCGGTGAGGGGCTGGTGTGGAGGGCGGGGAGGCCGGGGCGCAATGGGGGAGAACCGGAAGTGATAGCACCTCGCCGAGCGGGTTCACGAACGGGACAAACTGGTACGGTCTGCGTGAACGATCCAGCGTATGGTCGAGCGCGGGTGGAATCGTCGGGATTCACCCTCGGATGGTCAGCTGCTTGATTACCCTGAGGAAGGGCCGTCTGTCCGGTCTCTGAGGGGTTCTTTCAGGCTTGTCTGAACCGAAGGATCGGGCTACGTAGGAAGGGCGGTGTCGTGTGGATCGTTGCGCGCTGTTCGTGGACGCCGGCTACCTGCTGGCCGACGGCGCGATGGCGGCGCACGGTACCCGCCACCGCGAGTCCGTCTCCTGGGACTACCCGGGGCTGCTCCAGCTGCTCAACAAGTTGTCGAGAGAGCGCACCGGGCTGCCGTTGTTGCGCTGCTACTGGTACGAGGCGACCGTGGAGGGCCGCCGCACCCCGGAGCACGACACGCTGGCCGAGATCCCCGGCCTCAAGCTTCGCCTGTCGCGCATCCGCCCCGGTCGTCGCGAGGGTGTCGACGCCCAGGTCCACCGCGACCTGATGACGTTGGCCCGCAACGGCGCGGTCTGCGACGCGGTCGTGGTCAGCGGTGACGAGGACCTGGCGCAGGTCATCTGCGACGCCCAGGACCTCGGTATCCGGGTCACCGTGGTGCACATCAGCGCCGACGGCAACTGGGCCGTCTCCCGTACGCTGCGTCAGGAGTGCGACGACCTGATCGAGATCGGCGCCGGTCAGCTGCGCCCCCACGTCAGCCTGCTGAGCGGCGACACACCCGCCCTGGTGGCCAACGGCCACCAGCGCGCCGCCAACGGCCAGTCCGTCTCCTCGCGCGGCACCGGGGGCGCCGGCGGAAACACCGGGGGCATCGGCGCGAACACCACCGCCCCGGCCACCAGTCCCATCCCCGCGGTCCAGCCGTCCCGCGCGGCTCACGCCCAGCCCGCGCTGCCCTCCGCCTATCAGAGCTACACCCAGGAGTCACCGGTCGTCCCGGCCGCTCCCGCCACACCGCCGCCACCGCCACCCCCGCCCGCCTCCCCGCCCTCGCACGCGGCCGTCAGCACCCAGACCGGTCCGCTGCCCGTCGCGCCGCAGTACTCGCTGGGCAACACCGGCGGCATGCCGAGCTATCAGTCCCCGCCGCAGCAGATGGGCACCTACAGCGGCCCCCAACCGGCTCCGGTGCCGACGCAGAGCACGGGAACCGGTGCCGCGACGACCCTCTCCGACGCGGTGCAGGCCGCACACAAGGAAGGCCACGACTTCGGCGAGTCCGTGGCCAAGGACGCGCCCGCCCTGTGGCTGGAGGCGGTCCTCGCCCGCAAGCCCCGGATGCCCTCTGACCTGGAGGCACGCCTGCTCCAGGGCTCCTCACTGCCGATCGACTTCCTCCTGCACGACGAGGTCCGCCACGCCCTGCGCCGCGGCTTCTGGGACGCCCTGGAGCGCGCCCGCCGCTGAGAGGCGCACGAGAGGCGCACGGTCGGCTCGGAAGGAACCGCGGCGCGAAGGGATCGCGCCGCGGAGATCCCCCAAGTGACGCGGAGATCCCTCAGGGAGGCGCGGAGACGTCCCTCGGGTGAGCGACGGAGAGGCCCGCCGGGTGACTGCGGGGCACCCGTCAGGTGACCGTGAAGACGCCCGTCTGACTGCGGGGCACCCGGAGTGACCTGCGAAGGCGCCCGTCAGGTAAGGGCGTCGAAGCCCGCGCGCAGGTGGTCGAGACGGTTGGACAGGTCGGTCAACGGCCCCGCGAGACCGGGGTCGCCGCTTTTACGGGTCAGCTCCACGACCCGGCCGAGCTCCTCCTCGACGGCGGCCAGGCGCCTGGACAGCTCGGGCAGCACGGCCGCCTGGTCGGACGCCTCACCGGGCGGCAACTCCGTGGCGAGGCGTTCGCGGAGCATGGTGGCCTGCTCGGCGAGCCTGCGGTTCATGTTGTAGAGCTCCACGAACACCGCGACCTTGGCCCGGAGCACCCAGGGGTCGAAGGGCTTGGTGAGGTAGTCGACGGCGCCCGCCGCGTAACTGCGGAAGGCGTAGTCGGGCGCGCTGTCGACCACGGTCAGGAAGATGATCGGGATGTTGCGGGTTCGTTCGCGGCGTTTGATGTGGGCCGCCGTCTCGAATCCGTCCATGCCCGGCATACGGACGTCGAGCAGGATCAGGGCGAACTCCGTGCCGAGCAGCGCCTTCAGCGCCTCCTCCCCGGACTTCGCCCGGACAGGGATCAGATCGAGCGAGCTGAGAATGGCCTCAAGCGCGATGAGGTTCTCCTCCCGGTCGTCCACCAGGAGGATCTTGGCTTTGTCCGGCATCGATCACACGCCTTCGTCGGAGTCGGCGGCCGGCTTGCCCCGGGTGAGCCAGCCGCGCAGCCTTTCCAGCAGGCGGTCGACGTCCACGGGCTTGGGCACATAGTCGGAGGCGCCGGAGGCGATGCTTTTCTCCCGGTCGCCTCGCATGACCTTAGCGGTCAGCGCGATGATCGGCAGATCCGCGAACTGGGGCATCCGGCGGATCGCGGAGGTGGTGGCCCAGCCGTCCATCTCCGGCATCATGATGTCCATCAGGACGAGGGCGACGTCCTCGTTGCGTTCGAGCTGCTCGATGCCCTCGCGACCGTTCTCCGCGTAGATCACCGTGGAGCCGTAGCGTTCGAGCACGCTGGTCAGCGCGAACACGTTGCGGATGTCGTCGTCCACGATCAGGATCTTCGCCCCGGTGAGCGGATCGTCGCCCTTCCACGGCTTGCCCTCGCCCTGCGGGAACTGCGGCAGGGGCATGTCGTCGTTGAGCGTCAGCTCCGGCAGGTCGCCGGGCTCTTCGAGCACGCCGATGAGCGTGGGGTTGCGGGGGGAGGAGGGAGTGCTCGCCCCGCCGTCGCGCGCGGACAGCGGGCCGCCGTACGACGGGGGCAGGTAGAGGGTGAAGGTGCTGCCCTCGCCGACCTCGCTGACCACGTGGATCTCGCCGCCGAGCAGGCGGGCGATCTCGCGGCAGATGGACAGGCCAAGGCCCGTCCCCCCGTACTTGCGGCTGGTGGTCCCGTCGGCCTGGCGGAACGCCTCGAAGATGACCTCCAGCTTGTCGGAGGCGATCCCGATGCCGGTGTCGACCACCTCGAAGGCGAGGATGCCGTCGGCGCCGCGCAGGGTGTCGTCCACGAAGGCGACGGCGCGCCTGGCGTGGATCACGCGCAGCCGCACCTCTCCCTTGGGGGTGAACTTGATCGCGTTGGAGAGCAGGTTGCGCAGCACCTGCTGGAGACGCTGCTCGTCGGTGCGGAGCTCCTGCGGGATCGACGGGTCGATCTCGACGTTGAACGACAGACCCTTGTCCTGGGCGAGCGGTGCGAAGGTGGCCTCGAAGTAGTCGACGAGCTTGGGCAGGGAGATCTGCTGGGGGTGGATGTCCATCCGGCCGGCCTCGACCTTCGACAGGTCGAGAATGTCGTTGATCAGCTGCAGCAGGGCGGAACCGGCGCCGTGGATGGTCCTGGCGAACTCCACCTGCTGGGCGGTGAGGTTGCCGTCGGCGTTCTCGGTGAGCAACTTGGCGAGCACGAGCAGGCTGTTCAGCGGGGTGCGCAGCTCGTGGGACATGTTGGCGAGGAACTCCGACTTGTAGCGGGAGGAGACCGCGAGCTGCTCGGCGCGCTCCTCCAGCGTGCGGCGGGCCTGCTCGATCTGGAAGTTCTGGATCTCGATCGCCCGGTTCTGCTTGGCGAGCAGCGCGGCCTTGTCCTCCAGTTCGGCGTTGGAGCGGCGCAGCTCCTCCTGCTGGCGCTGGAGCTCGTCGGAACGCTCCTGCAACTCGGTGGTGAGGCGCTGCGACTCGGTCAGCAGGTCCTCGGTCCTGGAGTTCGCGATGATCGTGTTCATCGTGACGCCGATGGTCTCGACGAGCTGGTTCAGGAAGTCGTGGTGGACCTCGCTGAACTCGCTGAACGAGGCGAGCTCCAGGACACCGAGCACCTGTGACTCGAACAGGACGGGCAGCACGACGATCTGTGCGGGCGTGGAGGTGCTGAGGCCGGTGTCGACGGTGAGGTAGCGGGCGGGCACGTTGCCGAGGATGATCCCCCTGCCCTCCAGCGCGGCCTGGCCCACGATGCCCTCGCCGGTCGCGAACCGCTGCCTGGGGCCGCTGCCGGGGCGGGCGCCGTACCCGGCGATGAGGAGCAGGTCGCGGTCGCCGGTGGGTTCCGCGAGGTAGAAGGCGCCGTAGTGTGCCGACACCAGTGGGGTGAGCTCGCTCATGATGAGCTTGGCGACCTCCATCAGGTCGCTGTGGCCCTGCATGAGGCGGGAGATCCTCGCCAGGTTGGACTTCAGCCAGTCCTGCTCCTGGTTGGCGGTGGTGGTGTCGCGCAGCACCGCCACCATCATGTTGATGTTGTCCTTCAGCTCGCCGATCTCGCCCTCGGCGTCGACGGTGATGGAGCGGGTCAGGTCGCCGGTCGCGACGGCGGTGGTGACCTCGGCGATGGCGCGCACCTGGGTGGTGAGGCGGCCGGCGAGCTCGTTGACGTTCTCGGTGAGGCGCTTCCAGATGCCCTCGGCGCCCTCGACACGGGCCTGGCCGCCCAGCTTGCCCTCCGAGCCGACCTCGCGGGCGACGCGGCTCACCTCGGAGGCGAACGACGACAGCTGGTCGACCATGGTGTTGATCGTGGTCTTCAGCGCGAGGATCTCGCCCTGGGCGTTCACGTCGATCTTGCGGTTCAGGTTGCCCGACGCGACGGCGGTGGTGACCTCGGCGATGTTGCGGACCTGGTAGGTCAGGTTGTTCGCCATGGAGTTGACGTTGTCGGTGAGGTCCTTCCAGACGCCGGAGACGCCGCGTACCCGGGCCTGGCCGCCGAGTTGTCCTTCGGTGCCGACCTCGCGGGCGACGCGGGTGACCTCGTCGGCGAACATCGACAGCTGGTCCACCATGGTGTTCAGGGTGTCCTTGAGCTGTAGGATCTCACCCTGGGCGTCGGCGGTGATCTTCTTGGACAGGTTGCCCTGGGCGACGGCGGTGGACACCGCGGCGATCTGACGGACCTGGGTGGTGAGGTTGTTCGCCATCACGTTGACGTTGTCGGTGAGGTCCTTCCAGGTGCCGGAGACACCGGGCACCTGCGCCTGACCGCCCAGCTGACCCTCCGAGCCGACCTCGCGGGCGACCCGGCTCACCTCGGAGGCGAACGACGACAGCTGGTCGACCATGGTGTTGATCGTGGTCTTCAGCGCGAGGATCTCGCCCTGGGCGTTCACGTCGATCTTGCGGGTCAGATCTCCGTTGGCGACGGCGGTGGTGACCTCGGCGATGTTGCGGACCTGGTAGGTCAGGTTGTTCGCCATGGAGTTGACGTTGTCGGTGAGGTCCTTCCAGACGCCGGAGACGCCGCGTACCCGGGCCTGGCCGCCGAGTTGTCCTTCGGTGCCGACCTCGCGGGCGACGCGGGTGACCTCGTCGGCGAACATCGACAGCTGGTCCACCATGGTGTTCAGGGTGTCCTTGAGCTGTAGGATCTCACCCTGGGCGTCGGCGGTGATCTTCTTGGACAGGTCGCCCTGGGCGACGGCGGTGGACACCGCCGCGATGGCGCGGACCTGGGTGGTGAGGTTGCCCGCCATCACGTTGACGTTGTCGGTGAGGTCCTTCCAGACGCCGGAGACGCCGCGCACCTGCGCCTGACCGCCCAGCTGACCCTCGGTGCCGACCTCGCGGGCGACCCGGGTGACCTCCTCGGCGAACGCGAGGAGCTGGTCGACCATGGTGTTGACGGTGTTCTTCAGCTCGAACATCTCGCCGACCGCGTCGACGGTGACCTTGCGGCTCAGGTCGCCCCGAGCGACCCCGGTGGTCACCGCGGCGATGTCGCGGACCTGCGCGGAGACGCGGCTGGACATGGTGTTGACGGCCTCGGTGAGGTCGCGCCAGCTTCCCGACATGCCGCGCACGTTCGCCCGGCCGCCCAGGCGTCCCTCGGTCCCGACCTCCCTCGCCACCCGCGTCACCTCGGACGTGAACAGCGACAACTGGTCGACCATGCCGTTGATCGCCTTGCCGAGGCGGCGCACCTCGCCCCGGGCGCCGCGGTCGAGATCGATCCGGCGGGAGAGGTCGCCCTTCGCCACCGCGTCGATCACGTCGGCGGCCCCGCTGACCGGGCCCACGAGCGCGTCGATCAGCGTGTTGACCGAGTCGACGCTCTCGGCCCACGAGCCCACGCCGGGGCCGGGGGTGAGGCGCTCGCCGAAGCGGCCCTCCTTGACCACCTCGCGGCGGACCCGGTGCAGCTCGTTCGCGAGGTGCTCGCGGCGGTCGGCGACCTCGTTGAGCAGCAGGCGGATCTCGCTGAGGATCCCGGGAGGTGCGTGTGGCACCCGGCGGCGGAAGTCACCGTCGCGCCAGGTGATGAGCGTCTGAAGGATCGGTCGTAGATCCGATTCGCTGTAACGTCGCTCCTCGACGTCGGACACGGTATTGACCGTGGTCATATGACCTCCCTGACTCCCGGGGGCGCGGCCGTGAGTCACCCCAGTCTGTCACGGTGCGCAATGTGTAGTCCCACCTTCGATTCACCCCATGTCAACGGGAAGTGTGGTAGTCACGGAACAGTGACCAGTGCTCCCCGCGCCGTTCTGGCGGCGACCTTCGCCCCAGGAGACACGGCCGTCCCTGCCGCCAGGCGGTTCACCATCGAGGTGATGACCGCCTGGGCCGCCGCGTCCGTTCTGGCGGTCGCCGAACGGCTGGCCGCCGACCTGTCGTCGCAGGTCACGGACGTTCCCTTCGAGATCGTCTGGAGCCATCTGGGTGATGGCCTGCGGATCGAGGTGCGCCAGAGGCAGGCTCCCGCCGAGAGCCCCGGCGCACCGTCCGTGCCGGTGGAGGAGTGGGGTGTCACCTTCGCCGGTCAGCAACGCACGCACTGGGCCAAGATCCGGCTGGCCGGCTCCTCCGGGCGTCCGTCCTCGGAGTGGGCCACGGAAGAGCCCAGTCGTGGACCGATATGGATGGGTTTTCTCGCCGACGCGAGCGACCTGCTGGCAGGCACTCTCGACCCCGACATGGTGCCCGCGATCATCTCGCAGATCGTGGTGCCGCGGCTCGCCACCTGGTGTGCCGTCTATACGTGGAGCAACGGCGGCGGTCCGCAGCGTCCAGCCTACCTCTGGCACACCGACGAGCGGCGCATCGACGAGCTCAGGGAGGAGCTCGCCGACGTCCAGATCCCGCAGGGCGGCGGTTCCATGCAGCTCGCCGACTCGCAGGTGCTGGTCATCCCGCTCCTGGCGCGCGGGCGCACGCTGGGCGCGATGTGCCTGGGTCGGCCCGACCGGTTCGCCGAGGACGTGTTCCAGTACGCCGAGGACATCGGCCGCCGCGCCGCGCTCGCCCTCGACAACGCCCTGCTGTACGCCACCCAGGCGGCGGCGAACCGGGCACTGCAGCGCAGCCTGCTCCCTCCCGACGAGCCGGGCGAGATCCCCGGTCTCGACCCCGCCGTGGTCTACGAGCCCGCGGGGGAGACCAACGAGGTCGGCGGCGACTTCTACGATCTTTTCGCGGCCGGTGACAGCTCCTGGCGGTTCGCGGTGGGCGACGTCTGCGGGACCGGCCCCGAGGCCGCCGCGGTGACCGGTCTGGCCCGCCACACCCTGCGCCTGCTCGCGCGGGAGGGGTACGGGGTGGCGGCCGTTCTCGAACGCCTCAACCAGGCGATCCTGGACGAGGGTGATCGTGCCCGCTTCCTGACGCTGCTGCACGGGGAGATCACGCCCGTGCCGAGCGGCCTGGACGTGGCGATGGTCTCCGCGGGGCACCCGGAGGCGCTGCGGTTGCGGCCCAACGGTGTCGTGGAGGCCGTGGTGACCTCCCAGTCGCTGCTCGGGGTCTTCCCCGAGGCGACCTTCAAGGCGGAGCTCGTCCACCTCGACCCCGGTGACGTGCTTCTCGCGGTGACCGACGGGGTGACCGAGCGCCGCAGGGACGGGCGACTGCTCGACGACGACGCGGGGCTCGCCAAGCTGCTGGCCGAGTGCGTGGGGTTGTCGGCGCGGGCGGTCGCCGAGCGGATCCGCCGCGCGGTCCAGGACTTCGCCCCCGAGCCGAGCGCCGACGACATGGCGATCGTGGTCCTGCGGGCCCGCTGACGGGGACCGCCGACCGGTCGGAGCCCGTCCACCGGCCCTCTCACCGGCCGGGCAGGGCCGTCGTCACCTCATGGGAGGCCATCACCCCTTCAAGGGGAAGGCCGTCACCTTTTCACGGGGAAACCGTCTTCACGGGGAAACCGTCGTCACTCCACGGGTGGCCATCCCCCTTCAGGGGAGGGCCGTCACCTCTTCCGAGGGGAAACCGTCGCCCTCCGATAGGGGATGTGCGTTAAATATTGGTCTTCACGTGTTTTCTGGCGAACTCCAGCTGTGCCGACATCTGCGCGATGCGCTCGGAGACGACCAGGGAGCCGTGGCCCGCGTCGTAGCGGTACACCCTGTGCTCGTGGTCGCGCTCGGCGAGCCGGGCCACGTACGCCTCGATCTGCCCGATCGGGCAGCGCGGGTCGTTCTCCCCGGCGAGGATGAGGACCGGCGCCTCGACCTGGTCGACGTAGGTGATCGGTGAGCTGTTCACGTACCGCTCGCGCTGTTCCTCGGGTGAGCCGCCGATCAGCGCACGGTGGTAGGAGCGCAGCGCCTCCGTCTCCTCCTTGTAGGCGGCGATGTGGTCGGCGATCGGCACCGTGGCGATGCCCGCCGCCCACATCTTGGGCTGGGTGCCCAGGCCGAGCAGCGTGAGGTAGCCGCCCCAGGAGGCGCCGGACAGCACCAGCCGGTCGGGATCGCAGACGCCGCGGTCGACCAGGGCGTCCCTGACGGCGGCCACGTCGGCCAGCTCGATGTGCCCGACGTCGCCGTGGAGGGCGTTGCGCCAGGCGGAACCGTAGCCGGTGGACCCCCGGTAGTTGACCCGCACGACCGCGAAGCCGTGATCCACCCAGGCGGCCACCTGGGGCACGAAGGAGTCGTCGTCCTGCGCGGTGGGCCCTCCGTGCAGCATGAAGACCGTGGGGAAGGGGCCGGAGCCGCGCTCGGGACGCGAGACCAGGGAGTGGATGCGGCCGCCGGGTCCTTCCACGTCCACGTCCTCGACCGGGACCGACGGGGGTGAGGTGGGGCCGCCGTGGTTCATGACCACGTGGCCGCTGGTCGATCGGATCAACGGCGGGTGGGCGCCGCTGGACCAGGAGTACTCGACGGAGCCGTCGGGGCGGGGCGCGGCGGCGTCGATCACGCCGTGCTGGGTCTCGATCGGGAAGAAGCCGCCGCCGGGAAGGTCGTAGCGGGTCAGGTAGGTGCGGCCCCGGTTGCCTCGTACGACGAGCAGCGAGCGGCCGTCGTCGTACCAGTCGGCGGTGATCTCGCCCGGGTCGCGCAGCCAGATCTCCCGCTGCTCGCCGGTCTGGGGGTCCCAGACGAGGGGCTCGCGGCGGCCCCTGCGCTCGTGCAGGGTGAGCAGGCGGCGGTCTCCGGACACCGGGGCGAAGCGCAGGCCGATGAGCCCCTTGCCGGGGCCGTCGTGCAGGTCGCCGACGACCGCTCCGTTGCGCCGGAGCACGCGCAGCCCGGGGTGCCGGGCGTCGCCGTGCTCGCTGTGACTGATCGCGATCAGCGAGCCGTCCGGGGAGACCGCGGAGACGGCGGCCGCCTCGGCGTGCTCGTAGATCGTCCGTGCGGGTTCGCCCGGCTGCACGAGATGGATGGTGAAGCCCTGACCCGGCCTGGCCATGCCGATGACCGCCTCGCCCGTCGCGGCGAGTCCGAGCCCGGCGGGGAAGCCGGGGTCGAGGTCGATCGGCTGGTCGGGGCCGCCGTAGAAGGGCTGGCGCATCCACCGGCCCCACTCGTCGCCGTCGGTGTCGTCGAACCACCAGATCCACTGCCCGGTGGGATCGATCGCGCCGTATGAGGTGCCCTTGGGCCGGGAGGTCGCAGGGCGGGTGGAGCCGCCCGCACGGTCCCAGGCGTAGACCTCCCACGCCCCCGAGGCGTTGCTGCGGTAGACGGACCGGCTGGGAGCCTGGCCGGCCCACACGGGCAACGTCGCGCGCGGCGCGCGGAACCTGGCCTGCCAGCGCTCCTCCGCCTTCATCTGAACTCCTTGAGCGTGGAGACCCGGTCTTTCAGGGCCGGGAGGAAACGGGGCATGGCACCGTAACGCCTATCGCCTGCCATGCGTTCCGATAAGGTCCGGACGTGCGTACGGCGTACAAGGTGCGGGCCTACCCCACCCCTGAGCAGGCGGCCATGTTGAGCCGCACGTTCGGTTGTGTACGCGTGGTGTGGAACCGGACCCTGGCCTGGCGGCACGCCCGCTACCGCGGCGAGCGGGCCACAACGAACTTCACCCAGGCCAACGCCTACCTGACGGCGATGAAGGCCACCGACGAGCTGGCGTGGCTGAACGAGGTGTCGTCGGTTCCGCTGCAGCAGGCCATCCGCCACCAGCAGGTCGCCTTCACCAACTTCTTCGCCGGACGCGCCCGATACCCGCGCTACAAGTCCCGCACCGGGCGACAAAGCGCCGAGTACACCCGGTCGGGGTTCCGCTACCGCGACGGGCGACTGTTCCTGGCGAAGACGGACACCCCGCTCGCGTTCGTGTGGTCCTGGCCCGACGTTGACCCGGCGAGCATCGACCCGACCACGGTCACCGTCTCGCGCGAGGCGTGCGGACGCTGGTACGCCTCCTTCGCCGTCGACGTCGACGACCCCGAGCAGGCTCCGGCGACCGGCACGATGGTGGGGGTGGACGTCGGTGTGAAGGACTTCGCCGTCACCTCCGACGGCGAGAAGATCGCCAATCCGCGTCACCTGGCCAAACGGGAACGCAACCTGGCCCGCTACCAGCGGCGCATGGCCCGCAAGCAGCGCGGCAGCGCCAACCGGGCCAAGGCCAAGGCGAAGGTCGCCCGCGCGCACCGCAAGGTCCGCGCCTCCCGCACCGACTTCCTGCACCGCACCTCGACGCGACTGGTGCGCGACCACGACGTCATCGTGATCGAAGACCTCGCCGTGAAGAACATGGTCCGCAACCGGTCCCTGGCCAAAGCGATCTCCGACAGCGGGTGGGGCACCTTCCGCCGCATGCTGGAGTACAAAGCGACCGAACACGGCCGCCACCTGATCGTGATCGACCGCTGGTATCCCAGCTCGAAGACCTGCTCGGCGTGCGGGCACCTGCTCGCCCGACTTTCCCTCGGCACCCGGACGTGGCAGTGCCCGTCCTGCGGCACCCGGCACGACCGGGACGTCAACGCCGCGAAGAACATCCTGGCGGCAGGTCTTGCCGTGTCTGCCTGCGGAGGTGACGTCAGACATTCCGGGTCCTCCCGGGTGCGGTCGCCGACGAAACAGGAACCCCGGCCCGCGAGGGCTGGAATCCCCGTCCTTCAGGGCGGGGAGTAGTCAAGTGGCGCTTCCCTCCGTCAAGGCGTCAGCTTCTCGCGCCTGGGCGCGGGCTTGCTGAATTGCGGTCCAGTATGTCGTCTTCACCGGCTAATTTCTTGGGGAATGTCTGGGAATTTCGGACTAAAAGTCACATCAGTAACAGGTGTCTCGAAGGTGACTGTCAAGCACACGGCTTGCTCACCGGCGACGCTTAAAGGTAGACATACGAAAAGAAGCCTCCACGGGGCTCATTTCCGGAAGCCCTCCGATCCTGCCTCGCATAACTTCCGTATCCGTATGCCAGGCGCTGGGTCCCATTCCCACGACCGCCTCGACCGCGTCGTGCCCCAGGCGCATCTCGAACGCGAGAAGGCTTCGATCCGTCTCGACGAAGTGCTCGTTCAGGCTTTCCGTCACCCGCCGCTCCTTCGAATCGTCCACCGACAGGAGCCCCAGCCGCTCCACCAGTGGCGCGAGGTGCCGCGGGGTAGGCGTGACCACTACGAGCTCACCGTCCCCCTTAAGCACTCGTGCGAACTCTGCCCCATTTCTAGGGGCAAACACATTGAGAAGCACATCTATCGTGCCATCTTGCAACGGCAGTGGCCGCCACACATCGGCCACCACCGCCCCCACCCGGGCATGTGCCCGCGCGGCCCGCCTGATCGCGTGCTTGGAGACGTCCAGTGCCACCCCCGCGGCTCCGGGCAGCCCGTCGAGCGCCCGCGCGAGATAGTGACCCGTCCCGGCCCCGGCGTCCGCCACCACCTTCGCGCCGGTGCGGCAGGCAGCGGCCACCGCCTCCGTCAGAGGGGCGTAGTGCCCGGCGCCGAGGAACGCGTCCCTGGCCGCCACCATGGCCGCGCTGTCGGCCGTTCCCGGCACCCGCGACCCGGTCAGCAGGCTGACGTATCCCTGCCTGGCCACGTCGAAGCCGTGCCCCAGGGCGCACCTCAGGACCCGCTCTTCGAGCTCCAGGGAACCGCGGCAGACCGGGCAGGCGAGGTGTTCGACGACATCGTCCAGCATCTCCCCATCATCTCGCGCCGCGCCGAGGGTGAATTGTCATGATGAGCGGGAGGTCGCACAGGCTCAGGTGGTCTGCTGGATCTGCTGGAGAAAGGCCGCGTCGGACGGGGTCTCGCTGAGCCTGCCGGTGAGAAGCTCCAGCGCCTGCTGCCTCTTCACGAGAGATGGGGACCGCACGCCTGGGACAGGGGCGGTGAGAGAGAAGCGAGAAACGGGGGCGGATCATCGCACGCGGCCTAGCCAGCGGTGCGTCACGCCCGGTATTACGGTAGCACCGTTGCCTCATCCCGAACAGGAGAGCGGATGCTACATCGGTCTATAACGGTTGCCGGGGTCGAGGTGTTCCCGCTGTGTGACGCGGTGGGGGCGATGGGCGAGTCGATCCGGCGCCCGATGGCGCAGATGTTCCCCGGCGGCTGTCACGGCGAGTCGGACGGGTGGATCCTGCACTTCCACTGCTATCTGCTGCGCGACGAGGCGGGCCGTACGGTGCTGGTCGACACCGGCATCGGCCCCCGTGACTCGCTCGCGGCGAGCTGGGCACCGGTGCCGGGCTCCCTGGGCGCGGAGCTGGCCCGGGTGGGGACGGCTCCCGAGGAGGTGGACGCCGTGGTCATCACGCACCTGCACAGCGACCACGCGAGCGGCGCGGTGATCGCGGGGGCGCCGGTCTTCGCCAACGCCCGGCACCTTCTGCAGCGCGCCGAGATCGACGCGGCGGGCGAGGAGGTCCTCGACCGCGTCGTCCGGCCACTGGGCGATCGGGTACAGGCGGTGGACGGCGGGGCGGAGGTGCTGCCCGGCATCCGGGTGCTGCTCACGCCGGGGCACACCCCGGGCCACCAGGTCGTCCAGGTCGGCGATCTGGTGCTGACCGGCGACGTGGTGCTGCATCCGGTGCAACTGGAGGATCCGCGAGTGCCCTACCTCTACGACGCCGATCCCGAGCTCGCCATTGTCACGCGGGTGGAGCTGCTCGACAAGGTCAGGGCGGAGGGCGGGATGATCGGCACCGCCCACTTCGCCGAGCCCTTCACCAGGATCGTCTGAACCGAGCCCTTCGGAAGGTCCGTCCACACCGGAGGCGCCAGGGGAGGACGAGCACGAGGGGTGCGCGCGCCTGAGCCGGTGTTCCGGCTCAGGCGCGGTCTTCGCCGTACCGGAGAGGTTGTCAGGGGGTCGTCCGGGGAGCCGCGAGCAGGTTCCGGCGTGCCTTGCGCCGGTAGCGGATGACCTGGAAGGTGCCCAGTGCCCAGATCGGGTACTGCGTGGCGAGGGCCCAGCGGAAGGCGTCCAGGCCGTTGTCGCCCCTGAGGTCGAGGGTGATTCCGATCAGGGCGATCACCAGTATGGACGCGACGAAACCGCCGCCGTTCACGATGCCGGTGGCCGCGCCGATCCGGGTGGCCGGGTTGAAGGTCCTGGCGTAGTCGAAGCCGATCATCGACCCCGGCCCGTTGGCCGCCAGCACCGCCACGAGCACGACCAGCAGCCAGAGTGGTGCCCGCCCCGGCCAGAGCAGTACGGCGGTCCACACCCCCGCGGTGCTGCCGATCACGACGAACACCATCCGGGAGCGGTGGAAGGGGAACCGTCCGGCGAGATAGCCGAGCAGCGGCCCGCACACCATGCCGCACAGGGTCAGCGTGGTGAGCAGCACCCCCGCCGTCGAGGGGGTGAGCCCCTGCCCCTGGACCAGGAACGGATATCCCCACAGCAGCAGGAAGGCCGCGGCCGAGCACTGGGTGGCCGCGTGGGTCCACATGCCCAGCCGGGTGCCCGGTTCGGCCCAGGCCGCCTTCAGGCTCGGTGGCTGCCCCGCGACCTCGGGGAGGGTGTCGCGCAGGACCGTGATCAGCAGGAACGCCGAGACCACGCCCACGACGGCGGCGATCAGGAAGGTCGGCGTCCAGCCGTAGGTGTGCAGGGAGTAGATGAGGGGCACCGCGGAGGCGATCGCGCCCAGCTGGCCGAGCAGGCCGGTGAGCTGGACCATCAGCGGGTTGCGGTGGGCGGGGAAGGAGAGGCGGACCAGCCTGATCACGCTGATGAACGTCATCGCGTCCCCGCACCCGATCAGCGTCCGCCCGGCGATCCCCGGTAGCAGTCCTCCTGCGAGGGCGAAGACGAGCTCGCCGCAGGCCATCACCACGGCCCCCACGATCAGCATCCGCTTGGAACCGAGCCGGTCGACGAGCACCCCCACGGGCACCTGCATGCCCGCGTAGACCAGCAACTGGCACATGGCCAGGATCGAGAGTCCCGCCGCGCCGACGTCGAGCCTCGCCGCCGCCTCGATGCCCGCCACACCCAGCGACTGCCGGTGGAATACGGCGACGATGTAGGCGAGCACACCGGTGGCCCAGAAGAGAATCGCCCTAGACCGTGGTGTCATGGGGGGAATATTACTTTTTGGGGGTTTTAACAATACGAGCGGGGTCGTGAGGACCCGGGAACGGCTTTTCTCTGAACGGTCCTCCCGCGGTCCGGAGGGCGGTGAAAGGGGTCCGGGCATGCCTCAGCCGGTGCGACCCCCGTGGTCGCACCGGCTGAGGAAGGCGTGGTGCTAGCGGTGGTCCGAGCGCCCGTGACGACCGGCCACGAGCTGGTCGGTGGAGGCCTGACGGGGCACGTCGACCCGGGGGTGGGGCGCGGTGTCCTCGGCACGGTCGTCGACGCCGTCGCGGTCGCGGTCGACCACGGGGGCCGAGGCGGTCGCGGGAGCGGCGGAGGCGGCAGGGGCCACGGGAGTCGTGGCGGTCGCGGGAGTCTTGGGAGACTCTTCGAGCTTGCGCTCCAGCTCCCGCTTCTCCTCCTCCAGGCGGGTGACACGGTCACGCGCCTCCATCCGCGAGGCGCGGAGCCTGCGGCGGTGCGCGGCCGAGCGTCGCATACCCGCGAACACCATTCCCATGCCGAGCAGGAAAACCGCTCCCGTGGCGACACCCGCGAAGAAGAGCTCCAGCTGGGACAGCTGGAACAGGCGGTCGAAGACCGTGAACGAAGCGGTGGCGGTCGATGTCGTGGTCTCGTCCCAGGAGACCGCGATCACGGCCGCACCCGCGACTACGATCAAGAGAAGTCCCAGCGCTATCATGTGTGACCTCACCTCAGGCTTGGGCTGTTGTGGTAGCCCTTGCTGCCCTGGGCGAGCGGGATTATTCATCGGATCCCGATGGGCGTCGAAGAATATGACGGACAAGCTTCCTGAAGGTGCCACTGATATCGACATTTAGCTCGATATCACCGTTATCGGCGTGGGACGCGGCTTTTCAGTGCGTACCCACCGGGCCCCTCCTGGCTGGACTTCACGGTGCTCGACCGCTCCCCGGCCTCGTTCCGTTCACCGGGGCACCTGATCAGCCGGGGAGTGGCCGCCGTAGCCTGGTCTCGACCGAGGAGGACCCCGTGACGCGCATCCTCGTCGTCGACGACGAACCCCAGCTCCTGCGGGCGCTGCGCATCAACCTGGCCGCGCGCCGGTACGAGGTGGCCGTGGCGGACGACGGTGCCGCCGCCCTGCGCCAGGCCGCCGACTGGCATCCCGACCTGGTCGTGCTCGACCTCGGCCTGCCCGACATGGACGGGGTGGACGTCATCCACGGGCTGCGCGGCTGGACGAGTGTCCCGATCATCGTGCTGTCCGGCAGGGCCGAGAGCCACGACAAGGTGGAGGCCCTGGACGCGGGCGCGGACGACTACGTCATCAAGCCGTTCGGCGTCGACGAGCTGCTCGCCAGGATCCGCGCGGTGTCGCGCAGGGTCTCCGCCACCGAGGAGGAACCGGCCCGGTTCGTGATCGGCGAGCACGAGGTGGACCTGGTGGGCAAGACCGTCTCCGGTGGCGTGCGGCTGACACCCACCGAGTGGCGCCTGCTGGAGATCCTGGCCCGTAACCCCGGCAAGCTGATCACCCAGCGCCGTCTGCTGAACGACGTCTGGGGCGCCGCCTACGGCAAGGAGACCAACTACCTTCGCCAGTACATGGCCCAGATGCGCAAGAAGCTGGAGCGCGACCCCGCCCACCCGGTCCACCTGCTCACCGAACCGGGCATGGGCTACCGCTTCCAGCCCTGACCTGCCCCTTCGCCGGACTCGGTCTCAACCAGCGGACACCCCCGTGTCAACCATGAGATGACCGGGAATCGGTCAGGCGTGAGTCCGTAGACCTTTTCTGGAGGCATGGTTGAGCACGCGGGGGGTGGTCACCGTGATGCTCGGCGCCGCGGTGCTCTTCTCATTGTCGACGCAGGGTGAGGACACGCGTGCGAGGGCCGCGCCTGCCCGGGTCGCACCACTGGACAATCCGGACGGCGTGGGTCCCGGCCTGGCGCCCGTCAGATCGGCCGGGGATCGGGGAGCCGCCGTCAGGCTGATCGGGAGACTCCGGGTCAGGCCGATGGGCTCCAAGGCCGGCTACAGCAGGACCAGGTTCGGCGAGAACTGGGCCGACACCGCCAAAGGGGTGCCGTACGCGCGCAACGGCTGCCGTACCCGCGACGACCTGCTGGCCCGCGACGGCGAGGACGTGCGCTACCGCCGAGGGTCCGACTGCGTGGTCGTCTCCATGAAGTTGCGCGACCCCTACACCGGCCGGATCGTCCGCTGGACCAAGAAGCGCTCCGATGAGATCCAGGTCGACCACGTGGTCCCGCTCTCCTACGGGTGGCGGATGGGAGCCTCCCGCTGGCCGATGTCCAAGCGGAAGCGCATCGCCAATGACCCGCTCAACCTCATCCCGGTGTACGGCGCCGCCAACGAGGCGAAGGGCGGCTCGGGACCGGCGTCCTGGCTCCCTCCCGTACGCGGGGTCCGCTGCGCCTACGTCGTCCGCTTCGCCCAGGTCGCCCTGAAATACAACCTGCCGGTCACCCGCGCGGACAAGAAGGTCATGCTCGCCCGGTGCAGGTGACCTCCGCGCGGCCGCCCTGAGGTCAGAAGCGGCGGATCAGGGCCTGCTTGGCGGTGGTGAACTCCTCGTCGGTGAGGATGCCGTCCCTGTGCAGGTCGCCCAGCTCGCGCAGGCGGCGCAGGAGCGAGTCCGGGTCGTCGCCGGCGGCGGGTGCCGTGGAGGCCTCGATCGAGAGGGGTTCGGCGGGAGGTGGGTAAGCGTCCGAGGGGTGCGGCAGCCTGGCGAGAACGGCGGCGACGAGCAGGGCCGTCGTGCGGATCTCCTTGTCGAATCCCCACAGGACCAGGCAGTTCGGGTCGTGCTTGGGAGCGAATTTGTGGGGTGCCGTGCCCTTCACATGGAAACGGAGGCAGCCGTTCTCCATGCCCGTGGCCGGAACCCACTCCACGCCGTTCAGGTCCTTCAGCGCGAACCGCTGGGAACCCGCCGACTTCTTGACCCCCTCCGCGGCCCAGTTCCATTCAAGACGGATCGACTCACCGTCGAACGTGGCCGTGCCGTCGCCCGCCGGGACCACCACGGGCAGTTCGGGGCCGGGCATGAGGTAGCGCTCCGAGGGACCGTCCGGCACCTGCTCGATCACCAGCGCGTTGCGTACCTCGGTGACGAAATACTCGGCGGCGCCGATGCGGTCGGTGTCGACGACCAGCTGGTAGGGGTCGGCGGCGTCGGCGATCCGACCGCGCGCCGCCTGGCTGAACGGGTCGGCGCCCTCCCGCAGGCGCAGTCGCAGCCTGCCGCCCTTCTTACCGGGCTCGTACGCGATGCCGGCCACCGCCTCCAGCGGCACCCGCACCTCTCCCAGCAACTGCCGCAGTTTCTTCACGCTCCGGTCACGGCCGGGCACGATCCGCAGGATCTCGCCGTCGAACGTCCAAGTCCCGTCGCGCACCATGACCTCCGCCATATGGCGATCGTATGGCAGAGGGCACGGGATGCTCGCAATCGAGTGGGTTGAGTCACCCCAGACCGGTTCTCCATCGTCCCGGCACGAAAGCTCCGGTCATCTTCGGACTCTCCACCCGTGTGCGCCTTGTCGCCGCAAAGAAGCTTCCGGCGGGCGCCCGCCGGAGCCGACCGCGGACGAGAACGGCGTAAAGGAGCGTCAGGAAAGGGTGAAGAAAAGATACCGACATTGGCGTTCGGGCATTTCCCGGGATTTCATGGAGGGGCGGAGGCCCACCCCCTCGATAAATGCCTATTCGGCAATAAATGTCCGTTATGCGGAGGGGGTAGGTGTGATGTCCGGGATCGAACCGGTGGGGTTCTCGCTCGCCGGGGGGTTCGTCACCGTCGTCGCCACGGCCGCGACCGCCTCGCTGCTCCTCGCTCCGGCGGAGACCACCGGCCGCGTACTGATCATGGCGATCGCCGTGTGCGCCTACGCCGCCCGCGGGGTCCGGGCCGGGGTCGCGCTGGCGACGGCCGTCATGGCGTGGTTCTTCGGTACCGGATTCCTGGTCAACGGTGCCGGGGAGCTCAGCTTCGGCAGGCAGGACCTGCTCCGCCTCGGCCTGTTCGCCGTCGTCGCGCTGGGTGCGAACGCGTGCGCCGCCGGGTGCCGGATGGTCGCAGCCAGGCGCCGCCTCCGCGTCCCGCTGCCCGGAGAAGACCCCTCGCGTCTGGTCCTCGCCCGCAACTGACGCGCTCCACGGCCCGAGGGCCGTGTGATCGTGGGGAACGGGAGTTCATGGATATTCGAGGGATTCGACATCGTTCGCGGCATTCGACAGGAGAATGCCGCGCCCGGCCGATGCCGGGTACGGCATTCTCTTTTAACGACAATTCTTTCATTTGTCAGGCTCGGAACTCGGAGAGGTTCAGAGCGGCGGTGTCTCGTTGGTGAACTTGTCGCAGTTCGCCGGGTAGGCGGGAGGCCCGAGAGGCGTTCCCGGAGCGAAGAAGCCCCCCGTTCGCGGAACCGGCCGCCCGAGAAGACACTTCGTCCGGGCGACCTGACCGGACGAACTCTGGACCGTGAGGTGAAGGTACGGAAGGGCGCCGTCATGGAGGATCGTCGTCGCGAGGTCCACCACGTCGGTGGGATGACCGGGGATCTTCGAAAGATCGTGCCAGAGCGGAGTCGTGCGCGGATCGCGGAGTTGTGCCGTCCCGTCGTTCCTGACCGACGCGGTGATCGGTTCGAAAAGCAGGTACGACACCGAGACGGCGGAGGTCGGCGCCGCGGGGCCGATCGGTCCCGCGGGTCCCTCGGGGCCAGGTGCTCCAGGCTCGCCCGCGGCTCCGGTGGCGCCGGTCGGGCCCACCGGTCCGGTGGCGCCAGGTTCGCCGGCCGGACCCACGGGTCCCGGAGCGCCGTCCGCACCCGTGGGCCCGGGGGCGCCGACCGGTCCTTCCGGGCCCATCGGTCCGACGAGGCCGACAGGTCCTTCAGGGCCGATCGGCCCCGCAGGTCCTTCAGGGCCGATCGGCCCCGCAGGTCCTTCAGGACCGATCGGCCCTACCGGTCCCGCGAGTCCCTGGGGACCCGCCGGACCCGCGGGTCCTTCAGGGCCGATCGGTCCGGTGAGCCCATCCGGTCCCTGAGGGCCGATCGGTCCCGCAGGTCCCATCGGCCCCGCAGGACCGGTGGCACCCGTCGCGCCCGCGGGTCCCATCGCGCCCGCCGGGCCCGGTGCCCCGGGAAGGCCGGGGGCACCGGTGTCACCCTTCGCTCCCGTCGCTCCCGTCGGTCCTGCGGGACCCGAAACTCCCTTGGAGCCTGCCGGACCGGCCGGGCCTGCGGGGCCCACCAGAATTGCGGGTCCTGCCGGATTTGCCGGGCCTGCCGTCTCCCCGGGTCCCGCCGGTTTCGCGGGGCCGACTGGTTTCGCTGGGTCGGCTGGTTTGGCAGGTCCCGCTGGTTTCGCGGGCCCCGCCGGTTTGGCCGGTTTAGCCGGGCCGGGTAGGCCGAGCGGATCGAGTGGAGCATCTGGAAGATCCGTTTTGACGGGATTTTCTTTAGCGGGATTCGCCGGGATCGCCGATTCCGATGGCAGTTCGAGACTCGACGATTTCTTGCCGCGGTCCCGGCCGCTCCTGCTCTTCCCGCTGCCCCGATTCTTGCCGGGACGATCGCGGTCGCACACGCAGTGCTGCCCCTGGCACTTGCAGTCTTCCCGCCCGAGGGCTCCGATCAGGGAGAAACTCGCGCCCCCGGGCGCGCCGATCGTCCTCCCGACCGGGATGGTCTCGCTACCTGCGGCTCGCGTGTTGAGGAGAACGACTCCCGTGGTCTCGGTCACGGCGCCGGCCGGTGCCTGGCAGGAAAGTGCCAGAACGGCACCGATTGCTGTTGTCGCGACGGACCGGTTTCGAGCACGTTGGCTGGAATTAATGTTTTGAGCCCGTTTTCTACCGCTAAAAGTCATCGCATTCCATGTCTTTTGTGATTTCAGGGAATCGGATTGCTTGAACCGCGACGATGGCGGCAAGCAGGAGTTACCCGATGATCGACATGGCAAAGCGCGACCCTCGTTAAGAAGGTTTAAACGGATTCGTCAATGGCGGGGATATGTCCAGGTTGTTTGATTCCCCGCCCGTGGCCGCGGCAGATGGCGGCTCTCTCGATTCGCATATCCGAGTCGAGGCCTTTTTTATTGCCCGTAATGATTTTTGAGATGATTATTCGGGCCAAAATTCGTGACGCGCGTCGTGCCGTCCCCGGCGGGACCGGGAGCGCCGGTCCCGCCGCCGGCAGATGCTGTGGGTGAGCCGGTGGACGTCCTCTCGGATGTGTTCACCGGTTGTGTCTACTGGCTCTCGCTCGCCTGCGTCTGGCCCTGCTCGGCGAGCGTGCCGCACTTGTAGCCCGCCTCTCGCTCCGGCTGCAGTTGGAGGTTGCCGAGGAGCGTGCCGTCGATCGGGCGCCGGAAGGTCTCCAGCTTGTCGCAGTCGTAGAAGACGTAGGTGCCCTGGCTCTCGCCGAGCAGCATCATCCACCGGCCGTCGTAGAGGGGCTTGTCGTCGTCGGCGTTCTTGATGACGGCCCACTGGTCCTGGAAGCCGACGTAGGGGAGGAGGTCGTTGGCCCGCCCCGTCTCCTGCATCTCGATCGCGCCCAGGGCCATCTGCAGGATCAGCAGGAATCCGAGGCCGATGCCCGTGAGGGCGCCGGTGAGCACCTTCATGCCGGCGCGGCCGACGGGCTTGCGGCGCAGCAGCCGGAACGGCACCAGGAACGTCAGCACGCCCAGCCCCACCGCGACGACGACCATGGCGGCGATTTCGAGGTCGCCCACGAGGCTCAGCAGACCCCAGTAGGTCGCGCCGCACCACAGCGCGGCGATCAGGGCGGCCACCCAGGGGCGGCGCCGTACGGCCGTCATGGCCTTTCCGACCGCGCCGCGGGTCACCTTGTCGGCGAGCCAGCCCACCCCGACGACGAGGCCGAGAAGCGGCGCGATGACGAGCAGGAGCAGGATCAGCGTCCCCATCAACCGGCCGAGCAGGACGGACTGGTCGATTCCCGCCTGCTGCGGGCTGATGCCGAACACGCCGTACATCTGCTCGACGCCGAGGTAGAGGACGGCGTAGAACGCGACGCCGATCGGGACGATGATCGAGCCGATGCGCTCGATCATCGCCAGCACGCCGCTGCCCTCCTCCGTGGGTTCCACGGGCTCCGCGGAGGTTTCGGCGGGAGGCGCAGGGGGGATATATACCTGTCGCTCTGAAATATCCTGACTTGTCACGAAGGATGATGGTAGGTCATAGCGATTGACGCGATGTTGACTATCTGTAAACGCGTCGAATCCGCCCTTCAGCTGGGCGGGAGCAGGGGAGACCGCTTCTCCCCGGAAAGCCGTCACCGGGGGACGATCCGCCCGCTCAGGGCTCCCTCGCTCGCAGCGGCCCGCAGTCCGGAGTGGTCCCACTAACCTCCGCGATGTCCTCCTGATCTGTGAAAAGTAACTATAAGTTTTTGCTGCGCGACCTAAAGTGATGGAGCTAGCCTGCCTACCGATACAGGCGGACCGTGGCGAGGGCGACGGGAGCGCGACGGCGGCGAGAGACGGTGAAGGCATGGTGATGGAAGGCGCGGTGGCCGTGGTCACCGGTGCGGCACAGGGCATCGGCGAGGCGGTGGCGCGAGCCCTGACGGCGACGGGCACACGTGTCGCCGCGCTCGACGTGAACGCCGAGCGGGTCGCGCGGGTCGCCGCCGGCCTCGGCGTCGCGGTCGCCTACCCCTGCCAGGTCACCGACAGCGCCGCCGTCGACGACGTGGTCGCGCGGGTCGAGGCCGATCTCGGCCCGATCGAGCTGCTCGTCAACGTCGCAGGAGTGCTCTGCTCGGGACCCGTCGTCGCCATCAGCGACGACGACTGGGCTCGCACGTTCGCCGTCAACACCGGCGGAGTCTTCCACCTGTCCCGCGCGGTCGCCCGCCGGATGATCCCCCGCAGATCCGGGGCGATCGTCACCGTGGGATCCAACGCCGCGGGCGTGCCCCGGACCAACATGTCGGCCTACGCCGCCTCCAAGGCCGCGGCCGCGCAGTTCACCAAGTGCCTCGGCCTGGAGCTGGCACCGTACGGCATCCGCTGCAACGTGGTGTCGCCCGGCTCCACCGACACTCCCATGCAGCGTGCCCTGTGGACCGGCGGCCACGACGCCAGGACGGTCATCGACGGCTCGCCGGCCAGTTTCCGGGTGGGCATCCCCCTCGGCAGGCTGGCCGATCCCGCCGACATCGCGGACGCCGTCCTCTTCCTGGCCTCCGACCGTGCCAGGCACATCACCATGCAGGACCTGTACGTCGACGGGGGCGCCACGCTCCGGTCGTAGTACGGCACACCCCCCGTTCCTGGATTTCTCCCGACAGGAGACCTCTTAGCCATGTCGTCAAACGACACCATGACCATGTCTCGAATGCCCGACCTTCTGGGAGATTACGAGCCCGGTACCTTCTTCTTCACCTCGCCGACCAGGACCCTGCTCGCCAGAGGGGTGGTCCAGGAGGTCCCCGATTCCGGGACGACGAGCCTGCAGGGTCGCGTCGCCTCGGCCCTGCGCGACGCGCGGGATTCCGGTCACCCCAACCCCGTGGTGGTGGGCGCGGTTCCCTTCCGCGACGATCGTCCCGCGCGCCTGCTGGTGCCCGCCACCGTCTGCTGGACGAGTCCGCCGACCGGCATCTCCGCCGCTCCCGAGCGGATCACGGGGACGTTCACCGGGGTCGGTCCGGTCTCCGATTCCGACGACTACATGCGCGGTGTGGAGAAGGCGCTGGCCAAGCTGACCGCCGGAGAGCTCCAGAAAATCGTGCTGGCCCGGACCCTGGACATCACCATGGGCGTCCCCGTCGACGTAGGCCGTATCCTGCGCAACCTCGTCCGGCGCGACCCGCAGGCCTATGGTTACGCGGTCGACCTGCCGTCGAGCGATGACACGGCCCGCACCCTCCTGGGAGCCAGTCCCGAACTCCTCGTCTCCCGCTGGGGCCGCCGGATCACGACGAACCCGCTCGCGGGGTCCGCGCCCCGCCACCCCGACCCCGTCGTCGACCGCGAACGGGCCCGCGCTCTGCTCGCCTCGGACAAGGACCTCCGCGAGCACGCCCTGGTGATCGAGAGCATCGTGGAGACGTTGCGCCCGTACTGCAGGAAGCTGTCCGTCCCCGCCGGGCCCTCGCCGCTGTCCACCGCCTCCATGTGGCACCTGTCGACCCGGATCACCGGCGTGCTGGACGACCCGGCGGTCACCTCGCTGGAACTGGCCACCGTGCTGCACCCCACCCCCGCCGTCTGCGGCACGCCCGCGGGCGCCGCGCGCGAGGCCATCGAGGAGATCGAGTCGTTCGACCGCGGTCTGTACGCCGGCCTGGTCGGGTGGGGTGACGCGACGGGCGACGGCGAATGGGTCGTGACCATCCGCTGCGCCGAGATCGCCGACCAGACCCTGAGGCTGTTCGCGGGCGCGGGGATCGTCGCGGGGTCGGTACCGGAGACCGAGTTCGCCGAGACCACCGCCAAGTTCCAGACCATGCTCCGCGCCGTCGGCCTGGACCAGGACCGCTGACCCGCCGGTACGGGCAGCGATCCGCCGTCACGGGCGATGATCCGCCACGGGGAGACGACTCGCCGTCACGGAAGAGGTTCACCGTCGCGGGAGGCGGTTCGCCACCGCGAGAAGGTTCCGTCACCGCAGAAAAGCCGCAGAAAAGCCGCAGAAAAGCCGCAGAAAAGCCGCAGGAAACCCGACGAAAACCGAGGAAAGGAGACAGCGCCCGTGGCCCTTCCCCAGATCGCCTCCTACCCGCTGCCGAGGGAGAACGACCTGCCCGAGAACCGGGTGAGCTGGCGCCCTGATCCGCGCCGCGCCATCCTGCTGGTCCACGACATGCAGAACTACTTCCTCGCCCCCTTCACCGCCGACGCCTCCCCGCTGACCGGGCTCATCGCCAACATCGGTCTCCTGCGCGACGTCTGCGCGGGGCTGGGGGTTCCCGTCGTCTACTCGGTGCAGCCCGGCGGCCAGAGCAGGCATGAGCGCGGCCTGCTCCAGGACTTCTGGGGAGCGGGCATCGCCGGTCTTCGCGAGAGCGAGATCGTCGCGAGCCTCCTTCCCTCGGAATCCGACATCCTGCTCACCAAGTGGCGCTACAGCGCCTTCCACAGGACCGACCTGCGTACCCGGATGGACGCGATGGGGCGCGACCAGATCATCGTCTGCGGTGTCTACGCGCACATCGGCTGCCTCATGACCGCCTGCGACGCCTTCATGCAGGACCTTCAGCCGTTCCTCGTCGCCGATGCCGTCGCCGACTTCTCCCCGGAACATCACGCCATGGCCCTCACGTACGCCGCGCAACGCTGCGCGGTCACGATCACCACCCGTGGGCTGGTGGGCGGGTGGGAGCCGGTGCCGCCGCCCGCCGAGATGGTCGGCGGCATGTAGGCCGGGCACGAACGGCGAGGCTGCCTTGAATACTAGCGGGGGGTATTCTTTCGCAGGGGAAGCCGAGCGGAGGGGGCGAGATGTACGGATACACCGCCAACAAGCAGGACCATGTGCGGCGGCTGCGTCGGATCGAGGGGCAGGTCCGGGGCCTGCAGCGGATGGTCGAGGAGGACAAGTACTGCATCGACATCCTCACCCAGGTGTCGGCGGCCAACCGGGCACTGCAGTCCTTCGCGCTGTCCCTGTTGGAGGAGCACCTGGCGCACTGCGTGGCCGAGGCCACGGCCAAGGGGGGAGCCGAGGCCGAGGAGAAGGTGAGGGAGGCGTCCGACGCGATCGCCCGCCTTGTCCGTTCCTGAGCGGGCCGTGACGGGCGGCGCCGTTCCTGAGCGCGTCGTGACGGATGGCGCCGGTGGGTCGAGGGCCGAACAGGCCGGACGCACGCGTACCGGACGACTCCTCCTGATCGCACCGTCGTCCGCCGCGGCCGAGCGCCGACCCCTGACGACCGGCGGGGACCGCGGGGACGGGGAAGTACGGAATCTCGGTGAGATGGTCCCCCGCCCCCGCCGATCGTCAGGGCCGGACCGGCCTCTGGTGCCTCACGCCGTCGCCGGGGCAGCCCTCGGCGGGGTCGCCAGGCGCCCCGATCGATCCAGAACGGCGACGGCCGTGGCACAGCCGAGGCCGATCAGTGCCAGGACCAGCCACGGCAGGCTCGGCAGACCGACCCGCGTACCCAGATCCAGGGCCGACCCGGTGAGCAGGTTGCCCACGGCGATACCGACGCCGGCCAGGGTGCTGTAGAGCCCGTAGTACGTCCCCACCATGTCCCGGCCTCCGAAGGTGGCGACGGTCGCCATCTCGAACGGATAGATGATCATGGTGGCCAGGCTGAGCAGCACCGTGGTCCCCAGGACGGGGACGAGCGCGAGCATCAGGGCGGCTCCGCCGGACGGCACGACGGCGGTGCCCGCCCAGGGGGCGGCCAGGGCGAGGGGGACGAAGGCGAGTCCCATCAGGACCAGGCCCCACGCGATGGCCTGCGGCGGTCGCCACCGCCGGGTCGCCCACGCCGTGAGACGGGCCTGGCCCGCCAGGGTCATCACCGCCGAGACGGCGAACACGAGGGTGATTCCCAGCTCACCGCCCGTCGCCCGGCGGATCTCCAGCGGCAGCCCCAGGTAGATCTGGAAGTTCAGCACGTAGGAGCCGATCATGGCCAGGGAGAACAGCAGGAACGGCCGGTCACCGACCACCTCGCGCCAGGCCGGCAGCACGCCTCGCCCCTCCTCGCCCTCCGGAGCGGCTCCCGCGGGCAGGGCTCGCGTCTGTGCGACCGTCAGGATCGCGAACAGCACGCCCGCGACCAGGCAGACGAGCCTGAAGGCCACCGCGTTGAGCAGCAGGCCGACGAGCGGTCCGATGAGGATGCCGACCTGGGAGAAGGCGTTGAACACGGCGAACGCCTCGACCTTGCGCGCCCCGGCCTCGCGGGCGAGGTAGGCCCGTACGGCGGGGTTGAACAGCGCGCCGGCGAACCCGGTCAGGGCCGAGGCGACCACCAGCGCGGGCAGGGAGTCGGCCACGGCGAGCAGCAGGAACGCCACCGTGCGCAGCCCGCAGCCCGCGACGATCATGGGCTTGTGGCCGAGCCTGTCGGCGAGGGTACCGCCGACCAGGAACATGCCCTGCTGGCTGAGGTTGCGGATGCCCAGGACCAGGCCGACCAGTGCGGCCGGCAGTGCCAGCGTTCCCGACAGGTGACCGGCCAGATAGGGCATCAGCATGTAGAAGCCGGTGTTGATGGTGAGCTGGTTGATCAGCAGCAGTCTCACCGGCCGGTCGAAGGAGCGGGCCAGGGCGACGGTGCCTCTCACCGGGGGCCACCTTTCCCGGTTGTCTCCTCGACGGCGACGACCTCGGCGCGGGCGCCGTCTTCCGCGGCGGCCGACGACGTTTCCACGACGCCGTCTCCCGGGAAGACGACACTGTCTTCGGGGAAGGCGACCCGCTTTTCCAGGGAGACGTCGCCGTCTTTCTGGAAGGCATCGCCGTCTCTCGGGAAGGTGACCGGGTCGGGCACGGTCGCGCATCGCGTCCAGCGCGTCACCTCGCGTTCGGCCGGATGGGTGATCTCGTCGGGGTCCGTCGTCGGGGGCGCGCCGAGCAGGCCGCGTTCCGCGCAGTAGTCGTCGTTGAAGACCGTGTCGAAGTAGCGGTGCGGACCGTCGGGGAAGATCGCCGCTATCCGGGTGTATCCGGGCAGCGTGCGGGCGAGCCAGGACGCCACCAGGGCCACCGCGCCGACGCTCCAGCCGCCGGTGGCGTACCGCAGCGCGGCCAGCCGCCGGCAGGCCCAGACCGCCTCCGCGGGCGCGACCCAGTGCACCTCCCCGAAGGCCTCGTACGCCACGTTGCGCGGGTGGATGCTGCTGCCCAGGCCGCGCATGAGCCGCGAGCGCGCGGGCTGGCCGAAGATGGTCGAGCCGATCGTGTCGACGCCGACGAGCCGCAGGTCGGGATAGAAGCGCCGGAGCGCGCGATGAACGCCGGCGCTGTGGCCACCGGTGCCCACACTGCATACCAGGACGTCGATCCGCCCGAGCTGACCGGCCAGCTCAACGGCGAGTCCCGCGTAGGCGGCGACGTTGTCGGGGTTGTTGTACTGGTCGGGGCAGTAGGCGTCCGGGTGCTCGCCGAGCAGTTCCCGCACGCGCTGCCGACGGGCCTGCTGCCAGCCGCCCACCGGATGCGGTTCGGTGACGACGACGACGCGGGCCCCGTAGGCCGACAGCAACCGGTGCATCAGCGGTTCCATGCCCGGGTCGGTCACCAGCGTCACCGGGTGGCCGTGCACGATGCCGGCCAGCGCCAGGCCCAGCCCGAAGGTCCCGCTGGTGGACTCCACGATGGGTGCTCCCGGTCGCAGCAGGCCGCGCTCGCGCGCCCGCTCGACGATGTAGAGCGCGGAGCGGTCCTTGATCCCGCCGGGGTTGCCGCCTTCCAACTTCGCCCAGAATCCGTGCCCCAGCCCCGAGGCGATCTCGGGAACCCAGAGCACGGGGGTGTTGCCGACCACGTGCTCGGGAGTGTGGCAGGTGGCCCCGGTGATCAGCCGGCCGAGTGAGGCGGTGTCGATCTGCGGCCGGTCGGCCGCTACCTGTGGTGAATTAAGTGTGTATGTCATGATCCGTTTCCCCTGGATGCGATGTGATCAACTCGCTTCTGGGCACGCTTGAGCGACGGCTCTACCGCTCATGAGGAACTCGCGAGGAGCCTCGTGAGGAGTGCGGAGTCGTTGACGAGCGGGCCCGCGGGGCGGGCTATATACGGGAAACGGATTTGAGAAGGAGTAACACCGCACCCGGGGGCGGGCGGACCGGCCGCGCGCGGCGCCACGCGGGCGACGGCGAGGGTGCCGGGGCCTCGTCGACGGCCACCGGGCCACCGATGACCGGGCCGGTCGGCACCGGGGCACGCGTACCGGTGATCTGCGCTCCGGCCGCCGCCCCGCACAGGTGGTGATCCTCCTCGGTGGGTGGTGGCGCCGGGCACGGTACGTGATCCGCGGGCACCTCCGCGCCGATCGCGGTGAGATGCCCCGCGGCGGTGACAGCGGTCGCGGCGGCCGGTGACCGATGGCCGGGTGCGTGGAAGTGCCCCCGGTGTGCGGGGGTTACGACGCACAGTGCCAGATGCATCAATATGACGGCGCCGAGCACGGCCAGTCCCAGCGCGAGGGTGACGCCTCCGCGCTGCGCGACTCGTCGCATCGACACGATCATGACCACAAACGTACATTACCGTCTGCTGTCGCTCGACTCCGGGGGGTTACTTTATGTCGCTAAAGGGCGCTAGATGGGTAGTTATGGGGGCAGAGGGCCCGGTGATGCCGGTGTGAGGTATCTCGGCGGATCCGCTTCGCCGGCCTCGCGAGGGCCGGGATCGAGGTGGAGAAGGTCCTCGACGGCGCGGGCGAGACGCCGGACGCGCGCCCCGCGCAGGGTTTCCCGTACGGGTGGGCGCGGGGATGTCGCGTCACGGAGGGTGTCGTGGCAGCGGTCAGGGTGTTTGGAAACCGGCCTTGGTCAGTACGTCCTTACCCTGCTGTGACAGCACGAGGTCGACGAACCGCTTCGCCGCCTCGGGGGCGGGTGCGCCGGACAGGGCCGCGATCGGGTAGTCGTTGATCGCCTTTTCGGCCTCGGGGAAGTCGATGCCCTGGACCTTGCCGCCGGAGGCGATGACGTCGGTCCTGTAGACGAGGGCGGCGTCGACCTCGCCGAGCCCGACCTTGGTGAGGGTGGCCTTGACGTCCTGCTCCAGGGTGACGGGGGTGACCTTGAGGCCGGCGGCGTCCAGGGCCTTGACCGCGGCGGCACCGCAGGGCACCTGCTCGGCGCAGAGGGCGACCTTGACCTTCGGGTCGGCCAGGTCGGCCAGGTCGTCGACCTTGGCCGGGTTGTCGGCAGGGACGGCGATCTGGAGGATGTTGCGCGCGAAGGTGGTTGGGCCGGTGGCGAGGGAGGCGTCGGTGACGGTCTTCATCGTGGCCGGGCTGGCGGCGGCGAAGACGTCGGCCGGGGCGCCCGCGACGATCTGCTGGGCCAGGGTGGCGCTGGAGCCGAAGCTGAAACGCACCGTCATGTCCGGGTGCGCGACTTCGAAGGCTTTTCCCAGTTCGGTGAACGTGCCGGTCAGCGACGCGGCGGCGAGCACCGTCAGCGTCGTGGTCCCGTCGCCGGAGGAGGCCGTGGTGGGGGGCGGTTCGCTGGAGCCGCAGCCGGACAGGGTGGCAGCCAGCGTGAGGGCGAGGGGGACCGCGACGGCCCACCGGGGAAGACGCCTGAACAACGAGGGCTCCTTACCGGCTCACCGTGCTGAGCCGAAACATCGCGAACAATCACCCTACCTTCGCATATTCATGCCCTAATGGCTAAATAGCCTGGCAGTCATGCGGTATTGATCGCTTTGTCATCGCACATGCGAGGACGATCCATATCGGCGAAGTGGAACCGAACGGAACGTGCTGAACGGGACATAGTGGCATGGGCGGGATGGATGGGAGGGGGTGTGCCGCGCGCAGGTTCGCGCCAGATGGGGCCTTCGTGATCACGCCGACCCGCGAACCCCGCGCCCGGCGGAAAGGGGGGCGGACGGGCGGGGGCTGGGCGGAAAGGGGGGTGCCGGATGAACGGGATGTTGGGCGAGCGGGGCGTCGGGTGCATGGGGTGTCGGACGAGCGGGGTGCCGGATGCATGGGATGTCGGACGGATGGGGTGCCGGACGGATCGGCGGGGTGGTGAGTGGAAGGTCCGGCGGTCCCCCTTGGGCGGCGGTGCCCTGCTCGGTGAACAGCGGCCCAGCCCCTGGTCGGCCCGAACTCGATAAGAAATGGCTCTTGGGCTTCATAAGAAGCCCTTATGACACGCCCATTGCTCCACTGCTATTACCGCACATAGCGTGAATATCAGCCGTGGTCATATCGAGCGAAGGAGGAAATGTGAAATTTGGGATATATCCCGCTTACATCTGCGGCCGAGATGTCACCGGCGAGAACGCCCAGCTTGTTCACACGCTCACCGCTCGGGCCCTCATCGAGGACACCTTCCCCACCTTGGGGCTCAAGCGTGATCTCGATCTGGGAATCACCGATTCGCACACCGCGGGGGAACGTGTCGTGGGGGCGTGCGTCGTCGCCGACGAGAGCATGACGGCCCTCGCCCTGGAATCGGCCGCCGGCGCCGCCCCGGAATGGAGACGCGTTCCGCTCGGCGAGCGAATCGAGATCGGACGCCGCATCGCGAAAAGGATGCTTGAGCACCTCGACCCCCTCGTCGAGATCCTCGTCGCCGAGGGCACACCGCGCTCCGCGGCCCAAGGCATGATCGGCGGGCTCCCGTACACCAGTTGGAGCCGGGAGACCCTCGAATGGTGCGCCGAGCAGATGGAGTTCCGCCGATGGGACGGCGACCGTGAGATGATCCTGCGTCGCGTTCCGGACGGGGTCGTCTGCATCAACCCGCCCCAGAACGCCGCGGCGGTCAACGCGCTGAACGGCCTCACCTCCCTCATCGCGGGCAACGCCGTGGTGGTACGCGCACCGCGGGGGGTCGCTCTCAGCTGCATGTACGCGATGCGGGAGATCGTGGCGCCGGTGCTCGAAGAGGCGGGAGCGCCGCCGGGAACGCTCAACGCCCTCTGCGGGCCGCCCATGCTCGACGCCTGGATGGCGAGCGAGCACGTCGACGACGTCCTCTACTTCGGGGGCAGCAAGAAGGGGCTTGAGTTCGAGGCCGACTGCATCGCCGCGGGTAAGAAGCCGATCCTGGAACTCGCGGGTAACGACTGCTGCGTGGTGTGGCACGACGCCGACCTGGACGCCACGGTGGAGACCCTCACCCAGTTCTTCATGAACTCCGGCCAGATCTGCAACGTGCCCAACCAGGTGGTCGTCCATCCGGCGATCGCGGACGAGCTCATCGAGCGGCTGGTCGTGGCCACCCGGAGGATCCAGCCGGGATACCCGGACGAGGTCGGTGTGGTGCTCACCCCGGTTCTGGGGGTCGACTGGTTCTTCGGCTGCCTGGGGGAGGCCCTTTCCAAGGGTGCGAAGCTCGTCCACGGTGGCCGTCGCCTCGAAGTGGACGGATCACCGTCCGAGACGGGGTTCTTCGTCGAGCCGAGCATCGTCCGTGTCGACGGGCTCGGCAACGCCAGGTCGCTCTCGGTGGTCCGCGACGAGACCTTCTTCCCGCTTCTGCCGATCATCGTCCCCGACGCCGGGACGGATGACGAGGCTCTCCTGGAGGAGGTGCTGGCCTTCGTGAACACCAACGCGTACGGCCTGCGTAACTCCGTCTGGTCGACCGGGACCTCGACGATCGAGCGGTTCCTGGAGGGGGTCGTCAACGGCGGCAACCTGAAGATCAATGATTCGCACAGTGGCTTCCTGCCCTTCCTGCCCAATCAGGGCGGGCCCGGTCTCACCGGCGGTGCCTTCGGAGAGGCGAGCCACCCCATGCTGCGCACCACCCGCCTGCAGGGCGTCAGCGTCATCCGCCCGGCGGACTGAGAAGGAGCATGCGTCATGACATCTCGCATTCTGAAGGCCACGGTGCCGGCGACGGCCGCCGAGGTGATCGAACGGCTCGGCGACGAGGCGGCATACCCCGCGTACGCCCGTGACATCGTCTCCGTCTCCGACACCGGCGACGGGCTCCGCCAGTGGGTGCTGGCCTTCCGTGGCGGTACGGCGCGGTGGGTGCAGCGCAGCCAGGGGTCCGGAGGCGGCCGGCAGCCGTACCGCATCGAGTTCGAGCAGGTCAGTGGGGATTTCCAGCACCTCAAGGGGGTGTGGACGAGCACGGACCTGCCCGAGGGCTGCGAGGTCGTGTTCGACGTGAACTACAGCACGAGCGTTCCCCACTTCGCGGGGGCGATCGACTCGGCCGTCGGGCGGGTGCTGATCCGCAGTGTCCACCAGATCATGTTCGCCGTCGGAGGCCCGGTGCGTGTCACGGCCGGTGGTCACCACCTGCGGGACCTGCCGGAGGGCTTCGTGCCGGAAGGGATCACGGACGACGCGGTTCGGTGACCTCCGGATCCCCGGAGTCCCGGACGCTCCGGCCCGGGGACGGGCCTTCGCCTTCGTCGCCACGCCGGTGTTCCGAGGCACCGTCACCGGCGGGGCGAGGCAGGCGGGGGCATCCGTCCGGTCCGGAGGGCAGCGGGAACCGATCAACAAAGCGGGCACTGCTGGATGAAATAGGCGAATGGGAGAAATTTCGCCAGATGGCCACTTGCTTTCGCGATCCGAACGGGGTCCACAAGCCAAAAGCCTGGTCACCATTTCTGGTGACCAGGCTCTCACTTCGGGACACTCAACGTCGGGGTGACAGGATTTGAACCTGCGGCCTCTTCGTCCCGAACGAAGCGCGCTACCAAGCTGCGCCACACCCCGGTCGCACGTCCGGACTTGCTCGTGCTTGGGAAAGTCTAGCGGACTTCGTGGGTGCTTGCGTCGCCACGGCGGCGGGGCACCAGGGTGAGGAGGCTCGCCTCGGGATAGCAGGAGAAACGGACCGGGGCGTAGGGGCTGGTGCCGAGACCGGCGGAGACGTGCAGGTAGGCGGAGTCGTGGCGGCTCATGCCCTTGACCCGGGCCCGGTCGATGCCGCAGTTGGTGACCAGTGCGCCGTAGAAGGGGACGCAGAGCTGACCGCCGTGGGTGTGCCCGGCGAGCAGCAACTGGTAGCCGTCGGCGGCGAAGCGGGTCATGTTGCGGGGCTCCGGCGAGTGCATCACACCCAGGCGCAGGTCGGCCGCCGCCGGGGCGGGGCCGGCGATCAGGTCGTAGCGGTCGAGGTTGATGTGGGAGTCGTGGATGCCGCCCACCGCCACGTCGAGATCGCCGACCTTGAGGCGGGCGGTGGTGTTGTTCACGTCGAGCCAGCCCTCGGCGGCCATGGCGGCGCCCAGCTCCTCCCAGGGGAGGTTGGGGATCTTCTGGCCGTAGTCGGCCTTGGAGGTGCGCCAGAGGTAGCGCGCGGGATTCTTCGGCCGCGGCTCGTACATGTCGTTGGAGCCGTAGACGAACAGGCCCGGGCGTGACAGCAGGGGCTCCAGGGCGTGCATGAGGGGCGCGACCGCGTCGGGATGCGCGATGGAGTCGCCGGTGTTGACCACCAGATCGGGGTTGAGGGCGCCGAGCGAGCGCACCCACTCGATCAGCCTCCGCCTGCCGGGGGTGAGGTGCAGGTCGGACAGGTGGAGGATGCGCACCGGCCGCTGTCCCGGCTCCAGAACGGGCACGTCGAAGCGGCGCAGCCGGAACGCGTTGCGCTCGACGAACGAGGCGTACGCGAGGCCGGCCAGGCCGACGCCGAACAGGGACAGGGGCACCGCGGCTGCTTTCCTCACCTTCTCATCATGCCCGAGATCGAGCCCTCGAACGGAAACTCGGGATACGGCGGGGCTGGTGAGGCGGCAAGATGGACATCATGAGCGCATTGAAGGACAAGCTGAAGGCCGATCTCACGGCCTCCATGAAGAGCAGGGACGAGATCCGCACCCGCACGATTCGCATGGCCCTCGCGGCCGTGAACGTCGAGGAGGTCTCGGGCAAGACGGCACGCGAGCTCAGTGACGACGAGATCGTCAAGGTGCTGGCCAAGGAGGCGAAGAAGCGTCGCGAGGCGGCCGAGGCGTTCAGCGGTGCCGGCCGGGTGGAGCAGGCCCAGGCCGAGGTCGACGAGCAGGCCGTGCTTGAGGCGTACCTGCCCGCGCAGTTGTCCGACGACGAGCTCGCCGGGCTCGTGGACGAGGCCATCGCCGAGAGCGGCGCCGCCGGGCCGCAGGCCATGGGGCAGGTCATGAAGATCGTGAACCCGAAGGTCGCCGGACGCGCCGAGGGCGGTCGTGTCGCGCAGGCCGTACGTGCCCGCCTGGCGGCGCCCTGATCCGACGGTCCGGCGGTTCCGGGGCCGCTACGGAACCGCCGGGGCGTTCGGGGGCTACGGGACGGTCGGTGCGATCGGGGCGCCGCCGAACGGGTCACCTCCGTTGACCTCCCGGCCGTCGCCACCCGGCCTGAACGGGCCGCCGCCGTTGTCGCCTCGGTTGTCACCCCGGCGGTCACCGGGGCCGTCTCCGGGGCCGTCACCGTCGCGCTTCGGCGGGGGCTTGGGCTCGCACCGGCCGGGGGAACAGCCGCCGAAGCGCGACATGTTCACCGAGGTGAAGGGAGTCGCCTCGACCCCCTTGAGCGCGCCGATCATGGAGTTCTTCCAGATCCGCCCGGAGATCGAGGCACCGTACACGTAGCTGTAGTAGCGCCCGCCGATGGTCACGCCGGTCAGGTCGTGCTTGAAGGCGCCGCGCGGGTCGCCGAGGCTGACCGCGGAGGCGAGATCGGGGGTGAATCCGGCGAACCAGGCGGCGGTGTAGGCGTCGGTGGTGCCGGTCTTGCCCGCCGCCGGCCGGCCGATGCCGCCGACCTCGGTCATCGTGCCCTTGGTGAAGACCCCGGACATGATGTGGGTGGCCGCGTCGGCGACCTCCTCGTCAAGGACCTGCTTGCACTTGGGCTTGTAGGAGGTCTTCTTGCCGTCGCGGTCGGTGCTCTCGGTGATCACCATCGGGGTGCAGTAGGTGCCGCGGGCGGCGATCGTCGCGTAGGCGGCGGAGACCGTCACCGGGTCCATCTCGTTGATGCCGAGGGTGAAGGTCTCGAACTCCTTCAGCGGCTCGCCGTCGGCACGCTTGATGCCCAGGCTCTTGGCCATCTTGACCGTGTCGCAGAGGCCGACCTCCTGCGACAGGCGCATGAAGAAGGTGTTCACCGAGCCCAGGGTGCCGCTGGTCAGGGTCTTGAAGCCGCCGCCGCCCTCGCTGGAGTTCTTGACCTCGTGGTTCGTGTCGCCGACCACGTTGCCCTTGCAGTCGCGGAACGCGCTCCTGCTGGGGGCCTTGTAGCCGGAACCGGTGCCGAAGCCGTCGTTCAGCTTCATGCCCTGGTCCAGGGCGGTCAGCAGGGTGAAGGGCTTGAACGTGGAGCCCGCCTGGAAACCCGCTCCGCCGCCGTGCGTCCTGTCGCCGACGAGGTTGTAGCTGATCTCGTTCTTCTTCTTGTTCCTGCCGAACTTGCGGCTGGCGGCCATCGCCTTCACGGCGCCGGTGCCGGGGACGATCATCGCCTGCGAGGCGACCGGCTTGTCGCTGGTCTTGACGTACTGCTTGATCGCCTTCTCCGCGGCCTTCTGCGCCTTCGGGTCGAGCGTCGTCTTGATGACGAGGCCGCCTCGCTGCAGCAGCCTCTCGCGCTGCTTGCGGGTCTTGCCGAAGTCCTCGTTCGTCGCGATCTCATGCCGCACGTAGAGGCAGAAGTACGGGTAGGGGCTCTCCTCGCAGCCGCCGGGGGCCTCGATGTTCTTGAAGCCGAGCTTCTTCTTCTTGGCCTCCTCCGCCTCCTGCGGCGTGATCTTGCCGAGCTCGGCCATCCGGTTCAGCACGACGTTGCGCCGAGCCAGCAACCGGTCGCGGGAGGCCTTGCCCGCGTTGGGATCGGTCACGCTCGGGTTCTGCACGGCTCCGGCGAGGGTGGCCGCCTCCCACAGGGTGAGCTTCGAGGCGGACTTGTTGAAGAAGCGCTTGGACGCGGCCTGGATGCCGTAGGCACCCGCGCCGTAGTAGGAGATGTTCAGGTAGCGCTCAAGGATCTCCGACTTGGTGTACTTCTCCTCGATGGCCAGCGCGTAGCGCAGCTCGTTGAGCTTCCTGGAGAGCGTGGGAGCGATCGCGGCCTCCTGCTCCTCCTTGCTCTCCGCGGCGTTGACCAGCACGAGCTTGACGTACTGCTGCGTGATGGAGGAGCCGCCCTGGACGACTCCGCCGCCGGAGACGTTCTTCACGGCCGCGCGGAAGGTGCCCTCCAGGTCGATCGCCCCGTGCTCGTAGAACCGGAAGTCCTCGATCGCCACGATCGCCGTCTTCATGACGTCGGCGACCGCGTCCAGCTTCACCGACTCGCGGTTCTCGAAGTAGAACTGGGCGAACTGCTTGCCGTCGGCGTCGAGCAGAGTGGTCTTCTCCGCGAGTGGGGGCTCCTGGAGCTCTTCGGGGAGAAGACGTAGCTCGTCCGCCGCCGCGTTCACCGTCAGCCCCGCGCCACCCACCGTCGGAAGCGCCACGGCGGCGACCAGCACACCCGTGACAGTCGCCGCGCCGAGCAACTTCACCACGTTACCGACCGCGCCGATCACAGACCGCTGGTCTTTGCCTTGAGCTTGCACGAGTCCCAGAGTACGTCGGGCAGATGACCCATACGGTAACGGAACGCCATCTTAGTTTGGCTTTGTCCTGTATCTCGGGCAGGTGACTAGTCATTCCCGGCCAGATGGCCGTGGATGACCATGTGAGAATTTGGTCCCGCCGGGGTCTGTCGGCCCGAACGTCTGGTTGCGTACGTTCTCTTTCTGCAGCAATTGAATACCGAGGCCTGACGCCCGCGCCCGTCGGCCCAAGTCACGACTGACCACCTAAAGGGGAGTGGGGTCGAATGTGGATCACGGATTGGACCTCCCGTGCGGCCTGTAAGGGTGCGGATCCTGACGCGTTGTTCGTTCAGGGCGCTGCCCAGAACCGAGCGAAGCTGATCTGCCGAGGATGCCCGGTCCGGACCGAGTGCCTCGCCGATGCGTTGGACAATCGCATCGAGTTCGGGGTGTGGGGCGGGATGACCGAGCGCGAACGCCGAGCGCTGTTGCGTCGGCGACCGGATGTCGACTCCTGGCGGGACCTGCTGGAGTTGGCCAAAGAGGAGTACGAGCGGACTAACGAGCTGATCGCCGGCTGAGTTCGCGCCGATCCCGTACGGCTGGCGCCGGGCGCCAGCCGTACATGCGTATAACGATTGCATAAAGGTCAGGGAGTGTGCCCGCCGGGCGCGCTCCCTGACTCGTTCTCCTCCCGCGGGAAGGCTTCTCCTAGCGGGCGGCCAGGAGCTGACCCACCTCGCGCAGTCCTTCCAGATCGTGCACGTCCTGCGCCATCGCGGGGACCCGCGCGACGGGCACCGTGGGATGGGCGGAGACGAAGTGCTCCTCCTCGCGCTGCTCGCGGGCGGCCAGCTGCATTCGTCCGGCGTGCAACCGCAGCACCGCCGAGGTGAGTTCGTGCTCTCCGCGCGACTCCAGGTCCTCGGCGGCGGCGGTGCTCCGCGCCCCGGACAGCATGGACGCGGGTGAGCGGTGCACCCGGTTGACCACGAGACCCGCGAGGGGCATGCGCTCCTCGGCGAGCCTCTCCACGAAGTAGGACGCCTCGCGTATCGCGTCGCGCTCGGGCGAGGCGACGACGACGAACGCCGTCCCCGGGGCCTGCAGGAGCCGGTAGGTCTGCTCCGCGCGAGCCCTGAAACCGCCGAAGACGGCGTCCAACGCGGACACGAACGTCTGCAGGTCCTTGAGCACCTGCGCGCCCAGCAACTTGGTCAACGCCCCGGCGACGATGCCGAAACCGGCGTTGAACAGCTTGAACGCGCTGCGCCCCCCGGCCTTGGCGGGAAGCATGAGCAGCCGGATGAGCTTGCCGTCGAGGAAGCGGCCGAGCCGCTCGGGGGCGTCGAGGAAGTCGAGGGCGGAGCGGGACGGCGGGGTGTCGACGATGATCAGATCCCAGTCGTCCGACCGCCTGAGCTGGCCCAGCTTCTCCATCGCCATGTACTCCTGCGTGCCGGAGAAGCTGGACGACAGGGACTGGTAGAAGGGGTTCGTCAGGATCTGACGGGCTCGCTCGGGGTCGGCGTGCGCCTCGATGATCTCGTCGAAGGTCCGCTTCATGTCGAGCATCATGGCGTGCAGACGGCCCTCCCCCTCGACGCCCGTGACGGGCCTGGGGGTGTTGTCGAGTTCGGTGAGCCCCATCGACTGCGCGAGCCGTCGCGCGGGGTCGACCGTGAGCACCACGGCGGAACGACCCCGCTCGGCCGCGCGCAGTCCCAGCGCCGCGGCGGTGGTGGTCTTCCCGACACCGCCGGAGCCACAGCAGACGACGATGCGGGTGTTCGGGTCGTCGATGATCGCGTCGAGGTCGAGGAACGGGGGGGTCTTCACGCTGCTCCCTGGTTGCGGATCGATTCCGCCAGCTCGTACAGCCCGGCCAGATCCACGCCGTCGGCCAGCAGCGGCAGGTCGTAACGAGGGCGGGCGGCCTCGTCCAGCGCCAGTCTCTCCTGCCGCTCCAGCTCGGTGCGGTGGGCGTGCTCGGCGATCTCCTCGGTCAGGGCCTCGGCCACCGTGACCGCGGCGGAGCCGCCGTCGATGAGCCCCGCGGCCTTGAGGCCGAGTGCCAGCTCACTCGGGTCGAACCTGCCCTCGGCGGCGGCTTCCAGGACCGGGGCGGGGAGCAGCGACTCGCGGATCATGTTGACGAAGATCCCACCGGGCGGGAGCCCGGCGGCGCGGAGCTCTCGCAGGCCGTCCAGGGTCTCCTGGACCGGCATCTCCTCCAGGAGCGTGACGAAGTGCACGGCGGTCTCCGGGGAGGACACGACGCCGTTCACCAGGTCGGCGTGGTTCTTGATCGGGCCGACTCTCGCCAGCCCCGCGACCTCGTTGGTGACGTTGAGGAAGCGCGCGATCCTGCCCGTCGGCGGCGCGTCCAGCACGACCGCGTCGTAGACCCTCCTGCCGTCCTTGCCCCTGCGCCGGACGGCCTCGCTCGTCTTGCCGGTGACCAGGACGTCGCGAAAGCCGGGGGCGATGGTGGTGGCGAAGTCGACGATGCCGATCTTGCTGAGCGCCCTGCCCGCCCTGCGCATGCCGTAGAACAGCTCAAGATATTCGAGCATGGCCTCCTCGGCGTCGACGGCCAGCGCGTAGACGTCCCCGCCGTCGGGCGCGACGGCGATCTTGCGCTCCTCGTACGGCAGCGGTGGCAGGTCGAAGACCCGGGAGATCCCCTGGCGGCCTTCGACCTCGACCAGCAGGACCTTTCCACCACCCGCCGCGAGGGCGAGCGCGAGTGCGGCGGCGACCGTGGTCTTGCCGGTGCCGCCCTTGCCTGTGACGACGTGAAGGCGTACGCCGTCCCAATCGGTGTCGCGAGCTCTCACTCTTCGAAGGCTACCCAACCGGTACTTGACAACTCCTCGGCGCCTTCCTCCGGAGACCGCGCACCCGCACCGCTCCCCACCCGAGGAGGGCGGGCCGGCCCGGGTGGGCGCCCGCTCGGGGGTTCCGCCGCCGAGCGGGCATACGACCGTTTTCCCCTGGTTGCCGGGGTGACGCGGGCCGCAGGCGTCGGAGCGGGACCTGGCGCGCGGCCCGGTGAACCGTGCGCCGCCGTCTCACTAATCGATCGAATGCGGAAAGTAAATATGCAGATTCTCACAGCTTCCCGCGGTGGACCGTCCTGGTCGTCGGTTCGGTTCCGCCCGGGAGGCCGTCCAGGGGCGGGCGGGCGAGGGAGGCGAGGTGCCCGAGAGGGCGCGGTGGGCCGTTCACCGCGGGCGGTCTCGCTAATGTGTCCCGCATGACGAAATGGGAGTACTCGACGGTGCCGCTGCTGGTCCACGCGACGAAGCAGATTCTCGACAACTGGGGGCAGGACGGCTGGGAGCTCGTCCAGGTCGTGCCCGGCCCCAACCCCGAGCAGCTGGTCGCCTACCTGAAGCGGCCCAAGCAGTGACAGGCGAGGAGAGACTGGCCGAACTCGGCCTGATCCTGCCGGAGGTGGTGCCGCCACTGGCGGCGTACGTCCCGGCGGTGCGTTCCGGCAACCACGTTTACACCTCGGGGCAGCTCCCGATCGTGGACGGCAAGCTGATGGCGATCGGGAAGGTCGGCGCCGAGGTGGACGTCGAGGACGCCTACGCGCTCGCGAGGGTGTGCGCGCTCAACGCCCTCGCCGCGGTCGCGTCGGCGGCAGGGGGATTGTCGAACATCGTGCGGATCGTCAAGGTGGTCGGCTTCGTGGCCAGCGCCCCTGACTTCACCGGCCAGCCGCAGGTCGTCAACGGCGCGAGCGACCTGCTCGCCGCGGTGCTCGGCGACGCGGGCAAGCATGCCCGCAGCGCGGTCGGCGTCGCCGTCCTCCCGCTGGACGCGCCGGTCGAGGTCGAGGTGATCGCCGAGGTTCGCTGAGATCTCAGGGGCCCCGGGATCGAGAGGGCCCCTGGCGGCCCGATGGGGCCCGTCGGCAGCGGATGAGGTCTCAGGGCGAATGAGGCTCGACGGGGCCGTACGGGCGCTGTGAGGGCTCGCCGGAGCCGTGTGGGTGCGCCCTCCGGGCAGGGCGGCTCCGCAGGCCGGTGACGGCCCGGCGCCTGCCGGTTTTTGTCCGGATGGGGCTGCGCTTGTCAGAGCAAAGCCGTTTTTATCTGGGTTTAGCCGGATGACGCAGTTATTGTCCGGGTGGTGCCGTGGTTGTCCGGGGCGGTGGCGTGCCACATGATGGACCTGAAACCGAGTGATGTTCTGGTGGAGGGTGTCAAATGGGCGGTATTCCGCTCCCCGGTGAGCTGGGCGAACGTGCACGCGACATTCTGGCCGGGCGGGTGGCTCCCGTCCCGGCCAGGGACGCCGCCACCGTGGTCGTCCTCCGCGAGGACGCCGGCGGGCTGGAGGTCTACCTGTTGCGGCGCAGGGCGAGCATGGCCTTCGCCGCCGGGGCCTACGTGTTCCCCGGCGGGTCGGTCGACCCGCGCGACACCGACCAGGTGATCGCCTGGGCCGGTCCCTCGCCCGCCGCCTGGGGCGAGATCTTCCGCGCGGACGAGCGGACCGCGAGGGGCCTGGTGTGCGCCGCCGTACGGGAGACGTTCGAGGAGTCGGGGGTGCTGCTCGCCGGACCGTCCGCGGAGTCCGTCGTGTCCGACACCACCGGCGACGACTGGGAGGCCGACCGGCTCGCCCTGATCGGCAAGACCCTCTCCTTCGCCGACTTCCTCGACAGGCGCGGCCTGGTCCTCCGCTCCGACCTGCTCCGTCCCTGGACGCACTGGATCACCCCCGAGGTCGAGGCCAGGCGCTTCGACACCCGGTTCTTCGTCGCGGCGCTACCGCCGGGCCAGCTCACCCGCGACGTCGGCGGCGAGGCCGACCAGGTCGCCTGGGTGCGGCCCGCCGACGCGCTCGGCCAGGGCGAGACCGGCCAGATCTTCCTGATGCCCCCGACGCACCGCACGCTCACCGAGTTGAGCGCCTACGAGAGGGTGCCCGAGGTGCTCGCGGCCGAGCGTGAGATCGTGACGTTCATGCCGGGGATCGCCGAGGTGGACGGGGAGATGCGCATCGTGCTCGACGACGACTACCGGTTCGGTGCGCGATGAGTGGGTTGCGGATCCCCCTGGAGGGGCCCGACGGCGCCGGCACGGACCACGCGTTCAACCTCCTCGCCCCCAACCCCTCCGAGATGACCCTGGACGGTACGAACACGTGGGTGATCGGTCTTCCCGCGAGCGAGGAGGAGGTGTTCGTCGTCGACCCGGGACCGGACGACCACGAGCACCTTTCGCGGGTCGCCGGGCACCTGGAGGGCCGTAGGGTCGCCGCGATCCTGCTCACCCACGGCCACCACGACCACAGCGGCGGCGCCGCGACGTTCGCCGGACTGGTCGGCGCGCCCGTCAGGGCGCTGGACCCCGCGCACCGGCTGGGCGAGGAGGGGCTCGGCGACGGAGACGTGCTCACGGCCGGGGACCTGGAGGTTCACGTCGTGGGCACACCCGGCCACTCGTTCGACTCGCTCTGCTTCTGGCTGCCACAGGACCGGGCGATCCTCACCGGCGACACGGTGCTCGGCCGCGGCACCACCGTGATCGCCTCGGACGGCGACCTGGCCGACTACCTGCGCTCCCTCGACCTGCTCAGGGCGAAGGCCGAGGGGGCCGGGGCCGAGGCGCTGCTGCCCGGCCACGGTCCGGTGCTGCCCGACCCGATCGCCGCCCTCGACGGCTACATCGCGCACCGGCGGCGGAGACTGGACCAGATCCGGGAGGCACGACGGTGGGGCGCGACGACGCCCGCGGAGATCGTCGAGATCGTCTACGCGGACGTGGACGGGGCGCTCCGGCCCTACGCCGAGATGTCGGTCCGCGCGCAGCTCGCCTACCTCGACGGTTAGAGACGGTCGGACCGGCCTCGGAGGGCGGTCCGCTCCCTTGGGGACCGCTTTCGGAACGGTCCTTTTTCCGGCGAATCACCCTCCGCGGCCACTTCCTGCCCCCGAGCGGATCAGCGCGAGCGGTTGTGCAACCGCTCCAGGTCCATGATGACCACGGCCTTGGCCTCGATACGCAGCCAGCCTCGCTGGGCGAAGTCGGCCAGCGCCTTGTTCACGGTCTCCCGCGAGGCGCCGACCAGCTGGGCGAGCTCCTCCTGGGTGAGGTCGTGGTGGACCCGTACGCCGTCGTCGATCCGCTGGCCGAAGCGATCGGCCAGGTCGAGCAGGGCCTTGGCCACCCGGCCGGGCACGTCGGTGAAGACCAGGTCGGCCAGCACGTCGTTCGTACGGCGCAGGCGCTGGGCCAGGGCACGCAGCAGGTGGAGGGCGACCTCGGGGCGGCCGGTCAACCAGGGCCGCAGGTCGTCGTGTCCGAGCCCGGCCAGGCGGACGTCGGTCAGCGCGGTGGCCGACGCCGTACGGGGGCGGGGGTCGAACAGGGACAGTTCGCCGAACATCTCGCTCGGGCCGAGCACGCTGAGCAGGTTCTCCCGGCCGTCTGGCGAGGTTCGGGAGAGTTTGATCTTGCCTTCGAGCACCACGTAGAGGCGGTCTCCGGTCTCGTTCTCGCTGAAGAGGGTCTGTCCCTTGGGCAGCTCCACCTCCGAGATGCTCGTGCGCAGCGCGGCGGCGCTCTCACGGTCGAGCGCGGCGAACAGAGGGGCCTTGCCCAGCACGTCGTCGGAGTTCACAGTGCCTCCTGTTTCACGGCTCACGCAGTCATTGTGACCCATCCCGCCGCGCCACTCTCCAGAGGGCCTTGAGCGTAGGCTGTCGGAGTGCTTCGCAACGTCAGCCCCGGTGGTGAATCCCAGCTTGCCCTGGTCCGTCGAGCTCGTCGAATGGATCGGATTCTGGTGGAAACCTATCCTGACGCCCACTGCGAACTCGACTTCCGTGATCCTCTTGAATTACTGGTCGCGACGATCTTGTCCGCCCAGTGCACGGACAAAAGGGTTAATACAGTCACTCCTACCCTTTTCGCAAAATATCCTACGGCGGAGGACTACGCCGGTGCCGACCGGGCCGAGCTGGAGGGGATCATCCGGCCGACCGGCTTTTTCCGCGCCAAGACCACCAGCATCATCGGCATGGCCCAGGCCCTGTGCGAGCGCCACGGCGGAGAGGTCCCCGGCCGCCTCAAGGACCTGGTGGCCCTGCCGGGAGTCGGGCGCAAAACCGCCAACGTCGTGCTCGGAAACGCCTTCGGGGTGCCCGGGATCACCGTCGACACCCACTTCCAGCGGCTCACCCACCGCTTCCGCTGGACCTCGGAGACCGATCCGGTGAAGATCGAGCAGGTCGTCGCCGGGCTCATCCCGAAGCGCGACTGGACGATGATGTCCCACCGCCTGATCTGGCACGGCCGCCGGATCTGCCACGCGCGCAAACCGGCCTGCGGGGTCTGCCCGCTCGCCGCGCTCTGCCCGTCGTACGGCATCGGCCCCGTCGACGCGGCCCAGGCCGCCAAGCTGGTGCGTCCAGGTCCTTTCTCGTGATCTTCCTCCTGCCCGTCGCCGGATGACCGTCCGGCAGGCATCTCCCGGTGTCGGTGGATCCGCGAAGGCCGGGAAGCGCGGGGCGGGGCATCGTGTTGCAGAGAACCGGAGGTGTGCCCGTGGAAGAGGTCCCAGGGTGGTTGGAAACGCTGGCGGAGCGGGTCACGGGGATGTCGCCCTCACCGCTGCTCCGTCCTCCGGTGTCCGGCGGGCGGCGGGCGGCGGTCCTCCTGCTCTTCGGCGAAGGGTCGTTCGGCCCGGACGTGCTGCTCATCCAGCGCAGCTCGCGCGGGCGTACGCACGCGGGACAGCCCGCGTTCCCGGGGGGCGGGGTGGATCCCGAGGACGACGGCCCGATCGGTGCCGCGCTGCGCGAGGCGGGCGAGGAGACCGGTCTCGACCCGGCGGGCGTCCGGGTGCTCGGGACCATGCCCGAGCTGTACCTGAGCCACAGCGACAACCGGGTGACCCCGGTGCTGGGCTGGTGGCACACCCCCTGCACGGTGCACGCGGCCTCGCCCGACGAGGTGGAGTCGGTGGAGCGGGTCCCGATCCGCGAGCTCGTCGACCCGGTCAACCGGATCATCCTGCGCCACCCGAGCGGTCACCTGGGGCCGGCGTTTCGAGTGCGCGGGCTGCTGGTGTGGGGGTTCACCGCGGGAGTGCTCGACGGGGTGCTCGGCGGTTCCGGCTTCGAGCTTCCCTGGGACCGGTCACGGGTCGAGGACATCCCGCCCGACGTCCTCAACCTCGCGTCCCGTTGACAGGGCGAGGCCGAGGCGGGCCCAGTCGGCCACGTCCTCGTCGGGATCGAGGGTGAGCCGCCGCAGCGCGGCCAGACCCGTCGGATCCGGCGGGCTGCCCATGATGTTCGGCAGCGCGTACGCGGCCCCGTACCTTATCCGGGGATCGTCGTGCTCGGCGAGGGCGATCACCGACGGCAGCGCGCGGCGGTCCCTGAGATGGCCGAAGGCGATCAGCACCGAGTAGAGCACCAGGCAGTCGTCCTCCTGGATGGACATGGTCCGCAGCACCGGCAGCGTCCGGTCGACGAAGCCGAGCCGCCCCAGGATGTCGACCCCGAGCATCCGCTCGGCGGCGGTCTTCCCCGAGCACAACCTCCGTGCGGCGGTGAAGGTCTCCAGATCGCCGCGTTCCTGCAGCTGGGTGATCGCGCGCCAGCGTGCCGCACCCTCCTGATCGCGTTCTCGCAGCGCGGTCTCGATGAGAGACTCCACCGCCGCCGCCCCTCCGATCATCGCCATCTGGCCACGATAACCGCAGAGAGCTCACAGAAGGTGTGCACGCGCGGGGCGGCGGCTGGATACCGTAAGGGAGTGAGCGGTGATCTCCTCGATCTCATCCTGATCGCCCTGATGGTGGCCTTCGCGGTGTCGGGATACCGCCAGGGGTTCATCATCGGGGCCCTGAGCTTTGTCGGTTTTGTCGGTGGCGGCCTGCTGGGCATGTTCCTCGCCCCACCCCTCGCCGGAGCGGTGGTCGACGGCGAGACCGAGCGTGCCCTGCTCGCGATCGTCATCGTCTTCCTCACCGCCACGGTCGGGCAGTTCGCCTCGTCCACGATCGGCGCGGTGGTCCGCAGCCATGTCACCTGGGAGCCCGCCAAGGTCGTCGACGCGGTCGGCGGCACCTTCGCCAGCGCCTTCTCCGTGCTGATCATCGCGTGGCTGATCGGCTCGCTGGTGGCGTCGTCGCAGTTCACGTTGATCAGCGAGCAGGTCAACAGGTCCCTGCTGCTGAGCACGGTCGACCAGACGCTGCCCAGCGCGGCCAAGGACCTGCAGGTGCCGTTCAAGAACTTCATCAACACCTCAGGCTTCCCCAAGGTTTTCGACGCCATAGGAGGCGGCCAGCTCGTCGACGTCTCGCCGCCCGACCAGAGCGTGGCGAAGGGCAACAAGCAGCTCACCCGGGCGCGCCGGGGCATCGTGAAGGTCCAGGGCGTCGCCACGAGCTGCCGCAAGCACATCGAGGGCACCGGGTTCGTCTACGCCCAGAACAAGATCATGACGAACGCGCACGTGGTCGCCGGGGTCAACCAGGGCCTGCAGGTCACCGACTACCTCAACAAGACCCACCCGGCCAAGGTCGTGCTCTACAACCCCGACCGAGACATCGCCATTCTCCACGTTCCCGGGCTCAACATGCCGATCCTGCGCTTCGACGGCACCGCGAAGAAGGGCGACGACGCGATCGTCGCCGGATTCCCGCACGGCCACGGCTACACCATGAACGTGGCCCGCATCCGGGTGCAGCAGAAGGCCAAGGGCCTCAACATCTACGAGCGCAAGTCCGTCGTCCGCGACGTGTACGCCATCCGCGGCCTGGTCCGCCAGGGCAACTCGGGCGGCCCGCTGCTCACCACCGACGGCAAGGTCTACGGTGTCGTCTTCGCCGCGGCCCTCGACCAGCAGGAGACCGGCTACGTGCTCACCGCCGCGGAGGTCGCGCCGGACGCCGAGGACGGCTCCAAGCTCTTCAACCAGGTCGACACCCAGGAGTGCGACCAGAACTAGCCCTTCGACGAAAACCCGCGAACGGCTCCCGGAACCCTTCGCGGACCGTCACGGCCTCGCCCTCGCCGCCGCGCGGAGGGGGTGAACGTCAGAGAAGAGCCTCGATCCTGGCGATGGCCACCTCGGCCTCCAGGTCGTCGAGCTCGTGGGCGGCCCTGGCGATCAGCTCGTACGGCATCCCGTAGCGGCTGATCCGGTCGGCGCCTCGCACGAACAGCGTCGCGGCCCCGCGCCGGTTGCCCCGTTGCAGATGGGTGAGGCCGACGCAGATCTGCGCCAGTCCCTGCCAGAGCTCGCGCTCCTCCTCGGGGGAGTTCTTCCAGCGGCCCTCAAGCACCTCGTGGGCGTGGAACGGCCGCCCCTCGCCGAGCAGGCGGCGTGCCTCGGAGATCGCCTCCTCGGCGCTCGGCGCGTAGTCGTCGGGGATGCGCTCCACGCCCTCGGCGCCGTGGGGCAGCGGGCGTCCGAACGCGTCGCGGGGGCGCTGGTTGCGCGGCCTGCCGTCGGGATCCCGGTCGCGTCCCCTCATCGGTCGGGCTCCGGGTCGGACAGCCAGGCCACGAGCTCGGCGTCGAACTCCTCGGGGCGCTCCTCGTGCGGGAAGTGCCCGGCATCCTCGATGAGCCGCCACCGGTAGGAGGCGGCGACGTAGCGGCCGGAACCCTGGGCGGTGCGCGGCAGGACGTGCCTGTCGAGCGCGCCGTGCAACTGCAGGGTCGGCGCGTTGATCTGGGTACGCATGGTCTTCGCGTAGCGCCACCCGTCGGGGCGGAGCTGGGAGCGGCCGAACCAGCGGTGATACTCCAGCGCGCAGTGCGAGACGTTGCGAATGCGGAACGCGTCGCGATAGGTCTTCGCCACGTCCTCCTCAGGCCAGCCGGGCCCCGACCACTGATCGAGCAACCGCCCCACCCTGGCGCCGGAGTTGGCGGTCAGACGCCGCTCAGGAAGCAGCGGCAGCTGGAAGCCCAGCGCGTAGCGGGCCGCCCTGAACTGGCCGAAGGGCTCGGTGAACAGCGTGGTGCGGAGACGCCGGGGATGCGGTGCCGAGACCGGGACCAGCCGCAGGACCGCCTTGGGATCCGTCACGGCCATGGTCCAGGCGAGCAGCCCGCCCCAGTCGTGGCCGACGACGACGGCACCGGTCTCGCCCAGCGCCCGGATCAGCCCTGCCGCGTCGGCGGCCAGGGTGTGCAGGTCGTAGCCGCGCGGAGGCTTGTCGCTGGCTCCGTAGCCTCGCAGGTCGACGGCGACGGCGCGGTATCCGGCCGCGGGGAGCGAGACGAGCTGGTTGCGCCAGCTCCACCAGAACTGCGGGAACCCGTGGAGCAGCAGCACGAGAGGGCCCGTACCGGCCTCCACGACGTGGAAGCGGGTGCCGCCGGCGTGGACGGAGCGGTGGGTCCACGGGCCCTCGATCCTGACCAGGGACTCGTCGGGTCTGCTCACTGGCTCGGTCTCACCGGGTCGCGATGGCCGCCCGTCTGGCCGGCCGTGGCCGCAGCCGTGTCGAGAGCGGGGTCGTGCCCGCCGCTCTTGATGGTCTTGAGCGAGCGCAGCGTCCGCTTCATCCCGGTCAGGCCCTTGAGTCGCCGTATGCCGATGAAGACCAGCAGCGCGGCCACGAGCAGGTAGAACACGGTGACGATCAGGAAGGCGAGCCAGGTCCACATGCCCGCGGCGACCAGGGCGTAGGCGATCGTGAAGGAGGCGAGGATCAGGCACAGGTGCGCCATGAACGCCGCTGCGCCGAAGAGCCCGGCCGCCGTACCGACCCGTTTGGCGTCGAACCTGAACTCGGCCTTGGCGAGCTCGATCTCGGCGCGTACCAGGGTGGATATGTGGTCGCTGGCGGCGGCGACCAGCGCGCCCAGTGACTCCTCCTGTGGTTCCGCGGGCGGGATATGTGTCATGGACGATCTCCTATCGAGGGCCTTTGTCGAACATCATGCTGCGCGTCGAGGTGGTCGCGCACGCACACCCGCAGCGGAACCGGCGCCGCGAGCACGCCGGGGTGATCGCGTACGTGTCATCAAATACCTGCGTCATCAAGACTTCAGACTTTAGTCCCGGGGCGGAGGGGAGGCGTGGGGCTGCACCGGTTTGGTGAGGTCTCGGCTGTCCGGTGGTGAGAACCTGCACCACAGCCCCGCCGGGTGGGCGGCAGGTGAAGCCGGTGCGAAACCGTTGGGCTCCTGACCGCGACAGCGATCGCCGGGGCGACTCCCGGCCCGTGCGGGGAGGAGTTCCCGGCTCCTGCGGGCTGCGGCGGCCTCCGGCCGTGAAGATGATGTTCAACGGGCCGGGTGCTACCCCGGCGGCGGGCCGGTGAACATCGCCGGGCCGATGAGAGCCGACGAGAAAAGGGCTTCCGGGCGGGAGGAACCCCGTCACCGCGGAGATCGGTGGGAGGGCAGGGGAGACACCGCCGTCACCGGAGCCTGTTGAAGCCCGGCGACGTCGGGGGACCACGTGGAGCTCTTCGGCGAGACCGGGTGAGACCGGGTGAGACCGCTGAAGGTCCGCGCCGGCGACGTCGAGAGACCGCGTGAGCCCGCGTGAGTTCGCCGGAAGCCCTCGGGGAGGGCCTCTCACGGGAACTCGGAGTGCTCAAAAACTCCGGGTGGGCCGCGTCTTCGGCCCACCCGGGTGTTCCTGTCCGCTCAGTCCTCGCTCTTGGCGCTGGGCAGCTTCTCCGAGATGAGGTTCATCACCGTGCTGTCGGCGAGGGTGGTGACGTCGCCGACGCTGCGGTTCTCCGCCACGTCACGCAGGAGACGCCGCATGATCTTTCCGGAGCGGGTCTTGGGCAGCTCGGGGACGACGAGGATCTGGCGCGGCTTCGCGATCGGGCCCAGAGCCTTGGACACGTGGGCGCGCAGCTCGGCCGCGATGTCCTCGCCCTCCTCGGCGTTGCCGCGCAGGATCACGAACGACACGATGGCCTGCCCGGTCACCGGGTCGGTCGCGCCGACCACGGCCGCCTCGGCGACCTTCGGGTGGGAGACCAGCGCCGACTCGACCTCGGTGGTGGAGATGTTGTGCCCGGAGACGAGCATGACGTCGTCCACCCGGCCGAGCAGCCAGATGTCGCCGTCCTGGTCCTTCTTGGCGCCGTCGCCCGCGAAGTACATGCCCTCGAAGCGGGACCAGTAGGTGTCGATGTAGCGCTGGTCGTCACCCCAGATGGTGCGGAGCATCGACGGCCACGGGTCGCGGATCGCGAGGTAGCCGCCACCGCCGTTGCCCACGCTCTGGCCCTGGTCGTCGACCACGTCGGCGGTGATGCCGGGTAGCGGGCGCATGGCCGCGCCGGGCTTGCCCTCGGTGACACCGGGCAGCGGGCTGATCATGACGGCGCCGGTCTCGGTCTGCCACCAGGTGTCGACGACCGGGGTACGGTTGCCGCCGATGTGCTCGCGGTACCAGATGTAGGCCTCGGGGTTGATCGGCTCGCCGACGCTGCCCAGGATCCGCAGGGACGACAGGTCGTACTTCGCGGGGATGTCGTCGCCCCACTTCATGAACGTACGGATGGCCGTCGGGGCCGTGTAGAGCAGCGTGACCCCGTACTTCTGCACGATCTCCCAGAACCGGCCCCGGTGCGGGGTGTCGGGGGTGCCCTCGTAGATGACGCTCGTCGCGCCGTTGGCGAGGGGGCCGTACACGATGTAGGAGTGGCCGGTCACCCAGCCGATGTCGGCGGTGCACCAGTAGACGTCGGTGTCGGGCTTGAGGTCGAACACCGCGTTGTGGGTGTAGGCGGCCTGGGTGAGGTAGCCGCCGGTGGTGTGCAGGATGCCCTTGGGCCTACCGGTCGTGCCGCTGGTGTAGAGGATGTAAAGCGGGTCCTCGGCGTCGTTCGGCCGTGCCTCGTGCACGTCGGACTGCCGGTCCACGACGTCGTGCCACCAGACGTCCTTGTCGGTCTGCTCCACGTCCTGGCCGGTCCGCCTCACGACGAGGACGTGCTCGATGCCGGGGCACTTCTTGACGGCCTCGTCCACGGTCGGCTTGAGCGCGCTGGGCGCGCCGCGGCGGTAGCCGCCGTCGGCGGTGACCACGAGCTTGGCGTCCGCGTCCAGGATCCGGCCACTGAGCGCGCTCGCGGAGAATCCGCCGAACACCACCGAGTGGATCGCTCCGATGCGGGCGCAGGCCAGCATCGTGATCGGCAGCTCGGGGATCATCGGCATGTAGATCGCGACCCGGTCGCCCCTGCCGACGCCCAGCTCCTGGAGTGCGTTGGCGGCCTTGGAGACCTCGCGCAGCAGGTCGGAGTAGGTGAGCGTACGGGTGTCGCCCTCGGGCTCGCCCTCCCAGTGGTAGGCGACCTTGTCGCCGCGGCCTGCCTCCACGTGGCGGTCGACGCAGTTGTAGGCGATGTTGAGCTCGCCGCCGACGAACCACTTGGCGAAGGGCGGGTTCCACTCAAGGGTGGTGTCCCAGCGCTTCGACCAGGTCAGGCGGTCCGCCTGCTTCTCCCAGAAGGCGAGGCGGTCCCGTTCGGCCTCCGCGTAGGCGTCGGCGGTCACGTTCGCGGCCGCGGCCAGGTCGGCGGGAGGTGCGAATCGCCGGGTCTCCCGCAGTAGGTTCGACAGCGTCTCCTGGGTCTCACGCGACTTGGAACCAGGGTTCTCCGGGGCCACTACGCACTCCTCACGTACTGCTATCGACGGTCGTGTCCCACTTCACCAGGCCACATGTGTCTGCCACAAGAGGTCTAGCACAGGTCTGTACCAACCGGTGATGAGGGGCCATATACGGTCAAACGCCTCATTTCTAGGGAGTTCCACCCACGGAACGTTGCGTTTTCGACACCGTAGGAATGCGGACGGCGTTGTTCAACGTGCGTTGGCGAGGTGGTGCGCTGGACGGTGCCATGCGCTCGGTGAACGGTTCGCACGCCGCTTCCTGAGCCGTTTCCGGCAAGCCCCCGAGAGGGCTCCCGAGGACGGGGTGCTCCGAGGAGGTCTTCCTGGAGGTTTCGCGAAGGCCGCCTTCTCTCGCGAAGGCCGCCTTCTCTCGCGAAGGCCGCCTTCCGGGGAGGTCTCCGTGGGGGCCCCTCAGCGGCGAGGTCCTCCGAAAGGGTCTTCCCGGGCGGTCTCCCACGCCTCTCACGGCCTCTCAAGGGCGGTTTTCCGAAGGAGGCTCTTCCAGACGGGCGGGGACGTGGCCCGGAGTGCCTCATGGCCTGGCCGAAGTCCCGCCGAACGGCCCCGATAGGGTCGGGCAGCGTGAGCGACCCATTGGCTGTCATCGCGGGAATGCCCGGAGTGCCCGAGGCGGTCACCGACGCGCGCAAGGCCGTCGACCGGCTCTACGGACACCGCGTGCTGCGACGTAAGAGTCCGGAGGTGTCGGCCAGATCCGCGTTGCGCGGCGCACGCGCGTCAGCCGCCCTGGAGGGCGTGGACGTGCCCCTCGAAGCCATCCCCGAGGTCACCGATCCCGTGGTGCAGGGCGCGCTGCGTGTCTCGGCCGAACTCGGGCGACTCGGCGCGACCTGGCGTTCGGCGCCCCGCCAGGTGTTGGCCAGGCTGCATACCCTCGCGGCCTCGGGGCTCATCGGAGACGGCGGGGGTGCGGGGGACCTCGGCCGCCCCAGGGCCGTCGCGGAGGCGCCCGACCCGCTCGGCCTGGGGGCCGCCCCCGGTCCGCAGGAGACGGTGGCACGGGTGGACGGGCTGGTCCGGTTGGTGACGGCCTCGTCGAAGGCCCCCGCCCTGGTGCTCGCCGCCGTCGTACACGCGGAACTGGCCGTGCTGCGCCCGTTCGGCACGGCGGACGGTGTGGTCGCGCGGGCGGCGGAGCGGTTGACGCTTGTGGAGTTCGGCCTGGACCCGAAGTCGCTGGTCGCCGTCGAGGTGGGCCACCTCGAACTCGGCTCCGCCTACGGGGAGGGGTTGCGGTCATATCTGAGCGGTACCCCCGAGGGCGTCGCCGCGTGGGTGCGGCACTGCGCGTCGGCGGTCACGCTGGGCGTACGAGAGGCCACGGCGATCTGCGAGGCCATGCAGCGCGGCTGACCTCGGACCGGTCGGCCGTGGGCTCAGCGGGTCAGTGCGAGGAGAGCGGGGTCGGCGGGTCAGTGTGAGGGCAGCAGGGGCGGCGGGGTCGGGGAGGCGGCGTGCGATGGCAGCGGGGTCGGCGTGCGAGGGTAGCGGGTCAGTGTGAGAGCGGCGGGGCGGCGCGAGGACACTTGCCCGCGTCCCTGAGCCCGTCCGCGCACTCGCGTCCCTGGCCTGCCAGGGTCCCCCGCCTTCGCATCTGACCTGCCCGGGGATCGGCTCGATCGCACCCGTGGCCTGCCCGCCTGCTCGCTCATCCGTGCCACTGAGTGACGGCCGGCCGCGTGTTCGATTACCGAACGTCACTGATTACGGACATCCAGCGGGATCGGCCGCACATACCGACGGCGCCCCTGGTGTGGGGGCGCCGTCGCCGACATGTCCCGACCGAGTTACCAAGCGTGCACCTGATAATCGCTGAAGCGGGGCAAGCCCGATTCAGCGCGCCTCCCGCGGCTGACGGCACGTGGGTACTCGGCGGCCATGCCCGGACAACTGGTCCGTAAAACCTTTGTACGTCCGATCCGCGCAGATGGGAACCCCTGGGAGCAAGACCTTTACGGATCAGGGGACATTAATGGACGAATCCCCTCTTATATCGTTTTATGCTCCGCCGAGCATGCCCGGTGTGGCGTCCGGCGGATGCTGTGACGCCTCGGCGGCGATTACCGAGCGTCACCGTCGTTCGTGTGTGCGTGGCGCGCGTCTCGGCGGGACCGTGTCCGGAGACTGGACCGTTGCATTAAAAAAACTAGCGGAAATCGAGGATTACTCCTCGACGGAACTCAAGTTGATCGGGCAGCATGAGGTGTTATCTCCCCAAACCGGAGTAACTGCGCAGGTCGCAACGCGACCCTCTCGCTGTGCTCCGGTCGGTTGTTGAAGGCTTTCTTCCTAAACGGGACCGGCTCTACCCCCCCAGAGCCGGACCGGTTGGCGACCCCCGCTCTCTCCCCCCCGGCGGGGGTCGCCCTTTTCTTCGAGCGTCCCCTGCCCCGGCGGCATGTCTTCCCGGCCTTCCGTCCGGCGGCCGGTTTTCCACAGGCTTCTCCCTGTCGGCAAGGGTTATCCACAGTGCGGCGTTCGGTTTCCCCTGAAGGGGAGGTCGTCGCGGAAAGTGGGGCTCCCGCACCCCAGGGAGGCACCCGTGGACCGTCCGCTGATCATCACCGAAGACCACGATCTGCTCGACGACCTGCTTCGTGTCGCCGCGGCGGCCGGAGCCGAGCTCGATGTCGCCCACGTGCCCGCGCACGCCCGGCCCTACTGGAACCGTGCCCCGCTGGTCGTCGTCGGGGGCGACGTGGCCGACGCCCTGGCCGCGACCGGCCCGCCACCTCGCTCCCGTGTCTTCCTGGCCACCCACACCTCCGAAGATCCCGACACATGGCGCAAGTGCGTCGCGGTCGGCGCTCAGGGCGTACTGGAGTTGCCCGCCGCGGAGCGACAGCTGGTCGACGAGTTCGCCGACGCCGTCGAGCCGCCCGCGAGACCCGGCTCCGTGGTGTGTGTCGCGGGAGGGCGGGGAGGAGCGGGAGCCAGCGTCCTGGCGGGTTCGCTGGCACTGGCCGCGTCCCGGCGGCGCATCCGCACCCTCCTCGTCGACGCCGATCCGCTAGGCGGAGGTCTCGACCTCCTCCTCGGTCAGGAGGAGTCCGACGGGGCGCGCTGGTCCGACCTGGTCGCCCGTGAGGGCAGGGTGAGCCATACCGCGCTCCAGGCGGCCCTGCCGACCTTCGCCGGGCTGACGTTGCTCTCCTTCCACAGGGGCGAGGTCGATCCGATCCCGGCCGAGGCGATGCGCTCGGTCCTTGAGGCGGGCCGCAGGGGCTTCGACCTGGTCGTCGTCGACCTGCCGCGCCACCTCGACGAGGCCGCGGTGGAGGCGCTCGGACGAGCCGCCACGACCCTCCTGGTCGTCACCGCCGACGTGCGTGGCGTGCTCGCCGCCGCCCAGGTGCTCGCCGGGCTGCGCGGGCACACGGGTGAGGTGCGGGCCGTCGTGCGCAGCGGGGTCCTGAACGACGACGTGGTGGCGGCCTCACTCGACGTCCCGCACGGTGGCAGCCTCCCCGACCAGCCTCGTCTGGCCGCCGCGCTCGAGCGGGGGGACGTCCCCCCGCTCGGCCGCCGCACCTCTCTCGGGCGGTTCTGCTCCGCGTTCCTGCACGAGTTGTTCGGGCCGGACGCGTGAAGCGGGCCGAGACAGCCGTGACGGTCTCGCCGGAGCTGGTGGAGGCGGTCCGCGTACGGCTGGCCCGAACGGGCGTCGAGCCCAGTGCCGCGCACGTCGCGGTCGCGCTGCGAGCCGAGCGGGCGATGCTCGGTGACGCGGAGATCCTGGCGGTGGCCCGGGTCCTGTGCGCTGATCTCATCGGGGCCGGTCCTCTGGAGCCGTTGCTGGCCGAGGCCGAGGTCACCGACGTGCTGGTGAACGGCCCGCGCGAGGTATGGGTCGACGACGGCGGTGGGCTACATCTGACCTCGATCGTCTTCCCGAGCGAAGACGCTCTCCGGCGGCTGGCGCAGCGTCTCGCCTCCGCCGCGGGCAGGCGTCTCGACGACGCGTGCCCGTACGTCGACGCCCGCCTCGCCGGAGGCGTCCGGCTTCACGCCGTCCTTCCACCCGTGGCGCCCAACGGCACCTGCCTCTCCCTGCGGCTCCCGCCCAGACGCACCTTCACCCTTCCCGACCTGGTCGAAGCGGGCGCGATCAGGGCCGACAGCGTCTCCGTTCTCACGGCGGTGATCGAGTCGAGGCTCGCCTTCCTGGTCACGGGCGGCACGGGTACGGGCAAGACGATGCTCTGACTGTGACACACTTACGCCATGCTTGCCAACCCGCTCCCACAGAGAGCCATCATCCTGTGTCGAATCAGTGACGCCCGCGACGATGACACCGCCGGAGTCGATGACCAGGAACGGCGTGGACGCGATCTCGCCCACCGGCTGGGCTGGGGCGTTCTGCGCGTCGTCGTCGAGAACGATGTCAGCGCTTTCAAGCGCCGCACGATCAAGCTGCCCGACGGGACAACCGCGCTGCGCACTGTTCGCCCCGGGTTCCGTGAAACCGTCGACGCTCTCGTCTCCGGGGAGGCAGACGGCCTCATCGCCTACGACCTCGACCGCGCGGTCCGCGATCCGCGCGACCTCGAAGACCTGATTGACGCCGTCGAAGCGAAGAAGCCACGCCCCCCGGTCGAGTCCGTCACCGGATCGCTCCGACTCGCCAACGATGCCGACATCACCATGGCCCGCGTCATGGTTGCGGTAGCGAACAAGGCATCTCGGGACACCGCTCGACGAGTCGCTGGCTCTCGTGAGCGCCGAGCCCTCAATGGCGAATGGGGAGGCGGTATCCGCCCGTTCGGCTTCGAGGCTGACGGCGTCACGGTCCGCCCAGACGAGGCCGCCGAGATCAGGCGAGCCACCGATGCCCTCCTGGCAGGTGTCAGCCTCATGGCGGTTGTGCGGGCCGCTAACGACCGCGGCTCGCTCACCTCGAAGGGCAACCAGTGGAGCACTACCGAGATGCGTCAGATGCTCATGCGCGCCCGAAACGCCGGCAAAGCCATCTATAAGGGCGAGGTGATTGGAAACGCCTCCTGGCCTGCGATCGTCTCCGAAAGCGCATGGCGTGGCGTCGTGGCTCTACTCTCAGACCCTGTGAGACGGACCACGCCTGGCAACCAGGCCAAATGGCTCGGTAGCGGCATCTACCTGTGCGGCATCGAAGGGTGCGGCAAGACCCTCATCTGCTCACGCTCCGGGCAGCAGCGCAACCCGGCCTACCGGTGCCGGCCCCGCCAGGGCGGCACGCGCGGAGGGGAACGCCACGTGGTCCGCACCGCTGGCCCACTGGACACGTTCGTCGAAGAAGTCATCATCGAACGACTGTCCCGGCCTGACGCGATCGACCTCCTGAAGGACGATCAGCGCGAAGACGTCGCCCCGCTCCACATCGAGGCACTCGCGCTTCGGCAACTGCTCGACGAGCAGACCGTGTTGCACGCCCAGCGGGTCATCGACACACGCCAGCTGGCCGCTGGAAGCCGGGCAATTCAGGCTGACCTGAAAGCAATTGAAGATCGGATCGCCGCGGCGAGCGTGGGCAGCATCTTCACGGGGGTTGTCGGGGTCGAGGATCCCCGGGCGGCCTGGAAGGGGCTCAACGACCTGGGGCGTCAGCGCGGCATCCTCAACGCGCTGATGACGGTCACGATCCTGCCTGCGGCTCACGGGCGTGGGCCGAGCGGAACCTACTTCGACCCGTCCACCGTGCAGATCACTCCGAAGAGGTAGCCGAGTCAGGCTTGAAGCGAGGTCCATAGCTTGCCGAGCCACGCACGCCCTGTCGGGCAGGTGTCAAAAATTCACGCTTGCGGGCGGCATGCACCCAGTCCCTTGCCGTCTGCTCCGATACGTTGAACCGCGCGCCGAGCCTCTTGAGTAGTCCACGGCCGTCCTTCTGCTCTTCCAGGTAGGCCGTTGTCACCGCTCGAAGGTGGTCATCCGACAAACGAGGGCGTCCACCTTTGGGGCCGCTTGGTGCAGTCCGCTCGTACGGCTCAACCTCTTCGGTTCGCCGCTTGAGCAGCAGTTCCCCGAACGTGCCCGGCTTGGCCTGTTCGCGGAGCCCCTCGACGGCCTCTTGGATGGCACGGGAGGGAGAGAGTTCGCGGAGTACGGCGCTGGTGATTCCACCGTCAGGCGTCGATGGGTCAACAGGTTCGATGGTTACTGATCGAACAACAACCTGATCACCCTGTCTGGCGAAGGTCCACACCGCCCGCCAGTTCGCAGACGTCTCGGCCGCGCTGGCCAGGGCGTCGGTGGGCGGTGGTTCGTCGTGAACATCGAGGCTAGATGTGTCTACATCCGCCGCTGTCGCTATCCGCGCCGCCTCTGGGCTCATGCCCCGGCGAAGGAAGGCTTCGTACAGCTCTTGCTCGGGTGATCGGTACGCAGTCCACTCTCTGTCGCTGACCGTGTGAACGGTCTCGCGGATGCCGGTACCGGGGAAGTCTCGATCGCTGCGGGCAGGGCTCATACAGGCCATTCACCCACCCAGCTCGCCAGACAGTCAACGCGAGCGCGCCAAGCCCTGAAAGTAACGGGTTTCCTGCGCCAGGTATTACAAATGTTGCGCGCAACAGTTGGTAAACGGTAGACATGTGGTGTGACTGACACCTCGGTTTCCATCCGGATCAGAGAGCGGGTGCGCCAGCAAAAGGCGCTCCCCGCCCCGTCTGTCCGTCGCGCGCTTCGTCAGGCTGCGGGTCTCCGCATCTCTGACATCGCCGACGCCGTTGGCGCTACCTCCCAGGCCGTTTCCAACTGGGAACTCGGGCGCCGTACCCCCCGCGGTCGTTACCTGACCGCCTACACCGAGGCACTCGATGCCCTCCGCGAGGCCACCTCGTGACCGAGACCAAGCCGTACAAGTACGCCGACCTCGTAAAGAAGATCGTTGACGGCTTCCCGCCGCTCACCGCAGAGCAGCGCGCCAAGCTCTCGATCCTGCTGCGCGGTGGGCCCATCACCACCAAGGAGAGCGCCACCGATGCCGCTGCCTAACAAGCAAAAGGGCGGGCCCGGGGCCATCACCCCCGGATCCCGCCCGAACACCCAGCAGGGCGTACACGACACTCCGAAGATACAGCCCCAGGCCGACATGCGCAGCAACCGGGCTGTACAGACGTCTCTCCCTGTCGTGGCCGCCGCCGTCTACCAGGTCGGCCCCGGCCTGAAGAAGGCCGTGCTCGTCGTCGCCGAGTGCCCGTTCTGCACATGGGCTCACCGCCACGAGTGTGAGTGGCCCGCTCCGAGCCTGATGAAGAAGCGCGCCCGGTGCGGTGGCTCATACGACGTCCTCCCGTACAAGGCGGCCAAGCGTGGCGCCCGCAAGCGGGCTGCCTGATGTGTGAGCACCTCGACCACATCGAGCAGATGCGTCAGCTCGTCGAGCAGCTCGACGCCCACCGGCGCGAGGTCGACGAGGCATACGCCGAAGGGTTCACCATCGGCTTCCAGGAGGGCGAGGCCGTGGGTTACGGCAGGGCTCACCACGAGATGAGCGAGGAGTGGAGCCGTATCCACCGAATCATCCAAGAGCAAGCTCGCCACCCCACGTGGGCCGAGATCCGGCGGAACCGCGGTGAGGTCGCGTGACCAAGTGCAAGCGCTGCGGTGCGTCGCTGGTCTCTGTCCCCCATCAGACGGAGGGATGGGGAAGCTACGAGGCGTGCTCTCGGTGCGAGAAGAAGCCAGACCACTGCACGTGTGAGGAGAAGCCGACCGCGAACCCTCTGGACTCTGTGTTCGGGCCGCTGCCCGCGCCCTCGGACGACTGGGATGACCCGGTCCCGCTCGGCGTCCGCACCGCGCTTCCGGACTTTCCCACTGACGCCTTCCCGGCTTACATCGCGGCGATGATCCGGGGCGTGGCCGAGGAGATCCAGGTTCCCGAGGATCTGCCCGGCGGGTTGGCCCTGGCCGTACTGGCGACCGCCGCTGGTGGGCGCGCTGAGGTCTTGGTTCGCGGGCAGTGGCGTGAGCCGGTCAATCTCCAGATCGGCATTGCCATGCCGCCCGGGTCCGGCAAGAGCCCTGGATTCCGGATGATGCTCCGCCCTGTGTTCGCTGCAGAAACCGCACTCCAAGAGGCGGCCAAGGAACAGATCAAGGAGATCGAGAAAGAGCAGCGCGACGCCATGGCCCGCGCCGAGGCGGCGCGCAAGCTCGCCAAGACCGAAGACGAGATCGCTGTGGCGATGGACGCGGTACGTATGGCCGAGGAGATGGAGATCCCGGTCAAGCCGCGGCTTACCGCTGACGACGTGGTTCCCGAGCAGGCCGCGACGATCCTTGCCGAGCAGGGCGGACGTCTGGCCATCCTGTCGGCCGAAGGGTCATTCTTCGAGATCGTCATGGGTCGCTACTCCGGTAAGCCCAACCTTGAACTCGTCTTGAAGGGGCATGCGGGCGATCGGCTCCAAGTCGACCGGCGGGGCCGTGAAGAGTTCGTTGAGCGTCCCGCGCTGACCATGGGCATCTGCCTACAGCCGCAGCTCCTGCAAGACATCGCGGCGAAAAAGCAGATGGCCGGCCGTGGTGCTCTCGCTCGACTGCTGTTCGCTGTCCCGCCGGACAAGGTCGGATTCCGCAACACCACACCTGACCTGCTCGACGAGGGCGTGATCCGCGACTACAACGACACCATCATGGGACTGATCATCGGACTGTCCGCCTGGACCGATCCGGCGATCATTGTTCTGACCCCTGCCGCGCTCAAACTTCACACCGAGTGGCGTACCGAGATTGAGCCCCGTCTCCGTCGTGGAACCGGTGACTTGGAAGCGCTACGCGAGTGGGCGGCCAAGCTTGCCGGTCACACCGTGCGTCTCGCTGGGTTGTTGCACCTGGCGGAGAACCCCGCCCGCGGTGCTCAGATGCCCATCGGTGAGGACACCATGGGCCGTGCCATCGATCTTGCGAAGTACTACGCCGAGCACGCCATGGCCGCCTTCGGGGTGATGCGCGCTCACCCGCTGCTCGACAAGGCCCACGCCGTCTTGGAGTGGATCGGAGAGCGTAAGGACTTCAAGCCGCGCGACGTTCACCGAGCGATGCATCGCCGGTTCGACGGCGCCGAAGAGGTTTCTGCGGTGCTGCGTCTACTGGAGGATCACGGTTACATCCGGCAGGCCGAAGTCGCCTCGACCGGAGGTCGGAAGCCGGTTGTCTACCACGTGTCCCCGAAGGGGTGGTGACACGGTGACAAAAGTCCTCGAAATCGCCTCTGAACTGCACATACACCTGTCACCAAGAGTGGTGACAAAGCGGTGACGAAAGCCTTCCGTGGTGACAGAAGCCCCTTCGGGAAAGTGTCCACAACCCCGGTGACAAATGTTTTCGCAGGTCAGGGGGCGTATCGGGGGTTCTGTCACCCACCTGTCACCACCTCCGGTGACAGGTGTTTCCCCAGGTCAAGCCCCTGTTTTTCGCTTCTGTCACCGGAATCCAGCATGTGCAAGGAATGCGGCCACTCCCTCGATCCGGCGCTCGTCAAAGCAGGGATCACCACACACCCCGGATGCCGGTACTAGGCCCCATGAACCGAAAGGACCGCGACGTGAATGAGATTTTCCACCAGTTCGCGGCGGCGATCGTCGCCCGCAATGACGACAACCTTCTCGACCACGGCCCCGAAGAGCAGACAGCCCGCGCCGTGGAAGCGCTGGAGAAGTTCGCCAAGACGACCCCGCTCATGCCCGCCGAACCCGGCCACATGATCGACCTCGCCGGATTCGGTGAGGCGCCCGTCCACTTCATCAGCGCCGACGAGGAGTACCTACTCCTCAGCGAGGTCGCCGAAGCGCTCGGCGTTCCCATCTGGGAAGCCTGCGAGTGGGCGCGCAAACAGCAGCTCGACAGCATCCAAGGTCAACGGGAAGTGGACGAAGAGCGCGGCGACGGCATGCTCGGCTGGGAGTGCATGCGCGCCTACTGCGACCTGCACCTGTGGTTCGTCATCCACCACGCCGACGACTACCCCGGAACCAAGCCCGACGCGGGCGGCAAGAAGTGGGACCTCTACGGGGACTGGCTCATCGCCCGCGATCGGCTGCTCGCCTTCATCGCTGACAGCCCGTGGAGCAAGGAGTTCATGACCAACATGGGCGACCTCTTCGCCCACGCGGCACAGAAGTTCTTCGGCGGCGGCGACCTCAGCACCCTGCCCGCGATGCGCTCCGACGGCACCCCCACCACGGCGGCCGAGATGTTCCACACCGAGCTGACCCTCGAAGAGGCCCGCCACAAGGCCCGCCGCGGCCCGAACATCCCCATCGAGGAGTCGAAGTGACCACCATCCCGAACATCGGCAGCAACCACGGCCGACCCGTCAAACCCGTCCCCGGATACGAAGACCTGTTCCGCCACGTCGGCATCTTCGACAAGCCAGGAGACCCGCTCCACGGCGAGGACATCGTCCCCGTCCGAACGTTCGCCCTGATGATCGCCCCCTCCATCGAGATCTTCCACGCGGAGTGGGAGCGCCAGGCCGGACTCATCGCCCTTGGCGCCCAACGGCACTACACCCTGCCGGCCGAATGGCAGCCCGGAGCCAAGCGCCGCACCAAGGAACTCCAAGCCCGCTACGGAACCGACGTCGCCTATGAGGTCCTGCGCGGCCTCCACCGCGAGTACGGCGTGTTCCCACCCGACCCGACGCCTTAACCCACCAGGCCGGGGACAGCGCGTCCCCGGCCTCCACAGCGGCGAGCACGTCACCCCGGGCGGGCCCGCCGTCAACTTAACCCAAAGCCTCTTGACGCCGTTCCGCAGGAACACCAAGCCCGGGGAACCCCACGCGAAATCCTCCGTTCCACTTCACCTACCTCAAGGAAGGGACCCCAGATGAACAAGGACTTGGAACTGCCCGACGGAACATACGGCGCGATCAGTCCCAGCGACTCGGACACCATGACGCTCTGGTGGGTCCACCGGGGCAAGATGAAGACCTGGCCGCCGAAGCAGAGATGGGCGCCCTACCCGCCCCAGGCACCGCAGCACCTCACGTACGCAGAGCGCCGGGCATGGCGAAACTCCTGGTATGGCATGACCTACTGGCCGTGGAAGCAGGCCGTCATCGATGCCATCGCCGCCGACCTTGAAGCCGCTGCGGCCCGCTTCGATGAGCATGTGCCGGCGGATGAACGGCCAGTGATTCCCGTCCCCGGAAGAAAGCCCAAGCCGGACAAGGTGCGGGCCGATGAAATCCAGGCTGCTTTCATGCACGACCACCGCGGCATGTCAGTGGACGCGGTAGCGGACGAGATGAAGATCCCGCGTACAACGGCATGGCGTCGCATTCAGAACGGCCGTCTGCTGCTCACGAAGGTCTCCGACGCAATCGAGCGGATAAGCGGCAAGTCGGCGCTTTCCATCGCGGCCGACCATTTCAGCTCCGCCCCAGACAGGGACGGTGCCCGTTGAGCACCGACCGGGACGCGCGTCGACTCGCTCTCGCCTTGCTCCGCCTCCGCGAAGCCGGAGACCACCACGGCGTAGCACTGCTCGTCGCCAGCCTCGACGCCAAGGAGGCGCGGGCGGTACTGCTGGCTCAATTGGAGAACACCTCGGCCCTCCTCGCGGGTCTTTTCGAGGAGATCCGAGAGTCCCGGCTCCCAGAGATTGCCGAACGGTTCGGCCAGCCCCGCGAACAGGTCGTCGCTGACCATCTGGCGTCCCTCATCGCGCGCCTGGTGCTGGCCGAGGGCGAGTGATCCCTGTGTACGTCGATGGCGCCGCTCTGGTGTCAGGCCACGCTGCGGACATCCTGAACCGCATCCTCTCGGCCCCCCTCGTCGCTAAGCCGCTCGACCGCCTCTCCGATCCCGAAGTCGAGGCTATGCGGGAGGCGATTCGTCGCGCCGCGAAGGCATACGCGCAGGCCGGACCAGATGAGCGAAACGACGAAACCTCAGATGATCCGACCGGGCCACAGTGGGGCGAAGAGATCAGCACCGACGAGGCGGCCCGCGTGTTGGGAGTGTCTCGCCGCCGGGCGCAGCAACTCGCTGAGGGCGGCATGGGCCGGCGGGTTGCCGGTCGGTGGCGGCTGGACTCATTGGCGGTACTGGCGTACCGGGACGAGCGCAGGAGGTGTGCGTGAAGGAGAACGAACTCACCGGGCAAGCCCGGGAGTACTACAACGACTGGCGAAAGCTCGGACTGTCGGAGTCGGCGGCCCTGAGCGAGGTGGAGCGCAGCGGCATTCTCGACGAGGATCAGCTGACCGAGGGGTTCAAGTCCCTAGGGCTGTCGCCTGAGGCGGCGCGCATCGCCGCTCAGGGCCGAGGCGAGGCTGCGGCTCAGCACCCGTTCGACCAGGCCGTTTCTCTCTATGAGCGGATGGGCCTCTCGCCGTCGGCGGCGAAGGTCGCGGTGATCGGCCGAGGTGGCACCGAGGCGCAGGTTCGTGCCGAGATGGGTGAGCTCGCCAAGGAGAGCCGCGACGTCCGCATCGGGCAGGACGAAACCGCTCAGCTCAAGGCCGCTTTCAATGAGGCAGTCAGCGCCGCGAAGAGCTTCTACAGCTGGCGCGATGACCAGGCTGAGGAGTGGATCAAGAACAAGATCCACGGCGAGTATGCCGCGATGTCCGTCACTGAGGGCATCGCGGCTCTGCGCCGGTACGCGCGGGTCTTCGGCTCCCAGGAACCTTTGCTGCTGGAGAAGGGCATCGTCAAGCGCTCGGCGGCCGGTCGCGCGCCGCTGACCGAGCGCAGGACCGAACGGAAGGTTTCCGAGCTCGTCGAGCTTCGCGAGGTCGACCGCTTGGGGATTCGCGCGGTGGGAGGTAAGCGATGACGGTCGAGCAGGCACTTTCCCAGATCGACCGCAGCGAGAAGAACGCGGCCCGCTGCGAGCAGGACGTTGTCACCCGGGAGGGTGAACTGGAGACGTTCGAGCAGCAGGCCGCCGTGCGCCTGGTCGACGAGCCGGGCGAGGCCGAGACGCTGACCGAGGAAATCGTGAGGCTGCGAACCGGCCTGGAGCTGGCTCGGCGTACGGCAGTCACCGCGGCCGAACAGCTCCTCGACGCGCGCCGGGATGTTCTTCGCGCCAGGGCTGGCGAGCACCGTGCGGAGATGGTTCGCTTGCGGGCTGACGCCGACCAGCGCGAGGCCCGCACGCGGGAGCTCCTCGCCGAACTCGCCGAACACGAGGGCTGTGAGTTCACGCCGGGCTGCCCGCCGGGAAGCACCTGGCCTCACCGCACCCGCACCATGCTTACCCGGCTCCGCGCGACCACGGCAGAGACGCAGGCGGCCGACCTGGAGCGGCTCGCGGACACCGGCAAGCCGCTCCAGATCGAGCAGAAGGCGGCGGCGATCGCCGCGAAGAACAAGGCTCCCGCGCCGGCGACGGTGGCGGGCTGAGGCGGGTGTCGAGGTTGGGCGTGAACGTCACTGCCGCCGCTAAAGCTCTCACTCCTGGTGTTCTCGGTCAGCGGTGCGCGGAACGAAGGGCGAAGAGGCGGTCCCTTTCTTCGCTGATGATGCGCCCTGCGCCTGGTCTCGGCACCCCCCTAAGGGCGTCAACTCATGACTGAACAAACGTTCGAAGAACTGACCGCGCATCAGCAGGGCGCCCTGATGCGGCTTCATCGCGTGGTGGCCGACCTCGGCGAGATCGACCTGATGAGCCTCGGCGGGATCTGTCACTTCCTGCGGCCCGACCTTGAGGGTGAGTCGTTGGTGCTCGCTGAGGTCCTCGATGCGCTCAGGCGCCTGGTGGTCGCGACCTGGCTGATCCGCAGGGGTGAGCCGGATGGCGACATGAACGCCCTCCTTACGGAGCTGGCTCGCGAGTTCCATGAGTACCGCGCCAGCAAGGGCGGTGAATGACCTTGGCTGATCGCTCGGTAACTGTGAGACTTTCGGCCGACGTCAAGCCCTTCATTGCGCAGATGGCCAAGGCGGAAGCCGCGGCGAAGCGACTCCGTGACGGTCTCGGCGACTCCTGGGAGCCCTTCGAGCAGGAGACCCGCAAGCAAAAGCAGAAGGCCCCCCGGCAGGCCGAAGAGGTCGCGGGCGCCTTCATGCGGAGCTTCACCCGGCACGTCACCGCCGCCGCTAAGTCGCTGCCCAGCCTGCAGTTGGCCGCTGACGCCTCGGATGCGCAGATCAAACTCGCGTCCCTGCGTCAAGGACTGGTGGACCTCGCCGACAAGCGGATCAACGTTGATGTCAGTGCCGTCGCCGCTCTCAGTGAACTACGGGCGATCCAGCTGGAGTTGGAGCGTCTCGGTACGTCAGCGGAGATCGACGTGCGAGCCGATGCCGCTGCGGCGCTGGCGCAACTGCGCGTGGTGCAGCGCGAGGTGGATCGGCTCGGCGGGGAAACCGCCCAGGTCGAGGTCGACGCGGATTCCGCAGGCGCGCAGGCTAAGCTCGGCGCCGTCGGCTCCGAGGTGTCCCGCTTGAACGGGCGGAAAGCGAACGTCGCGGTCAACGCCGACACGGGCCGGGCTCTGCTGGGGATCGCCGCGGTGGCCGCCGCGCTGACGGCACTGCCCGCCGTGACGACGGTTACCGTCGGCGTCGGTGTACTCGGCGGAGCACTCACCGCCGCAGGCTTGGGCGCCGTTGGTATGGCCGCCGCCGCCGTGCCCGCCATCGGCCGAGTCAACGAGGCTCTACGGGAAACCGAGTCAGCCGCGGGCGGTGCGGGTGGCGCCATGGTGTCCGCCGCCCAGAAGGCCGCAGAGTCGGCTGCCAGCGCGCTCAGTATGGCGCAGGCACACGACCGGGTACGGGATGCCGCTCATGGTGTCCGGATGGCTCAGCGTGGCGTTGGTGACGCTCTGAGGGACGTCAAGGACCGCCAGGACGCGCTACGTCAGGCTCAGGAGAACGCCGGATTGGTGGCTGAGCGGGTCAGTCTGGCCGCTGAGGCCGGGGCTCGCCGGGTCGCGGATGCCGAACGCACGGCGGCCGACTCCCACCGTGCTACGCAGCGGGCCCTTGAGGACCTGACGCGGGCGCGGGAGCGCGCCCTGGAGCGCCTCGAAGACCTGGCGTTGGCGACCGAGGGCGGCGCGCTGTCGGAGGAGCGGGCACAGATCAGTATCCGCCGCGCTCAGGCTGACCTCGCCCGCGTCAACGCCCCCGGCTCCGGTGCGACCGCACTGGACCGCGAAGACGCCGAGCTACGGGTTCGCGAAGCCGAGTTCGCGTTGAAGCGGCTCAAGGAAAGCAATGCTGACCTCGCCGATGAGCAGGCCAAAGCCAACCGGGAAGGTGTCGAGGGCTCCGACGAGGTCCGGGCGGCAAAGGAAGCGGTCGAGGCGGCCACCCGCCGCGAAGCCGACGCCGAACGAGCCCTCGGCGACGCCCGCGCTCAAGCCGCCCGCGACAGCGCCGCAGCCCAACGAGAAGTTCGCCAGGCCAGCGACGCGGTAGCGCGAGCCCAGCGCGACATCGGCGACGCCCTGCGAAGGGTCGCCGATGCCCAGCACGCCGTCAGCCAAGCCGAACGCAACCAGTTGCGCGCCAAGCAGCAACTCCGCTTGGAGCTGCTGCAGCAGAAGGCCGCGATGGAGCAGGCCGGCGGCGCCGCTGGTGGGGCCGCGTCGAAGATGAGCCAGCTCAGCAAGGAAGAGCAGCGGCTCGCCCGGGACATTAAGGCTTTCAGTGACGAATACCTCGACTGGCAGCGGTCTTTGCAGCCGGACATCTTCCCGACGATCCGTTCCGGTCTGACACTCATGACTGCCGGTATGAAGGCCAGCACCCCAGTGATCAAGTCGTCGGCTTTCGCGCTCACCACCCTCGCGCAGAGAGCATCGGAGGGCCTGGAAAACGAGCAGTGGACCCGGTTCTTCGACACGATGACCGTGATGGCGCCCAAAGCCATCGACGGCCTGGGCACCTCCATGGGCAACCTGCTCGGCGGGCTGGCCGGGATCCTCGAAGCGTTCGCTCCGAAAACCGATGACGTCCTGACCTGGCTGAAGAACGTCACCCAGGAATTCGAGAACTGGGGTCAGGGCCTGGGGGACGACAACCGGTTCGTGAAGTTCATGGACTACGCCGAGAAGGTCACGCCGAAGGTCGGGCAACTCGTCAGCAACCTAGGCCAAGCCATCAGTAATCTGCTGGCCGGTTCCGCTGATCCAGGGGCTGGAATGCTCGACCTCCTGGTGGAGCTGTCGGAGGTGCTTGCGAATCTGACGCCGGCGCAGTACGAGGCGGCAGCCAAGGCGATTGGGTTGATCGTCGCCGCGATCAAGCTCGGCACCGCCATCAAACTCGGTGTGTTCGTCACGCTCGCCGAGGTCCTCAGCAAGCTTTCACCGGGCGAAATCGAGGCCGTAGCGCTCGCGATCGCTGGGCTGGTTATCGCAGCCAAGGGCTACCAGGCGGTGAGTGCCGCGGCGGGGATCTGGGAGAAGTTCGGCGGCAGCGTCGACAAGGCCGGCTCCGCCGCGGAGCGGAATAAGGGCAAGCTGTCCAAGCTGGGCGAGGCCGCCGGGGCGGTCAGTGGCGTGCTGGCGGCCACCACTGCCCTGGGCATGCTGGACAACAGCCTCAATGGGCTGGACACCAAGCTCGGCAGCATGTCGAACGAGATGAGCGAGTTCGCGAAGACGGGGCAGCTCAGCGGCAAGCTCGCCGAGCAGTGGGGCGACTCTCTCGACACCGTCGTCAAGAACGTCGACTCCTGGGGTGAGGCGCTCGGCCGCGCCAGCGGTACAAGCGAGTCGTTCCGCGAGGCGATCAGTCGTCTCGCTAATCCGGGTCCGTTGGAGGGGTTCAAGACCTCCTACCTCGGTTTGCTGAACGTGGTGACGCTCGGGACGACAGAGTTCGACAAGAGCGCCGAACAGATCGGGTTCATGGATCAGGAGCTCGCCAACCTGGTTGCCAATGGTCGGGCGGGTGAGGCTCAGCAGGCGTTCGCCCGGTTCGCCCAGGAGGCCGAAGCGATGGGCGTACCGGTCGGGAAGCTGAAGGAGATCTTCCCCCAGTACACCGAGGCCGTCGGCAACGCCGGAATCGCCTCGACTGCCGCGGCTGTTGGGATCGACGAGGCCAAGCAGAAGATGGACGGCCTACAGAAGTCCATAGATACCTTCGCGGGCCGTACAGACGCGCTGCAGGCCATCCGGAACATGGAGACCGCGTACAAGGACGCTGCGAGAGCGATCGAGGCAGCGAACGGCAAATTGGTGATCAACCGCGGCATGACGGACCAGCAGCGTGACGCCGTCATCCTTGCCCGCGAGAAGTTCACCGGCTACATCGAGTCCATCCGGCTCGCGGCTGACGGTGCGGAAAAGCTGTCGGGCAAGACAGGTGACGCGACGCTGAAGGTCGTGGAGCAGCTGCCGAAGCTCGCCGAGCTGGCGGGCAAGTCCAGCGAAGCGAAGAGTCAGATCTTGCTGCTCGCCGCAGCGTACGGGATCAGCGCGGCCGACGCGGAGAAGGCGATGCAGGGCGGCAAGGGCCTGCGGGATGTCCTCGCGGAACTGAAGTCGAAGCAAATCAAAATCGACATGGATACAGCGGAAGCCGAGGCCAGGCTGAAGGTTGTTGCCCGCCAGCTGGAAGACCTGCAGCGGCGCGCACAGCTGAAGCTCGTGGGCGGCGACAACCCGACCAGCGCCAGAGGCAACGCATGGGGCGGCATTCAGTACGCCGATGGCCGCCCGGATTACATGGCGGCCGGCGGTATCCGCGCGGTGGGGGCGAACCCGTCGGCGAGGATCGCCACCTCACCACAGCTGATCAGCGGACGGTCCGGACCTGATGTGATCTTCGCTGAGGCTGGGATGGAGTCGTTCATTCCGCTCGACCCCGCCAAGCGGACCCGCGGTTTGCAAGTCCTCGACGAGACGGCGCGGCTGATGGGTCAGGCTGTGGTGCCCATGTCAGGCGCGGTGTCGAACACGTCTTCGTCGGTGTCGAACACGGCGAGTTCCTCGACCGTAACCAACTGGTCTCGGGTCTCCAGGCCGACGCAGACGTCTCACGTCAGCAGTTCCTCGGCGACGTACAACACAGCGGCTGGCGGGCCGGTGGCAGGGCCGGGCGGTGAAGGTGGCGGTGGTCCGGCGGTGGTGGTTCAGAACATGCAGGTTCGCGAACAGGCTGACATCGCTGAGGTTGCTGCCCGTATCTCGATGCGGCGCCGCAGTCGAGGCTGAACCGCAACAGGACCCCGCCCTTTGCGCCGGGGCGGGGTCCTGTCATGCCAGACCTACCTACGGACAATCGACCAGGCACCGTTTGCCTTGATCGACGCGTACCGGGTGCCCGGCGGTAGAGACACGGTGCCGGCGTAGGTGCCAACCTTGTTGGCCAGCAGATCGCGGGTCCGGCCGTTCGCGTCCAGGGTCCACACCGCGAAGTGGCCGTCGCCGCTGTGGCGGATTTTCAAACTGCGCAGGCCGCGGCTGGTGCTGCTCAACCGGAGCACGTCGTCACTGTCTCCCCGGCTGGTGGTCGACCAAGCGCGTGCCTTAGTCAGAGGCAGTACCTGCAGAGTCCAGGCGCCGTCGGCTTTGATGCTGAACGCGGCGGTTCTACTGGAGGTGTCGGTGTTGAACGGGGAGGTCCCCTTGTAGACGCCGATTTCGTTGGCCAGAAGGTCGTCTTCGGTTCCTGACGGCTTGAGGGTCCACACTGCGAAGTGGCCTTCACCGTTGTGGCTGATCTTCACGATGCCTGGCTTCGTTGTTGCCCGGATCCGCACGACCTGATCACCTTCCCCGCGGTAGATCGTCGCGGCCGATGTCTGCGCGACTGTCGCAGCTTGGGCAGGGGGAACGAGCAGAGCGGCCGATACCAGCGCGGCGAGGGCTGTGAGGACGCGAAGGGAGCGCATGTAGGTACTCCAGGGGCGGGAGACACGGGCGAGAGAGGACGTCGCCGAACACGTCTCGGTTGCCCGGTCATGCTGACCAGGTTGGGCCACCAGGTTTTTCAGCTGGTGAGGCTGTTTCCGGGCGAGCACTCAAGGCAATTTCGGACGTTGCTACTGACGCCCTCGAAAAGAGCAATCGTTCCCGCAGGATGGGGGCGAGCAGGGCCGCGATAAGGGTGCACTGCCGGTCGGTGAGTGGCGGGTCGTTCGCGCCGTCGTCCCAGCCAGCTTGGAAGGATTCCTCAGGCGTTCGGCAAATGCGTTGGGGAGGTGGGGTCATCGCTCCAGTTAGAGGCACGGCACCTCACTGACCAAACTTGCGGAGCGTCTCCGCATGAGCACATGAGGGGTGACGAAATAGCGGCGCCCCTGCCTGAGGACGAGTCAAAGCAGGGGCGCCGTTTTCGCGGTCGGCTGTTCAGCAGCGTCCCGTCCCTGAGACGCCGCTCGACCGCGTTCAACCCCCACGGGCGGCCCCTGGTTGCGCCACCGCCCGTGGGGAGCTTTAGGCCACGGGCTGGAGGTCGCTCACCTGAACGATGAGCTGGGTGGCCAGTGCTCGGTTCAGCAGGTGGGACTCGCCCAGGCCCACCGGGATTTGGTGGCGAGTCTCCACCACTCGGCCGTCGTCGTCCTGGCCATACAGGTTGGCCAGCACCGCCACCGGGGTGTAGTCGCCGGCCGTGCAGACGACCGGTACTTCCCTACGCAGGTACGGGCAGGAAGCGAGCGCTTCGCCGACGCACGCCTTACACGTGGGTGGGTGAGCGGTGGGCCAGGGCGAGCGGAAGCCGTCGGCCAGCGCGGAGGGCAGGATCCACCACACGCGGCCGGTGTCGGGGTCGGTGGCCGACTCCCCGCAGACGCGGCACAGTCCTCGCATCATGCATCGGCGCTGGCGCAGCGTGTGAACTAGGTTCCACAGGATTTTCCCTGTCCGCGCGGTGCCGCATCGAGCCCACAACGCCCCGAACATCCATTCCTGGGGGAGCGCGTCCCGGTAGGTGAGCCGGGGTGCTCCGTCTGCCCATTCGAAGGCGAGCGGCAGACCAAGGTTCTCCTCGGCGTACGGGGTGACGTACGGCTTGCGAAGCTGCGTCGGCGTGCTGGTCGTCATGCCGCGACTCCCCGCTGTGCCCGCCCGGCCTGCTCCACCTCGTCGAGCTGACGGCACAGACCGGCCGGATCCGGCGCGTGCAGGGTGCGCGAGCAGACGCACTCCGGAATCCGGCACGGGCCGGTCCCGTACCAGATGCCGGCCACTTGCCAGACGCGCCAGGGCGGGAACGCGCGGCCGATGTGGGCGGCGAGGGCATGGGCCTGGTCGACGGTCAGCAGCAGGGGCGCGTTCACGTGGCTCCTTCATCGCGTCTGTGTCCGGAGACACGTGACGCTATGCAGCGAGCCGAGCGCCGAGGGGCATGGTTTGTGCCCCCTCGTTGCGGTCAGGTCAGAAGGCCGATTCGGTCAGCCAACGCGTACGCCTGCGGCCGAAGAGACGCCGGCCCCTCGGTGAGTTCCAAGGTCAAGCGGCGCGCGTAGCCGTTGTACTTGATCGTGTCGGGTGCGACGCGCTGGGCGAGCTCCAACGTTCCGAGTACGGCGGCATGGTCACGCTGCAGATGGTGAGCGCGAGCAACCTCGATGAGATGACGGCCTCGCCGCGGCAGAGAAGGGATCGGCGCGGAAAGGGCGTTGTCGGCCTGCCGCGCGGACTCGCCGCCCTGGTGGAGCTCGACGGCGACGGTGACGGCGTGAGCGTCCATGATGACCCGCGAAAACGACGTCCACGGCTGGTAGTAGGCCGCGGGGAGCCGCTCGGCGATCCGGGCCGCTTCTTCCCAGTGCAGCCACGCCTCGCCGGTCTCGCCGAGCCGGGCGGAGGTGAACGCGAGCTCGAAGGAGAGCGCACCCCACATGGCGAGCAGATCCACCCCGGCGTCGTCGACGTGCGATTGAACGGCGGACATGCCCTGCTGGTTGATGTGCCGGGCGGCGTCGAAGTCACCGGTGTCCCGGTGGGCCTGGGTGAGGAACCACACAGCGCAGGTGAGCGCGAGCGGATCCTCTGACTCCTGGGCGGCCACCAGCGCCCGGTCAGCTACCCGCCAGAGCAGGTCCTGGGCGGGCTGGTAGGCGAGAAACATCTGCGCGAGGCCGTAGGTTTCGGCGAGCAGGGCGAGCGCCCGGCGCCGGTCGGCGTCGCGGTACATCGCCGCGGCGAGCTGGACGTCACGCAAGAGACCCGGCAGCAGATGGCCGAGCGCGGTCCGGTGGTCAGGGGAGGCGTGCCGGGTCCGCCAGGCGGCATCCAAGCGGGCGCGCAACGTGCTCACCGGCTGCACCGCACCGGTCGGCACCAGCGACGTCGAGTTGATCGCAGACCGCACGTCCTCAAGCGCGGGATGGCCGGGGCCGGTGAACATCCGCACTGGCATGGATTGGTCCCCTGTCAGCTCTGAAAGGTCTCGGACACGCAGCGCCTCGGCGAGCTGCAGGAGGATCGGCAACCGGGGGTTCTGCTGCAGGCGGCCCGTTTCGACCTGCTTGAGCCATGACGTGGATTTGCCGACCAGACCGGCGAGGACTTCGCGGGTCATGCCTCGCCGTTCGCGGAGGAACTGGATCCGCTGCCCCACCGTGAGTACCGGACCGAGGGGTTCGTTGGTAGCGTTGCTCATAGGCCCTTCACCTTCCTGAGCGTCTCGACAACCTCAGGCTACGGTGCGGGGCCTTCATCATGCGAGGAACCGGGCTGGCCGACAGCGGCGCAGCAGGTCGGGGAGTTCTGTCCCGCAGGACGCGTGAGCGTCGCTCTACCGATCGGTAGCTTGCGGGAACATGAATTCCCGGTAGTTACTCGGTTGAGCTCCGGACATGAGGATTCGGCCCCGGACATGACGATGCCCCGCCGACTTCGACGGGGCACCCTTGAGATCCGCTACTGCACGATTTCGCCGAGAGCCGCTTCGAACGCCTCGGCCTGGTCCGGCGTCAACTCCTTCGACACCCGCAACAGCACCGGCCCCGCCACATAGTCGTACTCGCCGAGCATCGGCAGCTTCTTCCCGATCTCCTGGATGTAGTCGGCCCGCTGCTGCGCCTGGTCGGCGTCGTCGAACACCTCGACGCTGCCGCCGAGCTCCACATCCCCCTCCTTCTTGCCGGCCACGTCGGCGGCGTTGATGCGGCTGTCGGTGAACGCCGCCTTGGACGCGTAGCCGTTCGGCCGCCCCAGCTGCTTGTTCGGGTCGGTCTCCGCCGTGTACGTCACGGTGAGCGTGACCGGCAGCCCCTGCCCGGCGATCGCCTCGATGACGCCGGCCGCGTCGAGGTCGGTGGTCGGCCCGCCGCACGCGGTGAGGGAAACCAGCAGGGTCGCGGCGGCGGTGAGAGCCAGGGGAAGACGCACGGGCGGGATCCTTCGGGGAGGAGTGGGATACGCGGGCCTTGTGGGACGGCTGAGAGCGTCTCCCGGGTTGCTTGGACGAACATGGTTCTGGCGGGTGTGGCACCCTCGCGCAGGGGCTGGGGTGCCACGCGGGAGAGGGTTACAGGTCAGAAGGGGTGCCACAGTCTGTGGCACCCCTGCGTTGCACCCCCGTGGCACCCGCCGTTGCAGGGGCGTGGCACCCGGGCTGTTGCACCCCGTGGCAGCAAGATCAAAAGCTGTTCGGGTGCTCCCCACGCGCAGCCGTACGCGTGGGGAAGCACCAGCGCTCAGCCGACGTCGGGCCGCTCCTCCATCAGGTATCGCTGCTCGCCGTCGTCGTAGCCGAGCACGCTCGCCTCTACCAGCTTCCTCAGCTGCTTCTGCGCCCACTGGCGGGTCATGTCCGTCGACTCCCAGAGCGGCCTCAGGTCCCGCGTCGCGAAATCCCGATCCCCGGCATCCCACAGCTCCTGCAGATGAGCCAGGAGGGCCGCTCCGCGCTCCGCAGCGGTCATCTCCACCGCAGGCGGGGCGAACGTCCACGGCGGATCCCCCTCGGGAAGGTCAGGGATCTCGTCGTCGAGCCCCGCGTGGATTTCCGGGTCCGGGTCGTCGACGGTCTGATACTCCGCGGCCACGTCTTCCACCTCTTCCTCCTGGTCGTCGTCTTCGGGGTGAGGACTCTCGAGGTGCTCCGCCGGGGACAGCCGGGACAGTTCAGCCGTCCCCGCGTCCACCTGCTTCGCCGAGGCCGGCCACTGGGCGGCGTGCGCGCGCATCGCCTCGTTCGCCCGCTCGTCGTCGAACTCGCCCGCTGTGTCGATGCCCCAGGCGTAGGTGCGTTGCGGCATCGCGATCCGCGCCTCGGAGATGCTGGGTGCGTCGAGGTAGGCCATGCCGGGCTGCTTGTTGCTCCACAACTCCGGGCGGGCGTTCGCGTCCTGCTGCGACTCCGACAACCCGAACGCCGCATCGGCACCGGACTCGACACCGAAGCACAGCTTGGCCAGCTGCCCGCGGGCGAGGGTGGGCATCTGCGTGTAGTCCGATCGCTGCAGGCTCAGAACCACCGTGCCGCCCGCCGAGCGAATCGCCTTGAGCAGCGACAGGAAAGCATCCATCTCCTTGTCGGTCAGCAGGTCGAGGATGTCGGGGCACTCCTCCAACCACAACACCCAGTACGTGAGGCCGCACCCCTCCTTCCACTTCTGCAGGCCCATGGCGGCGAGCTGGTCGGTGCGCTCCTTGACCTTCGCCTGCATCTCCCGGATCAGCGCCTTGGCCCCGGCCTTCGTCGTCTCGAAGCGGTGCAGCGCCTGCGTGAGTGGGCCGAGCGTCTGCTCTCCCTTCGTGACGTCGATCGCGAACACCGCGGCGTCGTAGCGGGTGACGATCTCGGCGATGTAGTTCCACGCGCCGCCGATGCTCTTGCCGGATCCGGTCTGCCCCATGATCTGCACGTGGTGGCCGACGATGATGTGCGCCACCTCGTCGAGGTCCTGCCACAGGCCGGTACGCAGGGCCTGCGCGATCGACGCCCCGGGCCGGGACGGTCCGGGCCACGGAATCGGCTTCTTCATCACCCGCGGGTCCGAGATGGTGATGTGCGCCTTCGACGCGTCGTCGGGGTCGATCGAGGCGGTGATGGATCCGGGGGGCAGCGGGATCCCCGACTCGATGTAAGGCACCTTGCGCTGCAGGTCTTCGGCGGTCTGTTTGCCCTGCTCCAGCTGCACCACGCCCTCAACCTTGTGCTCGGTCGCCGTCGTGGTGCGAGCCTCGATCGCCATCCCCGCCCGCTCCGCACCCGCTCCGAAGAGCGCGCTGAGCGGGTCGGCGGCGACTGCGGCGACGTCGACACCCTTCAGACGGATGATGGTGCGGATGTTCCAGGTGAGGGCGAGGGTGAAGCCACCGATGAGCATCAGCCGGCCAGTGACGACGGTGGCCGGTCCGTTGATCGTGGCCGCGGTCACCCACAGCCCCGCGAACAGGGTTGTCAGCGTGGTGTGGGTGCGCCCCCACACGCCCCGGGCGTGCGACTGGCCGTAGGTGACCGCGGTCAGCACCAGCACGGAGGCGGCCAGCAGGAACACCGTCCACGCGATCACGTCAGGGTCGTCGCTGTCGAGGATGAAGTGGAACGCGGATCCGACGCCGAACGTCAGCATGCCGACGACCCACGGCCCGCCCAAGACGACGAGCTTCGACACCTCCTTCGCCGCGACCTTCGCCATGCTGGATTCGTGGTCGATCGGGGCGAGCTCCTTCGTGCTCGCACGCCCGGCCATCAGACGTCGTCCCAGTTGAATTCGGCCTTGCGCTTCTCCGGTTTGGCCTGCGGCAACACGTCGATGAACTCCTTACGGAACTGGGCGTGGAACTTCACCAGCTCGACCCCGGCACCCTTCTGCAACTCGGCGGCGCGCTGCAGGCGACGCACCACGCGGCGAGCGCGCATCCGCACGTCGGGGGCGCCGAGCAACGCGAGGAGCGGGTTGCCCTTGTAGGAGCGGATGAGGACGGCGTACAGCTCGTCAGCGCCCAGGTGGAACTCTTCGCCCAGGTCGCGGGCGAGCGCGCGGCCGACCTGCGCGTACGCGGTGATGGCCTTGGGGCCGCCCCACGGGATGTTGGACAGCTCAGGGATCCGGGAGCGTCCCGGCCGGTCGGCGGTCATCGCCGATCCTCCTCATCGTCGATGACGTCGCCCTCAGCGACGTGGTGTTTGCCGGTGCGGTACGCCTCGCCAATGACCTGGGCGGCGTCGCGGACGTCGTAGCGGATGGGTCGGGTGCCGGCGACTGCGGCGAGCAGGTCATCGGCCGCGGTGAGGAACAGGCGGAGCACAGCCCACAGCCCCGCCCACACGCTGGGGCGGGGCGGAGCGCTTTCACCGGTCACCGGGCGCCTCCGGTGGCGGGCCGCTTGAAGTAGGTGATGGTGATCATGCGGTCGGAGTTGTAGACGGCGGACACCATCTCCCAGCCGTCGACGCCGAGCGCGGTCAGCTCGGCCTCGTTGAGGCTGGCGCGCACCAGGTACTCCCAGCGGGTCATGCGTCACCACCAGCGGGGCCGTGGCCGTTCATGGCGGCGGTGCGGTTGCGCCACTCGCGTTCCCGCCACTGCCGCCGAAGGACCTTGATGGGAGGCCCAGCGAAGATCTCGGCGGGCGTCTTGCCTGCCGTCAGCTCTTCGTCGGTCGGTTCGTCACCCCAGGGGGCATCCCACGGCTGTTCGCCGTCCTCGGCTGGCTGTTCCGAGTCGGGCATGTCCCACGCCTTGCGGAACACAGCCTTGCCGAGCTCGGTGAGCCCTGCCGCGTCCAACTCGGCTTCGGTCGGCAGGTTGTCCTTCGTGAACTTGCCGGCGAACGCCAGAGCGTTCCGCGCTTCGGCCTCCTCGCTGACCTTCCGCCAGGGAGTCTCGGCCTTCGGTGAGGACGGCACGGCGGACGGCTCTGGAGTGGTGGGCGGAGCGAACTCCTGTGCCGCCGCTTCAAGGATCTCCACCGCTTCCCGAATCTCGATGCCCCACCGGTCCGACAGGGCTCGTCGCCCCGGGATGCGGCGGCCCGACCGGTGGGCGTCCTCGACGACCAGGCGTGCCGCTTCGAACCGGTCGGCGGCCAGCACCGGCACCTCGACCTCGACGGGCACTTCGACCGGCACGTCCCGGTACACCACCCGCTCGACGGGCTCCGGCACGGCGGTGTCGGCGGCGGGCCGGGCGTTGCGTACCAGCCACATGAGGAGTTCGTAGGCGCCGATGAACGCGACCGGCGCGAGGGCACTGAGCAGGCGTGATCCGGTGCCGCCGTCCCAGCCGTGTGCCACGTTCGAGGCGAGGGTGACCAGGCCGCCCAACGCGAGCGCGGCCTTTGCCAGGACCGGCACAGGCAGGCCGCGGCGCGAGCAGTAGAGGATCACCAGGGAGGCCATGACGATCACCCCGTCAGACATGGCGGGGTAGAGGATCGCCATGTCGTGCCGCTCGCCGAGGGCGATCGCCAGAGCGTAGAAGTGGTGATAAGAGACGTACGCTGCGGCGGCGGCGACGAGCAGCAGCACGGCCACGGCAACGCCGAGGATGATCCGCTCTCCGCTCGCCGGTGTGCCGGTGCTCGCCGAGGTCTTCACGACCGGCGCAGGCTGGGGGCGGCGGCGCGGCAGCCGGGGTGTGAGGCGCTTCCAGAGGCGGCGGCGAGGCGGCTGCTGTGCCGCCTGGTCCTGCTCGGCGGCCGGTGTGGAAAGGTGGTTCACGGATCCTTCTCCTGTTCAGAGCAGGGGTGGGGTTGAGGCCCCGGCCCGGCGGTGAGGTCGCCGGGTCCGGGGCCGGTTCATGGGGCGGTTCAGCGGGCGCGCTTCTCCAGCGCGGCCCGGTAGGTGCGGTCGTTGTCGGTCTCGTGGCCGAGGGCGTCGGCGCGCTCGGCGCGGGCGGTCTCCCTCGCCACCTCGCCGGGGCTCAGCCGGTCCAGGCGGGCGATGTCGGCGGCGAGCTGCCGCCCGTCGCGCTCGATCTCGCCGTCGACCTCCGCCAGCTCGCGGGGCGGTGTGCTGGTGGTCTTCACGCGATCACCGCCGGGTGAACCGAGTAGTGCAGCACGACCCCGGAACGCAGATGCTCGGGCACGCACTTCGTCATCACGTGCACCAAGACGACGTCGTGGCCGGTGCCCGCCGGAACGGTCAGGGTGTGGCTGCTGGTGCCCGCGGTGCCCGCGTCGTTCTGCATGGTGATGACGACGAACACCGTGCGGTCGGCCTGCGGCCTGGTGGCGCTGGCGGGCGTGGAAGCCTGGGACATGATCCTTCTCCTCGTCGGTCAGGTACGGGGGCGGAAGTCGAGGCCGCGGCCACCCAGCACGGCGGAGCCCCGGGTGAGGGCGGCGATGAAGTCCGGTGTGGTGTGGGTGGTGAGCATGGCCAGCACGTCGGCAAGCTGGGCGGCCTGCGGGCCGGGGATGTCGAGCATCGAGTCCGGGCCGAGGCTGTTGGACGGCCCGTAGTGGACGCGCAGCACCGCCAGGCCGACGGTGTCGCGGTCGTCGATCTGCAGCAGGTTGACGCCGATGTAGTGGGCGCCGAGGTCGATGGTGGTGACGTCGGCGGCGTGCACGCGCCGTTCGCCGGCGGGGTGGCTGTTGCGGCACCAGACGATGGGGCATCGCCGCGGCGGGGCGGCCTTCGGTACGGTCGGTTCCACGATCACTTCTCCTGTGTGTGCAGGGGTTGAGGTCGAGGCCCCGGGCCGGTGCTCCAACACCGGCCCGGGGCCGTTTCGCTATGGGGAAACGGTCACGCCGCGGGCGCGAGCCGTCTGCTTGAGGATCATGTGAGCGAGCTGCTCGGCCTGCTCGACCGTCATCTCTTCGGTCTCGCCACTCACGTACACCCGGGCGCCGTCACCCGCGACGTAGGACAGCTCGACGGCGGTGTATCCCGGGGTGGCCTCGATCTGCTCGCCCCAACACGTGTCGACAGAGGTGTGCCTGACGCACCACGGCACGCAGCCCTCCGCAGGGGCCAGCACAGGAGGAACGCCGCGCCCCTGCTTGACCAGCTCGACGAGGTTCGCGGCGTGCTGCTCCGCCTCGTCGAGGGTGAGGGTGGCGCTGATGTCGTGGTCACCAAGGCACATCTCGATGTTCGGCACGGCGTACCGAACATGCTGGACGAGGCAGGCCATCATCGGCGGCGCCTGCCAGGTGAACGCCTCCCCCTTGGCGTTGGGACCGTACCGGTCGGGCTTGGTCTCGGTGAGCCGGGTGGAGAGATACAGCCCCTGGTGCTCGCGCTCGGCGGGATCGTCGCTGTCGCGGTGAGGACCGACACACCAGTCCGGGCACGGCCCGGTCTGCCAGTAGGCGCGGGTGGGGGCGGCCTGGCCGTTGATGAGGATCACCGCGTCGTCGGAGATGCCCTCACGCTCCTGAACGATCTGGGCGGCTTCGAGCTCCTGCCCGGCGTGGTCCCAGCTCAGGCAGGGGAACGTACGGATCTCCGGGCCGTTGCCGGTCTTGCGGGTGAAGCGGACCGCGTACGTCGGGGGCGCGGTGATGTAGACGCCGGGCTGCAGGGGGTTGGCCTGCGCGGGGGCGGCCTCCTCGGCGGGGTGGTTCGTGCAGTTGAAGAGCTGGCCGCGCTCACCGATCCCGGCGGGCACCATCGGCGTGGTGGTGCTGGCGCAGCGGATGCAGGCGACGCCGTCGAGCTGCGCCTCGGTGAGGGTAGCGACGTCGGCGGCCGGAGGCTCGACAGCCTCAACGGCGGCGGGTGCCTGGGTGGGGTTGCGCAGGCAGTGGGCGCAGGTGACCGGGTCCGAGGTGGCGGTGTAGCCGTGCTTGGAGGGGCGGAACCGGGTGGGGCAGTCGGGGCGCCCGTCGTGGGCGGCGTGAACGATGCCGGTGGACGAACGCAGGTTCACGGCGGGGGTGGTGCTGAGGGTGCCCTCGACGGTGAGGGTTGTACGGTTCTCCATCAGGAGTGGTGCCTTTCTAGGGAAGTGCCGTTCCAGGGCCCGTTCCGGTGTTCGCAGCACCGGGCGGGCCCGCTTTATGAAGTTAGGTGTGTCTTACGTTTGGTACCGGTAAGACGACCCTGCTCTCCGCCCTGCTCTCCCTGGCCCACCCCGATGAGAGGCTGCTGCTCGTCGAAGACTCGGCGGAGCTGAGACCGCTTCACCCTCACGTCGTCCGCCTGGAGTCGCGCCCGGCCAATCTTGAGGGCGCGGGCGGTGTCGGCCTGCGCGACCTCGTCCGTCAGGCCCTGCGGATGCGCCCCGACCGGCTTGTCGTCGGAGAGGTGAGGGGAGCCGAAGTCGTTGATCTCCTCAGTGCCCTGAACACCGGTCATGAGGGAGGTTGCGGCACCCTGCACGCCAACACCGCGACCGATGTGCCACCCCGCCTGGAGGCGCTGGGATGCGCGGCGGGTCTCAGCCGGGAGGCGGTCCACAGCCAGATCGCCGCCGCCCTGGACGTCGTCGTCCATCTGACCCGTGACCGTGCCGACGGGCGTCGCCGGGTCGCCGAGATCTGCATGCTGGTCCGTCGCCCTTCGGGGCTGGTAGAGGCCGAATCGGCCCTCGCCTTCGCTCCGGACGGACAGGTGACCCCCGGCCCAGGTCTGCCCGCCCTCGCGGCCCGAGCGCCAGGCGTCCCCATCTCGCTCACCTCCCGCCACAGGCATCACATCTCCCCAAAAACATCACGAGCTGAAGCGTCCCGGATCGGGACGTCCCAAGCTGAAGCCTCCCGAGCCGGAGCTCCTTCATCGGTCACTTCCTTCAGGGGCATCCCCTACGGAGGGGGCGCCTCCCCGCTTCCCCGCGGTCCGTCACCGGATATCCGAGAGGCCTCACGTCAGTCTTCGCGTTCGCGAGAGTTTTCTCCCGACATCGCGGATTCATGTCCGGCGGTGTTCGCGTCCTCTCACCGCCGAGAGTCTTCTCCGGGTGCCTCGGGTGCCTCGGGTGCCTCGGGTGCCTCGGGTGCCTCGGGTGCCTCGGGTGGTCCGGGTGGTCCGGGTGGTCCGGGTGGTCCGGGCTTCGACGAGCCGAGGGCGTGGTCGGTTTCGCGGTCGATGTCACGGCCGACGACATGATGGCGACCGCCCTGGTCCTCGCCGCTGTGGCGACGTGGCTGTGGATGGGGGCGGACCTTGGCGCCGCTCGCCTGCGCCGGATGAGGCGTCGCCGCCCGATCGTGCGGGGTTCCCGCTACGAGAGGTTCACCGCGCGGGCACGGCCTTCCAGGCGTGCGGACGCCTGGCGGATCGCGTCGATCGAGCTGTGCCAGGGGCTCTCCGCCGAGCTGGCGGCAGGTCGGACGGCGGGCGAGGCGCTGGCGCGGGCCGTGGGGGCGGCGGGTTTTCCCGATCCCGTGGCTCTGCGCCCGCTGGTCGCGGTGGCGAGAGACGGAGGTGACGTCCCCGCCGCTCTGCTGGCCGTGGCACCCGAACACGGCGGCGAGGCGTTTCGGGGGCTGGCCGCCTGCTGGAAGGCGAGCGTGACCGCCGGGGCGGGTCTGGCCGTTCTCGTCGACCGTGTCGCCGGTTCTCTGCGAGAGGCTCAGGCTCATCGCCACGAGGTCGCCGCCCAGCTCGCCGGTCCCCGTGCCACGGCTCGGCTGCTGGCGGCTTTGCCCGTTCTCGGTCTGCTGATGGCAGTCGGTCTTGGCATGCGCCCGCTGCACTTCCTGTTCGGCGGCCCGGCGGGTGCGGGCTGCCTGGTCGTCGGTCTCACGCTCGACGCCTGTGGTCTGTGGTGGACCCACCGTCTGGTCACCCGTGCTCAGCGAATCTGACAGCCGCGCGTCCAGAGGGCGTGGCCAGAGGGCGTGGCCAGGGAGTGCCCCGTGCGGGTCGCCCGCCACCCTCGACCTGCACAGGCCCCTCCACATCGCCCACGCCCGGGTCCCGACGCGCCTTTCGGCTGCCAACAGGGAAGGATCTCGTCGCCCTCGCGGCGCGCCTGCCGAGCAAGGCCGGACCCGCAGCTTCGGGCGGGCTGAGGCCCGTGTCCAGAGGGCGTGTCCAGGGGGTGAGGAAGGCACATGAGGCCAGGGGAATGTCAGGAAGCCGGAACGTGAGGCCAGGGGAGGCGAAAAGCCAGGACGTGGGGAGGAAAGGTAATGATCATCTTGCTGGCCGTGGTGCTCGCCGGAATCGCCGGCCGACTGTGGAGCACCCGGAGAGAACAATCCGACCGGCTCCGCCATGTGTGGAGTTCACCTCACCCGGCCGAGTTCCCTGGGGTGGGGCAGCCGACCGGATCCCACGGGGTGGGGCAGCCGACTGGATCCCTTGGGGGGCGGAAGGAGACAGAAGCACCCGCGTTCTCCTCTGCGGGGATGGCCCGAGGGCCTGCGGGGATGCTCCGAGGGCCTGGGGGGATGCTCCGGGAGCCGAGAGAGGGGACGGCTCGGGAGCCGAGAAAGAGGCGACGGCCGGGCCGGGGAGAGCTCGCGACCGCCATCGCTCCGGGGCTGGCGGCGTTCCTGACGGTGGGCGGCCTGCCGGGAGTGGTCATGGGTGTCGCCGGTTTCTGGATCACACTGGTGATCCTGCGCAGGCGGGAGCCACCCGAAGTTCGTGAGGAACGCCGGCGGCTGACCGCGGATCTGCCGCTGGCGGCCGACCTCATGGTCGCCTGCCTGCGTGTCGGTCAGCCGATCACCGGAGCCATCGATGTCACGGTGGAGGCGATCGGGGGGCCGCTGGGCGAGCGATTGGCCTGGGTGAGTGGCCAGCTGAGGCTGGGAGCCGCGCCGGACGACGCCTGGCGGGCTCTGGCCTCCGAGCGCCCGCTCGCCCTTTTGGCCCGTGCCATGAGCCGGGCCGCGTCGAGTGGCGCACCGGTGGCCGATGTCCTCACCAGACTCTCCGACGACTCCCGCCATGTCGCCCGCGCCGCGTCCGCGGCGGCCGCCCAACGGGTCGGGGTCCAGGCCGTCGCTCCCCTGGGACTGTGTTTCCTGCCCGCGTTCGTCTTCCTGGGCATCATCCCCGTCGTGGCCGGCCTCGCCGGCGAGGTACTGCTCCCCTGAGTTATCCACAGACTTTTCCCCACGGGGAGGGGTTATCCACAGTGTGGCGTTCGGTTTCCCGATCAATCACATGTTCGCGCACACCAAGCCTTGGAAACCGGGTATTGCGGGCCACGGCCTCGGTTCTTCCTCGAAGGGCCGAGGCCGTGTTCGCGTTATACGACTGCCGGGTCGGGCCAGCCGTGCACACCGATGCCGACTCCTTCGCGGTAGAGCCTGATCCCAGCGACTGTGTACGGCACGGTGTTGTCCGGCAGGAAGTCGATGGGCACCCATTCGACCTTGGCGCACTTGTTCGGCTCGGCGTTGACTACCTCGCCGTCCCAGCGGAGCGCGACGAAGAAGAATCCGACCCGGGGCTGCCCCTCTGGGGACAGGTGGTGCACCACGGTGGCCGGTCGCAGATCACCTGGGGCGATGACGGCCCCGATCTCCTCGCAGGCTTCACGGATCGCGCAGTCGATCACGGTCTCGCCGGGGTCGAGGTGTCCGGAGGGCAGACAGTACAGCCCGTCGGCGTACCCGGTGCCCTGGCGCAGGCACAACAGGATGTGGCCGTCGCGTTCGAGGATCACGTGCACATCGACGGTGACCTGCTGGCGCTGCGTCATAAGGTTGGTGGCCTTTCCCAATGGGGTGACGCCCGTGACGATAGCTCAAGGATGTGGCTGGTGAGGGCCGAAGCGGCGTCTTGCGGTGATAGATGACCAGTGTCGATCCGATGGAAGGCGAACCCATCGGCAGCCAGGATGTCGCCCAAGTCCTCGTACAAGGTGGCCTCGGCGAGACTGGAGCCTTCGTGTTCGAACCGGGAATGCGCGCCCCGAACGGCGAGTCGTTGCTCCAGGACGGGCGCCGCGGCGGTCACCAGGACGGCTAGGTTTGGTCGGGTGGCTGGTGCGTTGAGTTGGCGGATGTAGTCCAGTGGGACGCCGTCTCTGCTCTGTAGTACGTAAGAGGAGGGCACGTATCGGTCGCAGACCACCACCGCCCCCTTCGCCAGCGCGGGGTGGATCTCAGTCTCCAAGTGGTGGTAGCGGTCGGCGGCTACCAGGCAGGCCAGCGCGGTCCCGGAGAACGTCGCGGTCTGCTGGCGGGCCATCGTGCCGAGGGGGCCGTCGGACGGTTCCCGGGTCGCCAACACCGGGCGTCCGGCCGTGGCGAGTTGCTCGGCGACCAGGGCGACGAGGGTGGACTTGCCGGCGCCGCCGGGCCCGTCCAGGGTGATGAGCAAGCCGGGCATCACATGCTCCCCTGAAGGCGGGCGTGCTGGGCAAGAGCGAGATCGGCCAGATGCTGGTGAATCTCTTCCTCGGAGGATTCCCCGAATTGGATACCGGAGCTGAAGTTGAACTCGTCACGTCCACGCAGCGCCTCTTCGCCGCCGAGGTCGACGGGCGCGTAGTCGAGCAGTTGGTCAGCGGTGTACTGGCCGGTGGCCATGAGCCGCGTCCACTCCGGGGTGCCGGGGTAGGGGCGGAACTGGAACACGCTGGTCCGGAACGTTCCAGGCTGGTTGTCGGTGAGGTCCCACAGACGGTGGATCAGGTCGACGGTGGCACCCATCTCCTCCCGGGTTTCGGTGGGGAAACCGAGGATGAAGTAGCCCTTCACCTTGATGCCGCGGCTGGTGAGACGCTGGACGACGCTGAGGATCATCTCCCGGGTGATGCGCTTGTCGATGTAGGTCAGCATCCGCTCGGATCCGGATTCGATGCCGAGCGCGACCTCCCGCAGCCCGCAGGCAGCGAGCAGGTCGAGAGTGGCGTCAGGCGCCCGGTGCAGAACGTTGATTCGGCCGGTGGCGTCCCACACCGCCCACTCGCCGATACGGGCCTGGGCGAAGGCGCCCATCATCTGGTCGATCACCCGCCGGGCGCCGAGGAACAGGTCATCGACGAACCGGAACGCCGTCACCTGCCGTTCGGCGCGAAGCTGGTGCATCTCAGCGAGGATGTCGAGCGGATCCCGCACCCGGATCGTCACGTCGGGGTTCGCACTGACCGCGGCTCCGCAGAACGAGCAGTCGTACGGGCAGCCGCGGGCCCCGACCATGTTCGCCTCGATGCGCCCGTCGTCGGCGACGTATGGGTCTTGGGCGAGAAACTCCCTGTTCACAAACGGGAGGCTGTTGATGTCCGGGGCGAGGTGATGGCTGGTGCCAGGTCGGCCGCCGGTGACTGGCGTGCCGAGGACGGTGTCGAGCCACATGACGCCGGGCAGGCTGGTGCGGTTGCGGTGGTCGGCCAGGAGCTCGACGACGCGGGTTTCGGCCTCGCCGAGGATGAGGGCGTCGCAGTGGGCCAGCCGGGGATCGGTGAGGATCTCGGCAGGCATGGCCTTGGCGTGGTGGCCGCCGACCATGACGCGGATGTCGGAATCGAGAGCGGCGGCGATGGTGACGCTGATTTCGTAGGTGGGGGCCAGCAGGTTGAACCCGGCCCAGCGGGGGGCGGCCTGGTTGATTAGGTCGATGGTGGCGGCGACGGACAGGCCGGCGGCTTCGGCGTCCAGCACGCCCACCTGGTAGCCCTGGGTGGCAGCGTAGGTGGCGATGTAGGCCATACCGAGGACGGGCAGGGTGTAGTCGTTGACGCGGGGGCGAAGAGCGTAGTCCCGCAGGGGGCGTTGATGAGGAGCAGGTCGAGCTGTGGTTCAGTGGTGCGTGGTACTCCCTTGATCAGTGCGTGCATGGTGGTCTCCCCAGGCGAGGGTCAGGACAGTCAAGGTGGATAGATGCGGGCCGGCCAGGTCACGCCAGCGCGCGGCGAAGGCGGGTTCGTCGGCGGGCCACGAGGTGGTGGGGTCGGCCAGGGCCGCCCAGGTGCGGACGGCGAGGTCGGCGTAGGGGTAGAGGTTGTAATCGCCGCTGTAGTCAGCGACGGCGGCTCCGGCGGTCCAGGGGCCGATGCGTGGCACCGCCTGTACGGCCTTGACCAGAACCTCGGGGGCGAGCTCCGCCCACTCGACATGGTGGGTCAGGTAGGCGGATGCGGCGGCTCGCAGTGGCCGCCGCTTGAACGCCATCCCCAGGGCGGTGAACTCCTCGTCGGGGAGGGCGAGCACCCGCTCGGGGGTAGGGATCAGCGCAGTGTCCCCAACTCGGTCGCCGGCGGCGGCTCGGAACGCGTGGTGCATCTTGCGGGCTTGTCCGGCGCGGATGACCTGCCGGATGATCGCGGTCGCCAGCGCCTCCCACAGGTCAGAGTTACGCCACCTCCGGACCGGGCCGAGCCGGTCGAGGGCTGTGCGCAGCCCCGCGGGGAGCGGCGCGTCGTGCAGGGTGGTGGGGTCGTAGGTGTCGAGAGTCGGGGCGGCACCGTCGCTGTTGAGCGGGGTGACGGTGTCGGGGTGGGTGATGAGCCAGGTGCCGGTGGGGGTCCGCATGGCGCGCAATGGAGTGGTGGTGTGGTCCCATCCGGGGTGGTCGAGCATGGTCCAGGTCATGTGCGTCTCCAGGGTGCGGAGTGGGTTGGTGGGGCAACTGCGGTCGAGGTGGGCCGCGTGGCCGCCACGGTAGGACATCGGATGTCATTGGAGCTGTCGTTTCATGGTTGTGGGAAGAGAGCGGAGTGTTGCCGGTCTTGCCTGGCCCCGCGGGCGGCCCCTGGTGGTGCACCACCGCCCGCGGGGGGGGCGTGGGCGCGGCGGCACGGGGGGCCCCCGCCCGGGCGCCCCCCCGCGCATTGGAGCCG